>JBKPPO010000025.1:0-10786 GCA_046733635.1 Pseudomonadota bacterium | reverse complement strand
ATGAAACGCTCGCCCTCGGAGTTGGTGAGGTATCCGCCCTCGCCGCGCGAGCCCTCGGTGATCAGGCAACCCGAGCCGTAGATGCCGGTGGGGTGGAACTGCACGAACTCCATGTCCTGCATCGGCAGCCCGGCGCGCAGCGCCATGCCGCCGCCGTCGCCCGTGCAGGTGTGCGCGGAGGTGCACGAGAAGTACGCGCGGCCGTAACCGCCCGTCGCCAGGATCACGGTATGCGCGCGGTAGCGATGCAGCCGGCCCGTGGCCATGTCGAGTGCGACCACGCCGCGGCAGGCGCCGTCCTGCATGATGAGATCGAGCGCGAAGTACTCGATGTAGAACTCCGCCTTGTTCTTGATCGACTGCTGGTACAGCGTGTGGAGCATGGCGTGACCGGTGCGGTCCGCCGCGGCGCAGGTGCGCTGCGCGATGCCCTTGCCGTAGTTGGTCGTCATGCCGCCGAACGGGCGCTGGTAGATGCGGCCATCGTCGGTGCGCGAGAACGGAACGCCGTAGTGCTCGAGCTCGATGACCGCGGCCGGCGCCTCCTTGCACATGAACTCGATGGCGTCCTGGTCGCCCAGCCAGTCCGAACCCTTGATGGTGTCGTAGAAATGGAAGCGCCAGTCGTCCTCACCCATGTTGCCGAGCGCGGCGGAGATTCCGCCCTGTGCCGCCACGGTGTGGCTACGCGTCGGGAACACCTTGGTCAGGCACGCGGTAGATAGTCCGGCCTCGGCCAGGCCCAGCGTGGCGCGCAGACCCGCGCCGCCCGCGCCCACGACGACGACGTCGTAGGTGTGATCGATGAATTCGTAATCTTTCATGTCAGGAGAGCGCCAGCACGAGTACCGCGAAGATCGCGGCGACCGCGGCGCCGATGTGGACGAAGGTGGATAGGAGCAACAGCGCCGTCTTCGACGCCTTGGAATGAACGTAGTCTTCGATCACCACCTGCACACCCAGCTTGGAGTGCCAGGCGAGCGTGATCGACAGCAGGATGGTGAGCACGGCGGCCCAGGGCTGACCGAGCCAGCCACGCACGGCGTCATAGGACTGGAGATCGAGGCGCAGCAGCGACCAGGCGAACCACACCGTGAGCGGCAGCAGCGCGACCGCAGTGACACGCTGGACCCACCAGTGGCCGACACCTTCACCGGCCGCGCCGCGGCCCAGGACTTTTCCGAGCGGCGTACGCAGGCTCATGCGCCCACCCCACCCGCGCCCAGGGCGCGGCAGCCGAACCACAGCACGGCGGCGGTGATCAGCAAGGCGGCCACGATGACCAGGGCGCCGCTGCGCCGCGCCTGCGCGCGTTCGAGCCCGCGGCCGGTATCCCACACGAGGTGCCGGATGCCGTTGCAGAAATGGTAGACGAACGCAAACGTGAAGCCCGCGAGCAGTAGTTTGACGAGCGGTGAATCCGCGAGGCGCATCGCCGAGGCGTAGGCGTCGTGGCCCGAGGCCAGCGCCATCAGCCACCACACGAACACGAGGAACCCGAAGGTGGCCGCGACGCCCGTGATCCGGTGCAGGATCGAAAGCGACATCGTGTACATGAACTTGTACACGCCGAGATGGGGAGACAGGGGGCGCGAGGGCATCAGGCCATCCTAAAAAATCGAAACTAGAAGTCGACGCATCGGCCGTTTCGTTCCCAATCCCCGAAGCGGGTGGGCTCGGGCCCCTTCGGCCCGCCGATCTCGATCCCCGGGCTGGCAGAAGCGGGAGCTGATGCGGCGGCGGGACTTGGATAGTCCGCGGATGTCCGCACATCGGCGGAAGTCTTGGCGGAGGAAGCTTGCGCTTCGGACTGAACGTTCGGCACGGCGGCGAATTCTGCCAGAATCGCACCGCTTCGACCACCTGAAACCCCTGCAAAAACAAAGATGAGCACGCCCCGATCTGAAGCCCCCATTCCGTCCGGCGCCTACGGCCTGCTGGCTTTCCGCGGCGTGGATGCGGCGAAGTTCCTCCAGGGTCAGCTTTCGGCTGACGCGGAGAAGCTCTCCGCGGGCGCCAGTACGCTGGCCGGACTCCACAATCCCCAGGGACGTGTCATCGCCCTGCTCGACCTCACGCGCGTCTCGGCCGAGGAGTTCCACGCGCGGCTGCCGGCCGATCTCGTGGCGCCGGTCGCCGCACGCCTTCGCAAATACGTGCTGCGCGCGAAACTGCGCATCGAAGAGCTGGCGCAAACAGCGGAGGTCTCGCATGAACTGGACGCGGTCCGCGCCGGGATGCCGCAGGTGTATCCGGCCACGAGCGAAGCCTTCGTGGCGCAGATGCTCAACCTCGACTTGTTAGGCGCCATCGCGTTCGACAAGGGTTGTTATACCGGCCAGGAAGTGATCGCCCGCGCGCACTACCGGGGCCGGGTGAAACGCCGGATGCAACGCTGGCTCAACACCAGCGGCCATGCGCTCGCGCCCGGGGATACCGCTCGATCGGCGGATGGCCGCGCCTTGTCGGTGGTGCGCGTCGCCGATGCGGGCAACGGACAGCAGGAGGTTCTCGCCGTGGGGAATTTCGGCGCCGTCGACGACAGTTCCGCCGGGCCCGCCGAAGAAGGTGTGGTCCAGGTCAGCGGTCCCTTGCCCCTGCCCTACACCTTGCCCGACTGAACCCTCATCGGCGTGCGAAGGAGACCAGTACCTGCGCGTACTCCGCCGCACGGGCCGGTGTGAGAACCGGGTGGTTTCCCGCGAACTTGTGACCGCGTGAATTGCGCGCCCGTTCGAGGGCGCGGTTGTACGCCGCCGCCAGCGCATCCGCATCGGATGTCATGACGAGCACACGCTGCGACACTTCGCCCAGCCGCGCGAGCACGTCGTGCGCGGGCTTGGCGGCCTTGGCGTCGTTCTCCGCGCCGGCCACGATGGCGTCGTAACCCAGTTCCAGGTAGTCACGCACGAATTCGTAGATCAGCGGCAGGGTTTCCTGCGTGACTTCGAACGCCGGATCCCATTCCTTCAACGTGCGCACGATCACTTCGAAGGGGAAATTCTGCCAGGCGTTGTCGCCGTTGAGCTTGGGGTTGAGTCCGCCCGTGGGCGGGTTGAGTTTGCGGAGCTCTTCGGGCGCCAGGCCAGGGACGCCATCGAGCACGGCGCCGGTGACCTGCGCGGGCGAGGCTAACAACATTTCCACCGCGATCGCGGCGGAGAAGCGGCCGCCGACCACGGTGTACGGGACGGTGTGCAGCGAGCCGCAGGCTTCGAGCACGTCCGCGGCGTATTGCTGCACGGTCCAGTTACGGCACTTCTTGTGCGAGCGGCCCGTGCCCGCGATGTCGAACGCGATGGCGCGGAATCCCGCGCGCGCCAGGTGCGGCATGATGTGGTCGTACATGCGCCCGCTGGCGGGCAGCCAGGGCAGCAACACGATGTCGGGTCCTGCGCCGCAGGCGCGGAAATGCAATTGCCCGGACAAGGTATCCGCGAACCCGAAACGCATGGGCATCACGGCGCGATCGTGTGCAACTCCAGACCGTTCTCTCATCAGCATCCCTTTTTTGTTCGCCCCGGGACCCTGCCCGGGGGCGCCAAGTGTAGCGACATAACGTGTTGCGGGCGAAAGCTTCGAATCGTCAGAGATCGATGGCCTCGACAGTCCGTTCCGCGATGGACGAGCCCAGGAATCGTGCACCCACACGCGCGAAGCGCTCCGGACTGTCGGTGGCCAGCAAACGGACCTGGCCTTCCCGCCGCTCCTGCTGCGTGATCCCACGAGCGGCCAACTCGGCCGCCGTGGCTCGCGCCGTGGTCGCCGCGGAGTCCACCACCTGGCGCGTGGCCCCCACCTGCTTCGCGATCGCGCCTGCCAGCAGCGGGAAATGCGTGCAGCCCAGCACCACGGTGTCCACACGCGCATCCAGGTGCGCGAGGTAACGCTCGGTGACCGCGTCGACGGCGGCGCCTTCGCTCCAGCCTTCTTCCGCCAGCGCGACGAAGATCTGCGCCGCGACCTGCGTGACGTGTGCGTCGGGCCGAAGCGCCAGGATGGCCTCCACGTAGGCGCCGCCCTTCACGGTGCCTTCGGTGGCGAGCACGGCGATGCGCCCGCTGGTGCTGGTGTCGGTCGCGGCGCGCGCACCCGGCTCGATCACGCCGATGACGGGCAAGTCCGGGAATCGTTGACGCAGCGCCGGCAGCGCACTGGCCGAGGCCGTGTTGCAGGCGATCACCAGCGCCTTGATACCGCGGTCGACCAGCGCCTCCGCGGCGCGAACGGAATAACGCGCGACGGTCTGCGGGCTCTTGGTGCCATAGGGCAAACGCGCCGTGTCACCGAGGTAGATGAAGTCCTCGTGGGGCAACGCCGCCCTCAGCGCGCGCAACACCGTGAGACCGCCGACGCCGGAATCGAACACTCCCACCGGCAAGGCCGCGAGCGCTCCGGCCGGCGGCGTCATCAGGCTTCCGGCCTCATGTGCGGGAACAGCAGCACGTCGCGGATGGAGGGAGCATCCGTGAAGAACATCACCAGGCGGTCGATGCCCACGCCCAGCCCCGCCGTCGGCGGCATGCCGTATTCCAGCGCGCGAACGTAATCCGCGTCGTAGTACATGGCTTCGTCGTCGCCGGCGTCCTTGCGCTCCACCTGCGAACGGAAGCGCGCGGCCTGGTCCTCGGCGTCGTTGAGCTCGGAGAATCCATTGGCGAGCTCACGCCCCGCGATGAAGAACTCGAAGCGGTCGGTGAGGAAAGGATCGGCATCGTTGGCGCGCGAGAGCGGGCTCACTTCGGCGGGGTACCCATAGGCGAACGTCGGCTCGACGAAAGTGTCTTCGGCGAAACGCTCGAACAATTCGATCTGCAGCTTGCCGGCGCCGTCGCCGGGCTTGAATGCGATGCCATGTTTGCTGCAGAGCTCGCGTAGATAGGCGACATCCCGCGCGCGGGACATGTCGAAGCCGCCGGGTACGTGCCTGGCCACCGCCTCGATCACGCTGATCCGCGTGAAGGGCTTGTCGAGATCGTACTCGCGGCCCTGGTAGGTGATCTTGCGCGTGCCCAGCACCACGTCGGCGATGCCCTGCATCGCACGCTCGATCATGACGATCAGGTCGTTGTAGTCGGCATAGGCGACATACAACTCGAGCATCGTGAACTCGGGGTTGTGCCGGGTCGAGACGCCTTCGTTGCGGAAGTTGCGGTTGATCTCGTATACACGCTCGAAGCCGCCCACGGTGAGGCGCTTGAGGAACAGCTCCGGTGCGATGCGCAGGTACATGTCCATGTCGAGCGCATTGTGGTGCGTCTTGAACGGACGCGCGGCCGCGCCACCGGGAATGCTCTGCAGCATCGGGGTCTCGACCTCGAGGAAACCCATGCTGTCGAGGAAGTCACGCAGATAGCGGAGGATCTGGTTGCGTGCGTAGAAAACCTTGCGGCTCTGCTCGTTGACGATCAGATCCACGTAGCGCTGGCGATACCGCATGTCGACGTCGGCCATGCCATGCCACTTGTCGGGCAGCGGACGGAGCGACTTGGTCAGCATGCGCAGCGATTCGGCGCGTACGGAGAGTTCGCCCGTCTTCGTCTTGAACAGGGTGCCCACCGACGCGAGGATGTCGCCCACGTCGTACTTCTTGAACGCTTCGTAGCTCTCGCCCAGGGCATCGCGCTGCAGGAACACCTGGATCTGGCCCGTGCGGTCCTGCAGCTTCGCGAAACTGGCCTTGCCCATGACGCGTTTCGACATCATGCGGCCCGCCACGTGCACGCGCACGACGTTGGCGTCGAACCACTCGGGCGGCTTGTCGCCGTATTCGTCGAGCAGCAGGCTCGCGAGGACGTCGCGCCGGAAGTCGTTCGGGAAAGCGGGCACGCCGGCGGATTTCGCCTGCTCGCGCCATTCGGCGAGTTTGGCGCGGCGTTCCGCGATGAGTTTGTTCTCGTCCTGCGGGGCTTGGTCACCACCGCCGGGGTTGTTAGGACCTTGGTTCACAATCCCGCCTTGAGCGAAGCTTCCATGAAAGGATCGAGATGCCCGTCGAGCACCTTGTTGGTATCGCCGATCTCGACGTCGGTGCGCAGATCCTTGATGCGCGATTGATCGAGTACGTAGGAGCGGATCTGGTTGCCCCAGCTCACGTCGCTCTTGGAGTCCTCGAGGACCTTGGCCGCGGCGTTGCGCTTGTTGAATTCCAGCTCGTACAGCTTGGCCTTCAGCATCTTCATGGCCGTGGCGCGGTTCTTGTGCTGGCTGCGCTCGTTCTGGCACGCGACGACGATACCGGTGGGACCGTGCGTCAGGCGCACCGCCGACTCCGTCTTGTTCACGTGCTGTCCGCCGGCGCCGCTCGATCGGTACACGTCCATCGAGATGTCGGCCGGGTTCAGGTCGACCTTGATGTCATCGTCCACTTCGGGCGACACGAATACGGATGCGAAAGACGTGTGACGTCGATTGCCGGAATCGAACGGCGACTTGCGCACCAGTCGATGCACGCCGGTTTCCGTGCGCAGCCAGCCGTAGGCGTACTCGCCCTTGATCTCGATCGTCGCGCTCTTCATGCCCGCGACTTCGCCGGCATTCGAATCGATCACTTCGGCATCGAAGCCGCGCGCGGCCGCCCATTTGAGGTACATGCGCAGGATCATCTGCGCCCAGTCCTGCGCTTCGGTGCCACCGGCTCCGGCCTGGATGTCGACGAACGCGTTGTGGGAATCCATCTCGCCGCGGAACATTCGTTTGAACTCGAGCTTGCGCACTTCGGCTTCGAGTTTGCCGGCGTCCTTCTCGATCTCCCGCGCCATGCCCTCGTCGCCTTCGGCCTCGGCGAGTTCGAGTAGTTCGTTGGCGCTGCTCACGCCGCCCGTGGTCTTGTCCATGTCGGCGAGTTCCGCCGCGAGCCGCGCGCGCTCCTTGCCCAGCTCCTGCGCCTTCTCGGGCTTCTGCCAGACGTTGGGATCTTCGAGTTCGCGGCTGACTTCTTCTAGCCGCTCTTTTTTCTGGTCGTACTCAAAGAAACCCCCTCAAGGAGTTCATGCGCTCCTCGAGGTCTTTGAGCTGACGCTTCAATTGACCTAGTTCCAATGGCATACGGGTTCAGGCTTTTCCGAAAGGCGGAAAGGGCGCGCATCCTACCTGAGTGCGCGTTCCATGAATATCGACAGCGGATCGGGTTTGTAGGGAGGAAACGCCGGGATCTCCTTGAAACCGGCGCGCCGGTACAGCCGCAGCGCACCCACGCTCACGTTGCCGGTCTCCAGGCGCGCCAGCGGCAGGCCCTCCGAACGCGCCCAGTCGAGCAGTTTCACGAGCATGGCGAGCGCAATGCCGCCGCCGCGAGCCTTGGGCTTGAGGTACATGCGCTTGAGCTCCGCCCAGCCGCCGCAGTGTTTCGCCGCGCCGCAGCCGACGATCTCGCCGCCCTGCTCCACCACGAGGAACACGCCGCGCGCCTGTGCCAGCGTTTCCGGCGGATCGAAGTGATTGCTCTCCGCCGGATACAACTCGCTGTTGAAGGCGTCGAGTTCCGCGATGAGCGCGCGGACCTGCGGGTCCAGCGGATCGCCGGGACGGATGAGGTAGTTAGTGGTCACGGCAACACGTGATCGACGAGCAGCTGCAGCCGCCGCTCGCCCTTGTATTCGTTGATGTCGAGCCGGTAGACGAGGCGCACGTCGCCATCCGGCAGCTTCGGCGACTCCTCGGAAGCCTTGAAGTTGAACGCGATGGCGTCGAAGCTCCGCTCGCCGTCGCCCGAGGTCACCCACATCTTCAGGTGCTTGTCGCCCACGACGCGCGCGTTCTTCACCGCGAACACGCCATCGAAACAGGGTTCGGGAAACGCCTGGCCCCACGGGCCGCCTTCGCGCACGGCCTGCGCGG
This sequence comes from Pseudomonadota bacterium, assembly GCA_046733635.1. Classification (GTDB taxonomy): domain Bacteria; phylum Pseudomonadota; class Gammaproteobacteria; order Steroidobacterales; family Steroidobacteraceae; genus CADEED01. The sequence continues at coordinate 2,947 of JBKPPO010000025.1, read as the reverse complement.
TTTCGAGCGCGATCTCGTGACTGCTCAATTCGCCGTCGGTCTCCACGCGATTGGTCGGGACGCTCGGATCGCGCCAGCGCGTGACCTCTTCGTCGAAGGCCTGCGCGAAGGCGTCGAGGTGCCGTTCTTCGAGCGTGAGTCCTGCGGCCATGGCGTGGCCGCCGAAACGGCTGATGAGATCGGGATTCCGCGCGGCCACGCCATCCAGGACGTCGCGGATGTGGATGCCGGGCACCGACCTTGCCGAGCCTCGCAGCACGCCCTCTCCCGCTCGCGCGAATGCGATGACGGGACGACGGATGCGATCCTTGATACGGCTCGCTACCAGGCCCACGACGCCCTGATGCCAGCCCGCATCGAACAGGCAGACACCCTGGCGCGAGGAACCGCGATGTTCGGCGGGATCGCGCAGATGACTCACGGCTGCGAGCGCTGCGACCTGCATGCGCGTTTCGATCTCGCGGCGCTCGGCGTTCAGTTGGTCGAGCCTCGTGGCCAGCGCCAGTGCTTCGCTTTCGGTGTCGGCGAGCAGGCAACGGATGCCGATCGACATGTCGTCGAGACGACCCGCGGCATTGAGACGGGGCCCGATCGTGAATCCGAGATCGGCGGCCGTCACCGACGCGACCGACCGATTGCCAATGCCCAGCAGCGCGCGGATCCCCGGCACCGCCCGGCCCGCGCGAATGCGCCGGATGCCCTGCGAGACCAACACGCGATTGTTCACATCCAGCGGCACGAGATCGGCCACGGTTCCCAGCGCCACCAGGTCGAGGAAATCCGTGACCGGCGGCATGACCACCGTGCCGCGCACGTCGATCTCCCGGCGAACCGCGGCCATGACGTAGAACGCTACGCCCACACCCGCGAGCGCCTTGCTGCCGAAACGGCTGCCGGGCACGTTGGGATTCACGATGACGTCCGCTTCCGGAAGCGTGGGTCCTGGCAGATGGTGATCCGTGACGACCACCTGGATTCCGCGTTCGCGCGCCGCCGCGACTCCCGCGTGGCTGGAGATGCCGTTGTCCACGGTGACGATGAGCGTGGGCGATCGTTCGGCCGCGAGCCCGACGATCTCGGGCGTGAGCCCATAGCCGAATTCGAAGCGGTTCGGCACCAGGAAATCCACCGACGCGAATCCCCAGGCGCGCAGGCAACGCACGATCAGCGCCGTGCTCGTGGCGCCATCGGCGTCGAAGTCGCCCACCACGAGGATGCGGCGATCCTTGTGCGCGAGGATGAGCTGGACGGCCGCATCCACGCCTTCGAGCGTGCCCACCGGCATGAGCCGATCGAGCGTCAGCGAGAGCTCATCGCGATCGCGCACGCCACGAGCCGCATATGCGCGGCGCAACACCGGGTGCAGGGTGTTGTCCGCGATCTCCGCCTCACAAGTGCGCCGCGAGATGAACAGTTCCATGCGCTGGATTATGCCTTCGCGAGCGCAGCGAGCCAGCCGCGGCGTCGCCGCCAGAATCGCCAGCCCGCGCGAGCGCGCACGGTGAACACCTGATCGTTGGCGGCCAGCGTGAAGCACTCGAGCCGGCCCGAGGAGATCGCGGTTCGCACGGGCGCGAACCACATCGTCTCCAGCGAATCGAGCCGCTCTTCTGCGCCGCCGGACATGGGCGCGAATTCGACGATGGCATCGCTTCGAGCGGCGACATCACCGAAGGATGCGGGCGGATCTCGCGGCGGAGACTGGCCGGAGAGCGCGAACAGCCAGGGATCGCGTCCGAACGGATCGGCGGTGCCTTTCCAGGCAGGAGTCTCGTCGGCCGTCGTGCCGCCGCCCCACAACCACAATGACGTGATCCGCCGCTGACCAGACTTCTCACGCGCATCGTTGATCGGCGCGGAGTGCAGCCACATCTCGATCTCCGCGGCGAGGCGGCGCAATTCTCCGGCCGCACCGGCTGCCGGCAGCGCGGGACCGATGTCCGCATCGAGCAAACGAGCGGGGTCGATGGTCGTGACCGCCGCAGCAGGCCCGCCTTCGAGCAGGAAGCCGCGGTCGCCGGCCTCGTGCAGGCGGAGTGCAGGACCGAAAGTACGCGCGAAGTCCGCCCGAAGATGTTCGCGCTGCTCCGGCAACAGTCGGAGCAATCCGCGATCGCGAAGCCGAACGTGATCCAGCCTCGCCTCCAGACTCACGGGTGTCGCGATCCACGCGCCGCGCGGCTTGGCACCCACCTGCGCAGCGAGCGCGGCGGCCGGACCGACCTGCGCGAATTCTGACGCGCCGCATTCCTGCGCGAGCCAGCGGCGCCAGTCCTCGATGGGCCTTGCATCCGCGAATCTCAGGAGCCACTCGAGCGCAGGCAGTGACGGTGTGTCGGGCAAAACCTCACGCACGGATTCCGCCGGGAGATACAGATCGGAAAGGATCAACGTGAGCCGGCGCATGCCGGTATCGTATCGCACGATGAAATTCATCCAGCACACCCCGGCGGGCATCAACCTCATCCGGCGCTACGCCGCGGATTCAATCACCATCGGTGAAGAGACCGTTCGCACGAGTTGCATCGTGGGCGCCACCGCGCTGATCCGGGATTGGCCGCCGATCGATGTCGGCTCATTGACGATCGAGCACCTGCAACCGATCTGGGAATTGAATCCGGAGATCGTCGTGCTCTCGACTGGAGCGCAGCAGCAGTTTCCACGCGCGGCGCTGCGCGCGGAGTTCACCACGCGGAAGATAGGCATCGAGGTCATGGAGATCGGTGCGGCCTGCCGCACGTACAACGTGCTGTTGAGCGAGGAGCGGCGGGTGCTGGCGGCGGTGTTGTTGCCTGCCTCGAAGGGATCCGAGTGAAGGCACAGGGGGAGAAAGTTTGTTTAGCGAGGCCAATGTTTCGAAGCTGACAGACTCGAATTACTGGCGAAATTTTCTTCTTCTTGTTTTTCGGCTTGTTCTTCTTGTTTCCGCGACTTCCCCGTTCTCCCC
>JBKPPO010000024.1:0-9241 GCA_046733635.1 Pseudomonadota bacterium | reverse complement strand
TGTAGGCGTCGGTGGTCTGACATCCCGCAACCGTCATGGCGGCGGCGATGGCTAACAAGGTTCCTTTGATCAACTTTGTTTTCATGCAGTTCTCCTTACGGGCCATCATGGCGGCGCGCATCTGAACGCCGAATGAACCCGCTTTTCTGTGCTCCAGTTCTCATTGAGCCTCGCTACTCCACCGTTTCCGGCGAAGCAGGCGGCGTAGTCGCGCGGCGATAACCTCGCGGCCGGATCGCAACGGTGTTGCGGATGACCGTGCTGCGTACACCATCGCTGCGAAAGTAGCCGTATTCAAATGTCGGCGAAGACCGACCATCACGCTCGAGTTCGATCCTAATAGCCTGCTCTTGTTCCGGCGTCAGGGAAAAACGCATCTCCAGGTCGGAATTTCCGCCATGGTCGAAAGAGATGGTCATGGCGCGGGTCCAGACCGAATAACCCGGGAAAACCCGCGCGCAAGCAAGCGCAGCAACCGGGTCGGCGAGCGCCGCCTGCCACCCGCCGAACATCACCCCACCGGGATTGCGGGACATCGCATTCAGCGTCAGACGTATCCGCACCGGGCGCCACCCGTCCGCGATCTCGAGCACCTTGATGCGCATCGGCACGAACGGCGGATAGAGCTCGAGCAGCCGCGCATCCGAGAGGATCCGGGTGCGCGCCATGAACGACATGAATCGCTGCATCAACGGCATCGCGGCTCCCTGCGTTACGTCACGTTGTTTGGCGTGTTGCGAAGTATGCAACACGAGCGTAGTTTTCCGCGCCATGCGCACCGTCGAGCAATGGTTCGGTGAATACGGCGAGAGCCACAGCCATCCGCGCAACGAACTGCTCCACATCATCTGCGTGCCGCCCATCGTCATGACCGTGATCGGCTTTCTCTGGGCGATCCCGATGCCCCAAGCCATCGAGCAGATCTCTCCCTGGCTGAACCTCGCCACGTTGTTCGTCGCAGCCGCGCTCGTCTATTACTTCCGGCTGTCAGTGCCGCTCGGCGTGGGAGCGACGATCGGCCTCGGTCTGCTGCTGCTCATCGTGAGCTGGCTTGACACCTTGTCATGGCCGCTCTGGCTCACCTGCCTCGTGATCTTCGTCGCCGGATGGATCGGCCAGTTCATCGGCCATCACATCGAAGGCAAACGCCCCTCGTTCATGAAGGACATCCAGTTCCTGCTCATCGGGCCGCTGTGGCTGGTGGGACACCTGTACCGGAAGTTGGGCATCGCCTACTGACGCGGGGACCGCCGCCGCTCGCCTCACCGCCTGCTCCACCTTGAGCTGCCTGCCGTGGGCGCGGATGATCGCGACAACGAAACCAGGATACTTCCCATGCTCAACCCCCTCGACCTGTACGACGTTCGCAGCCTGCTCACCGAGGATGAACGGGCGGTGCAGGACTCCGTCGGCCGCTTCGTCGATGAGCGCGTGTTGCCCATCATCCAGGACTGCTTCGAGAATCATCATTTTCCGCGAGAACTGGTCCAGGAGATCGCCGATCTCGGGTTGTTAGGCTCCTCGATCCAGGGCTACGACTGCGCCGGGCTCAACGCCGTGAGCTACGGTCTCATCTGCCAGGAACTCGAGCGCGGGGATTCGGGCATTCGCAGCTTCGTGTCCGTGCAGAGTTCGCTGTGCATGTATCCCATCTACGCGTTCGGCAGCGAGGAGCAGAAACAACGCTGGCTGCCCGACATGGCCCGCGGCCGCAAGATCGGCTGCTTCGGGCTCACCGAGCCGCATGGCGGATCGGATCCCTCGAACATGAAGACCCGCGCCGTGAAAAAGGGCGGCGACTGGGTTATCAACGGCGCCAAGATGTGGATCACGAACGGCGCCATCGCCGATCTGTGCATCTGCTGGGCGGAGACCTCCGACGGCATTCGGGGCTTCATCGTCGAAAAGGGCATGAAAGGTTTCTCCGCGCCGGAGATCGAACGCAAGTTCAGCCTGCGCGCTTCGGTGACCTCCTCCCTGTTCTTCGACAACGTCGTGGTGCCGGACTCGAACCTGCTGCCCAACGTGAAAGGCCTCAAGGGCCCGTTGTCCTGCCTGACGCAGGCGCGTTACGGCATCACCTGGGGCGTGATCGGCGCGGCGCAAGCGTGCCTGGCACAGCTCATCGACTACACGAAGACGCGCGAGTTGTTCGGCAAGCCACTGGCCGCCACCCAGACCATCCAGCTCCGGCTCGCCGAGATGGCGCGCAAGATCACGCTGGCCCAACTACTTTCGCATCAGCTCGGACGGCTCAAGGACGCCGGCCAGATGCAGCCGCCGCAGGTGTCGCTCGCCAAGTGGAACAATTGCCGCATGGCGCTCGATATCGCGCGCGACTGCCGCGACATGCTCGGCGGCTCGGGAATCAGCGCCGAATACGTGCCCATCCGTCACGCGCTCAATCTCGAGAGCGTGATCACGTACGAGGGTACGGAGACCATCCACCAGCTCACGATCGGGCGTGAGCTGACGGGGATCAACGCGTTCTAGCGGCTCGGTTCAGCTCGCCGATCCGCTTCCGGGCGCGAAGAAAGGCGTACGAGTCTCGGCAAACGCGGGCATCGCTTCACAACGCGCCGCCAGCGTCGCCAGGGAATGGAACATCACGGCATCGCGAGCCACGCCCAGGGTGTCGTTGAGGAACGTGAAGGCGCAGGCGGCGGTGACGTCCGCCTGGCTGAGTTCGCGGCCGACCAGCCACTGACCCGCGCCCCGTTCGCCAACCTCGCGATCGAGCGCGGCGAGCGCGGCATTCATCTGCAGGCGTAGCCGTTCCAGCCAGGGCTCGTGGCGCCTGGACTCCGGCCGGAACACGCCCTCGTATACCTGCAGCACGCCCTTCTCCGCCGCGCCCGTGGCCATCGCCAGCAGGTTGAGCGCGCGCCGGCGCTCCGGGCCCGACGCCGGCATCAGCGCACGATCGGGACCCACGAGTTCATCCAGGTAGTCGAGGATGGCGGCCGACTCGAACAGGGCTTCGCCGTCGTGGATCACGAGCGTGGGCACACGGCCCAACGGGTTGTATTCACGGATGCGGTCGAAATCCTTGCCCACGGACCAGTTGGCATGTTCGAAAGGGATCTCCAGCAACTTCAGCGTGACGGCCACGCGGCGGACGAAAGGCGAATCGAACATGCCTATCAACAACATCAAGCGGATCCTCGGAAGTACAGCCAGTAGATGGCTGCGGCGGTGATCACGAGATCCACCGCCACGAACCAATAGAAAAACCTGCGGCGCGCGGCGCTGCGTTGCGCATCGAGCTGGATGCGCAACAGCGGTTCACGCACGAGATAGGCGTCCACGCGCGCCCGGGCGTCCTTGCGCCCCAGATCTTCGGACTGACGCACGGCCCTGATCGCGTCGGCGAGACGGCCTTCCTGCAACAGCGTCACTGCCTCCACGGACAGCGGCCGGAATCTTTGATCCGCGTACATCAAACCACCGTAGCGCGCGAACCCCTTTCGCCCGCAGCGCGCGTTGCCAGGAGCAGGAGGTGGAACATGTCAGGCAATCCCATCGTCGAGCAGGCCCCCGTCGAACCACAGATGAACGCCACGCCGTTGATCGACGTGTTGCTCGTATTGCTGGTGATGCTGATCTTCACCCTGCCGATCGCCACGCACGCCGTCAAAGTCAATTTGCCACAGGCCTTGCCGGGCACGCCATCTCCCGTCGTCGAGCTGGCGGTGGAGTTCGATGGGCGGCTTCTGCTGAATGGCGTGGCGTACTCCGACACCGACGCGCTGGAGCGCGCATTACGCGTGTTGCCCGCCGACACGCGAGTGAAAGTATTGCCCGATCGGCGCGCACCCTACGACCCGGTGGCTCGCGTGCTGGCCGCGGCGCAGCGCGCGCAGATCACCCGGCTCGAAGTCGCCGGCTTCCCCTGATCACAACATCGACTCCGCGAGCCAGCACGCGAGCAACACGACGAGCGCCACCCATTGCCAGTAGCTCTCCTCCGACTCGGGCTCCGGAGGTTGCGGCCCCTCGACACGCTCGGGGTTGTCGTCGTGGTCCATGACCTGCTCCCGCACGGGGCTCACAACGGCAGCCACTGCGTGTACGTCTCGCGGCGATGCAGGTACACGAAGCGCGCCCGCGCCAATCGCGTCCCGAAATCATTGCTATGAGTGCCGACACGCTCGAGGAACTTGCGCCAGCGCTCGCCCGGATGCGTGGCGAATGACGTGGTGACATATGTCTTGTGCGCAGGATTCGTTCGAAGCTCACTCATGGCCGGCTCCCGGTGTGGTGGATGGGAGCCATTTCGCGCCGTGCGCGAGGACGGGCCGTGATGCATTGATGGCGCTGCGCCGCTGGAAAATGACCAAATGTGGCCGGCGCGCTTAAGCCTGCACGGCTCGCTTACACTTCACCGCCATGAAGAAGAACATCGCCATCGTCGAGGACGAGCGGGCCATCCGGGACAACTACGCCGCCGCGTTCGCGCGAGAGGGTTACGCCGTTCGCGGCTACCCGAACCGTCGCGAGGCCATGGCCGCGTTCGCGGCTCGGCTGCCCGACCTCGCCGTGATCGACATCTCGCTGGAAGACGAGCCCGAAGGCGGCTTCGAGCTCTGCCGCCAGCTGCGCAATCTCTCGGCGGAGCTGCCCATCATCTTCCTGACGGCGCGCGACAGCGAACTCGACGCGGTGTCCGGCCTGCGCCTCGGCGCCGACGATTTCCTGACCAAGGATCTCTCGCTGGCGCATCTCATCGCGCGAGTGAATGCGCTGTTTCGCCGTGTCGATGCACTGCGCCGGCCCACCGAGGAAAAGCAGGTGATCCGCCGCGGCGCGCTCACGCTCGACAGCGAGCGCATGTCGGTGGAGTGGAACGGCCAGGTGGTGCTCCTGTCGCTCACGGAGTTCTGGATCGTCTACGCGCTCACCAGACATCCCGGGCACGTGAAGAACCGCCAGCAGCTCATGGACGCCGCGAACGTGGTGCTCGACGACAACACCATCACCTCGCACATCAAGCGCATCCGCCGCAAGTTCCAGGTGATCGACGAGAAGTTCGACGCGGTGCACACGGTGTACGGCATGGGATACCGCTGGGTCGAGTAGACAGACCACATGGGGCGCATCTCGGATCTCGTCAGGGTCGGGCCCATCTCGGGATTCCGGCTCAGGACCAAACTACTCGCGCTGGCGCTGACCACGCTGGCGCTGCCCTGGGCAGGCTGCCAGTACGCGCGCGAGATGGAGACCGTGCTGCGCGAGAGCGAGCAGCAGTCGTTGCTCGCCGTCACCACCACGATTGCCGGATCGCTGCGCGGCAAGCAGGAACTGCTGTTCCGCGCGGACTCCCTGCCGGCGGCCGGCAGCGGCGATTCACGTGACGTCACGCCCGTGGTGCTCTCGGGCGCGCCGCTCATCGACGGCCGCGCGGATGAATGGGACCTCGACAACCGCAATCTGGTGCGCGTGGCCGGGCCCGGAGGCGATGGACTGCGATTGCTCGCCGCCACCCACGAGCGCTGGCTGTACCTCGCGCTCATCGTGCGCGACGAGAAGGTGGTCTTCGACGCGTCCGCGTTGAATCCGCTCGACACCAGCGCGATCGGCGACCGTGTGTGGCTCGCGTTCGACGACCGCCGCGGCAGCCAGGAGCAGCTTTTCTTCTCGGGCACGGGCCCGGGCAATGTTCCCGCTCGCCGCATCGAATCGCGCGAGTACGGCCGCGAAGCCGCGGTGGAGGAACCGCGCATCACCGCCGTCTGGCAGCGCAATCGTGACGGATACGTGCTCGAGATGGCCGTACCCCTCTCAATGATCGGCCTGCATTGCGGCGTGCTCATCGACGATCGCGATCGCCGCGGCGCCACCCGCTCTAGTTACGGCACGCTCGATGTCTCGGATCTGCGCGCCACGGGCCGGCTCATCGCCGCGTCGCCCGATCTTTCGGACCACCTGCGCCAGTTCTCGCAGCCAGGCGTCGAGCTCACGGTTGCTTCCTCCACGGGCGCCGTGCTCACACGCATCGACGCTCCCGCGCTCCCGACGGATTACACGCGGCTGCGCGGATTCCTGCCGCGCATGTATCGGCTGCTGCTCGATGGCGACCTGATCCCGCGCAGCGTCTCCCAGGCCGAGAAGCAGCGCGCCGCCGAGCAGCTCACGCAGCGCGTCTCGCGCGGCAAGGCGGAGACGGCATTGTTCGCCGGCCGCTACGAGAACAGCGTGATCGTCGCCGCCGCCGCTCCCATCTTCTCGGCCGACGGCAAACGCGTGATCGGCGTCATCCAGCTCGCCCAGACCGCGGATCGCTGGCTCACGCTGCGCGACCGCGCGCTCACGCGGCTGCTGAATCTCACACTGTTCGTCACGGTGTTCGCCGTCGTTGCTGCGTTCTGGTTCGCGGGCCGAATGACCTTGCGCATTTCCCGGCTCGGCGCGGCCGCGGAGAACGCGCTGAGCCGCGAAGGCAGTGTCGCGCGCGTATTGCCCGAGGCCGACGCCAAGGACGAGCTCGGAGACCTGTCGCGCAGCTTCTCCTCGTTGCTCGGGCGCCTGGACGAATACACGGGGTATCTGCGCACGCTCGCCGGAAAGCTCGCCCACGAGATCCGCACCCCGAACACCATCATCCGGTCCTCGCTCGAGAACCTGGAGTCCGAGGCGGCGCAGAACGGCAACGGCATGGGCGAGACCGCCCGGATCTACATCGCGCGCGCCCGTGAAGGCAGCGAGCGGCTGAGTGCGATCCTCACCGCGATGGGCGCCGCCACCCGCGTGGAAGAGGCCATCCGTCACAGCGAGCGCCAACGCTTCGACCTCGGCGGCCTGGTGCGGGAGGCCGTAGGCGCTTATGGCACCGCATTCCCGCAACGCCGGTTCCATTGCGAAGTCCCGGCTGAGCCCTTGTTGATCGACGGAGCTCCCGAGCTCATCGTGCAGATGCTCGACAAGCTCATCGACAATGCCGTGGATTTCAGCGCCGATGGGGCCACGATCACGGTGTCTGTGCGCGCGGTCGACGGCCAGGCCGAGCTCGCGGTGGCCAACCCCGGGCCACCCCTTCCTCCGGAAGCCGCGGCCAAACTCTTCGAGTCACTGTGGCAGTCCCGGGCAGATGGCGACAAACGCCCGCACTTCGGCCTCGGGCTCTACATCGTTCGGCTGATCGCAGAGTTCCACGGCGGCAGCGCAACGGCGGCCAATCTGCCCGGCGATGCCGGCGCTGTGTTCACCGTGCGGCTGGCCACCTGAGCCACCCGGCACCCTCGCTTTCGACAATCTTGCGTTCGGTCACATCCAGTCCTGCGACGCCTTGCCGATATCCCGAATAAGCCGATGTCGCGCCACCGAGACATTGTGGTGAAACAGTTTCGGCGTATGATCTGGCCTCACTCGACCGGGCAAGCAGAGCTAAGTGGCTGAAATAAGGTCACTAAGGACTCGGGGCCCGCAGAGGCGCAAAGAGTGGTTACCGCAGGGCATCAACGAATGATGCGCGGAGAACACAGAGTTTTGAGCTTATAGAAACTTAAGGATTTGCTCACGGACACGGGTGCAGTCGGTAGCTGAAATCTGGCTACTGGCGAGGGCGATCAAGGCGTGAATCGACACGCGGGCCTATATGTTTGGCCGGAGACCGCAAGGTCCCAACGTCCCAGCCGTAATCGATTGGGTCCGTGTGGTCGACGCGGTCGGCTGACAGCGATTACCTGAGTCGACGATGACAAACTACCAAGCCCCGCACAGCGGGGCTTTTTTTTGCTCCCTAGAATCCGCGCCGATGAACAGAACCTTGTTAGTCGTGCTGGCCGCGGCGCTCGCGCCGCTCTCCGGCTGCAATCGCAGCGTCGATCGCCTGGAAGTGGGCCGGTTCATCGACCGCGCGGACGACGCCGCGCGAAAACGCTACGCACCCGAGATCTGCGAACTGCGCGGCGAGAACTTCACCATGAAGCGCCGCTTCCAGCCGCTCGGTCAGCCGGCAGCCGAAGAGATCGAGATCGGCCGCAAGCTCTTCTGCCGCGAGGCGGGCACGTTCTCGCGCATCCGCCAGTACAAGCTCGAGCGCAAATCGCTCGATATCGAAATCGCGCCGGATCGCAAGACCGCGAAGGTCATCGCCGAATACGTCGAGACCCTGCCCTTCTACGAGCCGGGCATGATGCCGAGCACCCCGGATGATTTCCGCGAATTCCAGATCATCGAGACGCGCGATGAATCGGTCGTCGGCATCGAAGGTGGCGACCTCGTGTTCCTGAGCACGGACAGCGACTCGAGGCAGACCGAATTCGTGCTCAAGAGCAAACTCGACCTTCCCTACGACTGACATGAGAGCACTCGCCGGACCTGCCATGTTGCTCGTGATCGTGGGTGGAGTCGCCCTGTATCGCGGCATGCAAAAACCCGAAGGGCCTTCGCGCGATTTCCTGGCGCTCGAGCTCGCGGGCGCGGACGTCGACCAGACGGGAAGCTGCTATTCGATGAACACCGTACTCATCGCGAACCGCGCGTTCAGCAACGCCACGCATGAATGGACGCCCGCGGGCGGCGAAGAGAAGGACGGCGAGATCGATCGCTGGGTGCTCGCGGTCGACGATCTCGTGCAAGGCAATCACTCCCCGGTCCACGTATTTCAGCGCTACACCTTCGAGCGGAACGACTCGCAGGTGCGCCTGGTGTCGGTGGAGGCGTCGAAAGGACAGAGCACCGAGATCAAGGCGCACGTGGATGCCTTGCTCGAAGCGCCCAACGACATCCATTCCACGCCGGTGGAGCGCTGCGCAGACCCGGCGGTCTCGGGATACGAGTTCAAGCGCAAGAAGACCTGAAGCGCACGGACGCGCGCGTTTGTGGCATCTTCGGTGGCCATGCACTCACGCCTTTCGATTCTCATCATCCTCTCGTCACTGATCGTCCTGTCTTCCGCCCGAGGGCAGGCTCAACAGGTCATCCCGCTCTGGGACAAAGGCGCGCCGGGCTTCGAAGCGCGGCGAGGTGAACCGGAGCGGCACGCCGAGTGGTGGTACAAGAACATCCACAATCCATCGATCACCGTGTTCGAGCCCGCCGCGGGCAAGGCGAACGGCACTGCCATCATCGTGATTCCGGGCGGCGGGCATCGTGAGCTGGTGTTCAATCCCGAAGGCGTGGAGCCGGCGCAATATCTCGCGAGCCTCGGGGTCACGGCGTTCGCACTCAAGTACCGGCTGTTCCGGGAGCCCGGATCGCCTTACAAGCCCGAACACATGGCGCAGGACATCCGCCGTGC
>JBKPPO010000023.1:0-11441 GCA_046733635.1 Pseudomonadota bacterium | reverse complement strand
GGTCGCCGCAGGACGCGCTGGGTTTCTCGAAGATCGTTTCGCTCACGGGCATGTTCCATGCCCGTGCTGGAGGCAAGTGATGCGTACGGTAGTAGTGGACAAGATCGCTTCGGTCACGCAGGCCTGCGGCCTCGGCAACGAGGTGCGCGTGGCCACTGACAACATCCCCGCCGAAGAAGGCGTGGTCATCGTCGTGGAAGTGCTGACCAACAAGTCCACCTACAACACGCTGGAGCTCACGAGCGGCCGCATGGCCAAGGTGAGCGCGGGCGACATCGTCGTGGGCGCACTCGGCCACCGCAAGGCGCTGTTCGGCTACTCGGGTCACGTGCCCGCGAGCGTGAAGCCCGGCGATATCGTGCAGATGCTCAACATCGGCGGCGTGCTCGGCGTCTGCGATTCGGTGAATCCTGACAAGGGCAAGCCCTTCGACTGCCGCGTGATCGGCGGCGTGCTCGACTTCCCCTACCTCGGCGAACGCATCGGCGTGCCTGCGCGGGTGGGCTATCGCAAGTTCGATCCCGATGCGCCTCTGAGCACGCAGGGCGTGCCCGTGGTTGCGCTCGCGGGCACCTGCATGGAAGCCGGCAAGACCGCCGCGGCCGCCGCCATCATCTCGCGCATGCGCCATCGCGGGCTCGTCGTCGACGCATTCAAGGCCACGGGAGTGTCCTTGCGCCGTGACATCCTGGCGTTCGAAGACGCCGGCGCGCGCAACACGCTCATCTTCACGGACTTCGGCATCGTCTCGACCACGCGCAAGGTGGGTCCGGCGATCACGCGCACCATGCTCACGGAGCTTTCGGACAAGAAGCCCGACGTGATCGTCTTCGAGCTCGGCGACGGACTCATGGGCACGTACGGCGTCGACGCCATCCTCGAGCAGGAAGACATCCGCAAGGCGATGACCGGCGTGGTGCTGAGCGCGAACGACCCTGTCGCGGCGTACGGCGGCGTGGACATCCTGCGCAAGCGTTACGGCATCGAGCCCGTGGCCGTCACCGGTCCGTCCACGGACAACGCCGTCGGCGTGCAGATCATCCAGGACCAGCTCAAGGTGCCCGCGTTCAACGCGCTCGCCGCCGGCGCTGCGCTGGGCGATTCCATCATCAAGTCGGTCGGCCTCACCCAGGCCCGGCCGATCGAGTAAGACATGCTGCAAAGAATTCCCGCCATCGTCCTCGGTGGCACCGGTTACGTCTCGGGCGAACTCATCCGGCTGATCCTCGGGCACCCTAACTACGTGCTCACGGGCATCCTCTCCGACAGCTCGCCGGGCGAACTCGCGGGCAAGTCGTTCCCGCATCTCGCGGGCGCGCTGGGCGATACCGCTTTCAAGTCCCAGGCGGAGATCGCCGCCATCATTGCGCAGGAGCCCACCTGCGCCGTGTTCTGCGCCGCGCCGCATGGCGCCGCCGCCGCGTTGATCGACACCCTGCTCAAAGCCGCCGAAGCCGCGGGTACGCACCCGCGCTTCGTGGATATCTCCGCGGACTTCCGCTACACCACGGCCGCGGCCTACGAGGCCGTGTACAAACACCCCCACGGCGCGCCTCATCGCCTCTCGCAATTCACCTGCGCCGTGCCGGAGCACCTCAAGAAGGTGACGACTCCGCACGTCGGCCATCCCGGCTGCTTCTCGACCTCGATCCTGCTGGCCAGCGTGCCGCTGCTGGCGTCGGGCTTCGTCGAGCCCACGCTGTTCGTCAGCGGCGTCACGGGCAGCACCGGCTCGGGCCGCAAGCCCGTCGAAGGCACGCATCACCCGACGCGTCACAGCGACCTCTATTCCTATGGCGCGCTCGGTCACCGGCACACGCCCGAAATCACGGCGCTCGCCAAGGCGGCCACCAACGTCGATGTGGAATATGCGTTCGTGCCGCACTCCGGTCCGTTCGCTCGCGGCATCCACGCCACCGTGCAGGCGCGGCTCAAGTCACCCAGGGACGCCGCCGCCGTGATCGGCATGCTGCGCGAGTACTACGCGGGTGCGCCCTTCGTGCGCGTGCTCGATAACGCGCCGCGCGTGAAGGACATCGTCGCGTCCAACTATGCGCATCTGTCCGCGGCGGCCAATGGCCGCACCGTGGCCGTCATGAGCGTGGTCGACAATCTCAACAAGGGCGCCGCGGGCGGCGCGGTGCAATGGATGAACCGGCTGTTCAACCTGCCCGAGACGACGGGCCTCACCGCGCCCGCCGCCGGCTGGACGTGATCATGAACGCCTCGCTTCAAACCACTTCGCCCGCGGACGGCCTCGCGCCCGTCTACGCGCAGTACCCCATCGAAGTAGTCGGAGCCGAAGGCGTGTGGCTGCACACGCGTGACGGCCGCCAGGTGCTGGATCTGTACGGCGGCCACGCCGTGGCGTCGCTGGGCTATGGGCACAAGGGCTGGACGAAAGCGCTCGCGGATCAAGCCGCGCAGATGAACTTCCAGACGAACGCCGTGCCGATGGAAGTCCGCGCGCGCGCAGCCCGGAAGCTGCTGACGTTCTCCAAGCTTCCGTTCGACAGTGTGTTCTGGATCAACTCCGGCGCCGAAGCCAATGAGAACGCCTTCAAGATGGCGTTCAAGATGCGGCCCGGCCGCACACACGTCGCGGCCGTCGAGCAGAGTTTTCACGGGCGCACCGCGGCCTGCGCGTCCACCACTTTCGGCGCGCCGCAGAAGTGGTACTTCCTGCCGCGCGCGCCTTTCGACGTGAGCTGGATCAAGCGGCGCGATGTCGCCGACATCGCCAATCACGTCACGGAGAACACGGCTGCCGTGATCGTCGAGCCCGTGCAGGGCGTGGGCGGCGCTTTCGACATGGGCCAGGAGTTCCTGGCGGCGCTGCGCAAACGTTGCGACGAGACCGGCGCGATCCTGATCTTCGACGAAGTGCAGTGTGGCGTGGGCCGCTCGGGCACGCCGTTCGCGGCCAACCACTACGGCGTGATGCCGGACATCATCACCACGGCGAAGGCGCTGGGTAATGGCTTCCCGGTCTCGGCGATGCTGCTGACACCGCAAATCACCTCGGCGCTCAAGCTCGAGAACCTCGGCACCACGTTTGGCGGCGGCCCCATGGCGTGCGCGGTCGCGGAAGCGACGATCGACGCCATCGAGAAGGAAGGCCTGCTCGAG
Source organism: Pseudomonadota bacterium (assembly GCA_046733635.1). Taxonomy (GTDB): domain Bacteria; phylum Pseudomonadota; class Gammaproteobacteria; order Steroidobacterales; family Steroidobacteraceae; genus CADEED01. Next base: position 8,312 of record JBKPPO010000023.1, on the reverse strand, counting down.
AACGTCACTCGCGTGAGCGCCTATCTGCGCAAGACCTGCAAGGTGGGACCGGTCGTGGACTTCCAGGGCCTGGGTTTCCTGCACGGCCTGCGGCTCAACAAGCCTGCGAAGGACGTACAGAAGGCGCTGCTCGCCAAAGACATCCTCGCCGGCACCGCCGGCGACCCGGCAATCCTGCGGTTGCTGCCGGCGTTCATCCTCAAGGAAGAGCACATCGACCGGCTGCGCGCCGCTCTTCTGGACCTTGCATGAAGAACTTTCTGGATCTCGCGGACCTGAGCCGCGAGGAAGTCGTCGAGTTGCTGACGCTGGCCGAGAGGCTCATGCAGAAGCCGGAACCGCACGCGCTGGCGGGGAAGATCCTCGGCCTGCTGTTCTTCAATCCTTCGCTTCGTACGCTGGCGTCGTTCCAGGCCGCGATGGCGCGGCTGGGTGGAACCTCGTTCGTGATCGCCGCCGGCCAAGGCACCTGGCAGCTCGAGACCCGCCGCGGCGCCGTCATGAACGGCGCTCCGGCGGAACACGTCCGCGAAGGTGTGCCCGTATTGGCCCAGTATTGCGACGCTCTGGGTATCCGGGCGTTTGCTTCCGGAGTCGATTTGCAGGCGGACCTGGCGGAGACCACGTTCAGCGAGATGGTCGGCCTGGTCAACAAACCGGTCATCAACATGGAGTCCGCGGTCAATCATCCCTGCCAGGCGCTGGCGGATTGGAAAACCATGGACGACCTCGCCGTCCCGCGGAAGGGCAAGTTCGTGCTGTCGTGGGTGAACCATCCGCGCGCGCTGCCGCTGGCCGTCCCCTCCGCCACCGTGCACATGGCCGCGATGCGCGGCATGGAAGTCGTGGTGTTGCGGCCGGAAGGTTTCGCGTTGCCGCCGGCGGTGATGCAGAAGGCCGCGAGGGCGGCCGAAGCCGCGGGCGGTTCGCTGCGCGAGACTGCCGATCGCGACGACGCGCTCAACGGCGCGCAGGTCGTTTACGCCAAGGAGTGGGGTTCCACTTCCCACTATGGCAACGCCGAAGCCGACGCGAAGCTGCGCGCCCATCTAGCCGACTGGTGCGTGCGCGATACCTGGTTCTCGCGCGCGGCCGTGGACTGCAAACTCATGCACTGCCTGCCGGTGCGGCGTAATGTCGCCGTCGCCGACGAGGTGCTCGATGGCCGCCGCAGTGTCGTGCAGCGCGAGGCTTTCAACCGCCTGGTCGTCCAGACGGCCGTCCTGCACCGCCTGCTCTCGACCCCGCATCACTAAACCGACCCTTCAACGGAACCCGCAATGATCATGCATCGCCCCGATCCCGCCGCCGCCATCCGCAGCCTGCGGAGCGCCGCCCCCTACATCCGCATGTACAAGGGCAAGACCTTCGTGGTCAAAGCCGGCGGCGGCGTGTTCTCCGATCCGGCCGCGGTGCGCGGCCTCATCGAACAGATCGCGATCCTTCATTACTTCGGCGTGCGCGTGGTGTTCGTGCACGGCGGCGGCCCGCAGCTCACGGAGATCACCGAGGCGCTGGGCGTTCCCACGCGCATGGTGCAGGGGCGCCGCGTGACGGATCAGAAGGCCATCGACGCCACGTCGATGGTGCTCAACGGCCTGATCAACACGAAGCTGCTGGCGCTCTGCCGCGAGATGAACATCGACGCCGTCGGCGTTTCCGGCGTGGATGCGGGCCTGGTGCGTGCGCACAAACGCGCGCCCGTGAAGATCGATTCCGGCGAAACCGTGGACTATGGCTTCGTGGGCGACATCGACCTCATCGACCCGAGCGTGCTCAACAAGCTGCTCGACAACGGCCTCATGCCCATCGTCAGCCCCCTCTCGGCCGACGACAACGGCACGCTGCTCAACATCAACGGCGACACCGTGGCCGCGGCCATCGGCGCGGCGCTGGATGCGGAGAAGCTCATGTTGTGCACGGGCGCGCCGGGCATCCTCAGCGACGTCAACGATCCCACGTCCATCATCTCGTTCACCGATCTCGCCGGCCTCAAGAAGCTGCGCGAAGAGAAGAAGATCGTCGACGGCATGTTGCCGAAGGCGAAGGCCATCGAAGACGCGATCAAGGGCGGCGTGCGCCGCGTGCACGTGATGTCGTACAAGTCCGGCGAAGGCATCCTGGCCGAGGTGTTCACGAACGAAGGCGCCGGCACGTTGATCGTCGCCGACGTGAACGCTCTGTCGGCGGCAGAGAAGCAAATCGGCGGCGTCTGATGTCACGGCTCTGGGACAAGGGCGTCGAGCTCGACCAGCGCGTGCTCGCCTATACGGCGGGTGACGACTATGCGCTGGATGAGCGGCTGGTGAAGTACGACGTGCGCGCGTCGATCGCGCACGCCGAGATGCTCAATGCCCAGAAGCTGCTGGCGGATGCGGATCTGAAAGCGATTCGCGAAGGTCTCCAGGCGATCGGCGCGGAACACGCCGCGGGCGGCTGGAAGATCGATCTCGCCGATGAAGACGGACAGACCGCGCTCGAAAAGCGTCTCACCGCGCGCATCGGCGCCGCGGGTGGGCGCGTGCATCTCGGCCGCTCACGCAACGACCAGGTGCTCACGGCCGTGCGCCTCTATCTTCTCGACGTGGTGCAGGAATTGGCGGCCGCCGCGGAGAGCGTCGCCGTCTCGCTGGATGCGTTGAGCGCGCGCGAAGGCGCGCTCGCGCTACCCGGCTACACCCACATGCAGCAAGCCATGCCCAGCTCCGTGAAGTTGTGGGCCGAAGGTTTCGCTTCCGAGTTGCGCGATGACGCCGCCGGGCTCGCCGCCTGCGCGCGCCGCGCGTCGCGTTCACCGCTGGGGTCGGCTGCGGGTTACGGCACGCCCGGCCTGCCGCTGGATCGCAAGGCCACGGGCAAGGCGCTGGGCTTTGCCGAGGTACAGGATCCGGTTACCGCCGTGCAGCTCTCCCGAGGCAAAGCGGAATCGCAAATCCTGTTCGAATGCGCGCTGCTCATGCAGGACTTGGGGCGTCTGGCCGCGGATTTGCTGCTGTTCTATACGCAGGAGTTCGCGTTCGTGTCGCTGCCGGCCTCGTTCACCACCGGCTCGTCGATCATGCCGCAGAAGCGGAATCCCGACGTGTTCGAGCTGGTCCGCGGCCGCACGGCCGTCGCGCATTCCTGCCTGACGGAAGTACTGGGCATCTTCGCGAAATTGCCTTCCGGTTATCAGCGCGACCTGCAGCTTCTCAAGCCGCCGCTGTTCCGCGGCATCGATCTTGCGCTGGCCACCGCATCCATCATGGCGGTAGGAATCGAGGGCGTGCGTTTCCGGCCCGAGGCGGTCAAACTCGACCCCGCGATTCACGCCGCCGAAGAAGCCAATGCGCTCGTGGCCCGCGAGGGCATTCCGTTCCGCGAAGCCTACCGGCGCATCGGCGAGAAATACCGCAAGTAATCCGGCCTCGAACGTGGCCGACGACCACGAGGAATCGATGCCCATCTGGTTCGCCAGTCCCCAGATCGATGAAGTCCATCGCCGGATGCAGACCGGTCTGGCGGCGCATCTCGGCATACGTTTCACCGAGTTCGGCGACGACTTCCTGCGTGGCACGATGCCCGTGGAACCGCGGATACATCAGCCCATGGGCATACTGCATGGCGGCGCCTCCGTCGCGCTCGCGGAAACGCTGGGAAGCGTGGCCGCCAATCATGTCGTGGACTTCCCCCGATTCCATTGTGTGGGCCAGGAAATCAACGCCAACCACATTCGTCCCGTGAAGTCGGGGCTAGTGACGGGCACGGCGCGCGCCGTGCATCTCGGCTCGCGCAGCCAGGTGTGGAGCATCGAGATCCGCGACGAACAGGAGCGCCTGACCTGTATCTCCCGTCTGACCATCGCCGTGGTGGAGGCCCATCGTCCATGAATTCGCACGCACAGACCGGCTACACACACGTGATGTACGCGCTGCACGCCTTCGCCGGATTCCTCGGCGTGACGTCGGGCGCGACGATCATCGGCGCCTTCGTGTTCGGCATTCCGTCGATCCTCGCCATCTTCATGAACTACGCGCGCCGCGACGCCGTGCGCGGAACCTGGCTCGAGAGCCATTTCGAGTGGCAGACCCGCACGTTCTGGACGGCGGCCGCGTTGCTCATTGCGCTCGTGGTGATCGCCATCCTGCTCGGGCTGTTCGGGGTCGTGAGCCTCCTCACTACCCCCGTGACCGGCCCGGCCGGTGTGGCGGGCGGAGCCGCCGGCTTCGGCGGCGCCTGGCTGGCGTTCACGGTTGGCGCCGTGGTCACGGGCATCTGGATTCTCTACCGCGTGATTCGCGGATGGATGGCGTTGCGAGATGGGAAGGCGATGCATGGCTGAGCGCGGCATTGCGTTGATGGGACTGGCATTGGTCCTGGCGGGTTGCGGCCAGAAGGGACCGCTCTATCTACCCGAGAGCACCACGGGAGAGGTCGTCACGCGCCCGACGCAGACGCCATCGGCGCCGCCGGAGGATGCCGCCACCTCCCCGAGTTCGCCGCAGAGCGTGGACTCACCGTCCACTCCCGCGAGCCCTGCGCCGGAAGTGACCGAACCCGCCCCCGAATCCGAACGCGACAAACAAAAGAAGGATGGCGCGCAGGCGCCCTCCCGATAAACCATGGCCCAGCGACCCGATCTCGTCCTCGTCGACGGCTCCTCGTATTTGTACCGCGCGTTCCACGCGCTGCCGCCGTTCAGCAATTCGCGCGGCGAACCCACGGGCGCCGTATTCGGCGTGCTGAACATGCTCAACAAGTTCCTCAAGGACTACGAGCCGGAGCGCATCGCCGTGGTGTTCGACGCGCCGGGCAAGACCTTCCGCGACGAGCTGTTCGCCGAATACAAGGCGCATCGTCCGCCCATGCCCGACGATCTACGCTCGCAGATCGAGCCGCTGTTCGAGGCGGTGCGGGGCATGGGCCTGCCGATCCTTCGCGAGAGTGGCGTCGAGGCCGATGACGTCATCGGCACACTGGCTTGCGAAGCCGCGAAGCAGAAGCTCAGCGTGCTCATCAGCACGGGCGACAAGGACATGGCGCAGTTGGTGTCGCCGCAGATCACGCTGATCAACACGATGAGCGGCACCGTGCTGGATCGCGACGGCGTGAAGAACAAGTTCGACGTGTTCCCCGAGCAGATCATCGATTACCTCGCGCTCGTGGGCGACAGCTCGGACAACATCCCCGGCATCGACAAGGTCGGCCCGAAAACCGCAGCCAAGTGGCTGGGCCAGTACCAGACGATCGACAAGCTGATCGCCGATGCGGCGAACGTTTCCGGGAAGGTCGGCGAGAACCTGCGCGCGGGGCTCGGCACCCTGGAGCTCGCGCGCAAGCTCGCGACGATTCGCACCGATCTCACGTTGCCCATCACGCTCGACGGGCTGAAGCGCCAGCCGCCGGACGTAGCCGCGTTGCGCGAGCTGTTCTCGCGGCTGGAGCTACGCTCGCTCCTCAAGCAGCTCGACGGCACGGAGACGCCCGCCGAGACTCCGGTGACGCGCGCGCCCCCTGGCGCGGCCATCGCGCCCCCCACCATCGACGGAGCCGCACGCGAAAACGCAGCGGCACCGCGGCTCTACGAGACGATCAACACCGACGCGGAGCTCGATGCGTGGATCGCGAAGCTTGGCGCCGCGAAGCTCTTCGCGTTCGACACCGAGACCACGAGCCTGGACTACATGCAGGCGGAGATCGTGGGCGTGTCGTTCGCGGTGGCGCCGGGCATCGCGGCCTATCTACCGTTGCGCCACGACTACGCGGGCGCCCCCGACCAGCTCGATCGCGACGCGAGCCTCGCGAAGCTCAAGCCGCTGCTCGAATCCGCCGATCACGCCAAGGTGGGCCATCACCTCAAGTACGATGCCCACGTGCTCGCCAACCACGGCATCCGTCTCGCCGGCATGCGTTTCGATTCGATGCTCGAGTCGTACGTGTGGAACAGCACCACCATCCGGCACGACATGGACTCGGCCGCGGAGAAATATCTCGGCATCCGCACGATTCACTACGAGGACGTGGCCGGCAAAGGGGCGAAGCAGATTCCCTTCAGCCAGGTCCCCGTGGACAAGGCAGCCGAATATTCCGCCGAGGATTCGGACGTGACGCTGCGCCTGCACGAAGTGCTGTGGCCGCAGATCTCGGCAGTGCCAGAGCTCAAGGCGCTGTACGAGCAATGCGAGCAGCCGCTGGTTCCCGTGCTGGCACGCATGGAAGAACACGGCGTGTTGATCGACCGGCAGATGTTGCGCACGCAGGGCAACGAGCTCGCAAAGCGGCTCATGGAAGTGCTGGGCGAGGCGCACCAGGAAGCTGGCTCGCCGTTCAACCTGGACTCGCCCAAGCAGTTGGGCACCATCCTGTTCGAGAAGATGCAGCTCCCCGTGGTGCGCAAGACGCCCACGGGACAGCCCTCGACTGCGGAAGACGTTCTCGAAGAGCTTGCGGAGACGTACAAGCTGCCGAAGCTCATCCTCGAGCACCGGAATCTCTCGAAGCTCAAATCCACGTACATCGACAAGCTGCCCGAGCAGATCAACGCGCGTACGGGCCGCGTGCACACGAGTTATCACCAGGCCGTGGCGGCCACGGGCCGGCTGAGTTCGCAGGATCCGAACCTGCAGAACATCCCGATCCGCACGCCCGAGGGGCGGCGCATCCGCCAGGCATTCATCGCGCCCCCCGGACACGTGTTGCTGGCCGCGGACTACTCGCAGATCGAGTTGCGCATCATGGCGCATCTCTCACAGGACGACGGTTTGCTGAAGGCGTTCGCAAGCGATCAGGATATCCACCAGGCGACGGCATCGGAGGTCTTCGGTACGCCGCTCGACCAGGTGTCCGCGGATCAGCGCCGCTCGGCCAAGGCCGTGAACTTCGGCCTGATCTACGGCATGAGCGCCTTCGGACTCGCGGCGCAGCTTGGCATCCCCCGTGGCACGGCGCAGGAATACATCGACCTGTACTTTGCGCGGTATCCGGGCGTGAAGCGTTACATGGAAGAGACCCGCTCGCAGGCCCGCGAGCGCGGCTACGTGGAGACGGTTTTCGGCCGGCGGCTCTATCTACCCGACATCAACGCACGCAACAAGCAGTTCGCCCAGGCGGCGGAGCGCGCTGCGATCAACGCGCCCATGCAGGGCACCGCGGCCGACATCATCAAGCGCGCGATGATCGCCGTCGACGCTCGTTGCGGCGGTGCGAGCGGTGCGCGGCTCATCATGCAGGTGCACGACGAACTCGTGCTCGAAGTGCGCGAGGACCGTGCCGCGAAGATCACCGACATGGTCCGCGAGCACATGATGGGCGCCGCCAGCCTGCGCGTCCCGCTCAAGGTGGACGTGGGCACGGGCGCCAACTGGGACGAAGCCCACTAGCAAACCTCCGTTTCTCCGGTAGACAGGACCTAACATCCTGTCGCACGTTGGCGACGCACCGTGCGCGGCAGCGAGCGCCCCGTCACAATGCGGCGCATGGTTCAGGAACCGTTAAGCGGTTTCGTTCTCTAATCCGTCGTCCTAAAACACTGGAGATCTCGCAAATGAACATGAAGTTCGCCGCCCTTGCGGCGCTCGGCTCGCTGTCGCTGGCCGCTTTCGCGCCCCAGGCGGCCGCCGCGGACAATGGCTTCTACCTCGGCGCCGGCATCACGCAATCGGAGTTCGACGTCGAAGACATCGGCGAAGGCGAACTCGATGACAACAGCTTCAAGCTCATCGCCGGCTTCCGCCCGCTCGACTGGCTGGCGGTCGAGGCCAACTACATCGACCTCGGCGGCATCAATGAAGACGGCGTGTTCCTCGACGCCAAGGCCATCACGGCCTCGGTGCTCGCGATCGCCGAATTCGGCGTGATCGACGTGTACGGGCGCGCGGGCCTCGCGAACTGGCAGCTCGATTACGGTATCGAGGATTTTGCGAGCGACGATGAAGATGGCTGGGAGCCGACCTTCGGCGTGGGCGTGGGTGCGCACTTCGGCAGCCTCGGCGTCCGCGCCGAATACGAAGTCTTCAAGTCGGATACCGATGTGCTCGACGACATCGATGTGAGCACGCTCTCGCTGAGCTTCACGTATACCTTCCTGTAGTTTTCGCACCACACGTCGCATCGTAACCACATGATAAGTACAGTGATTTTCGATACGACTTTTTGAAAATCTTCGGAACTCTCGGGAAGGTCGCCGGTCTGAATTACCGAGTGGGTTAAACCACTCCCCGCTTCCCTCCCTGAGCGGGTTGACCCGGTTCACGAGACCTGTGCCGGGTTAGTCTGGCCCCGGTGGTTTACCACCGGGGCTTTCTTTTTGACGGGTACCCCGGAATTCAATCGCC
>JBKPPO010000022.1:0-20460 GCA_046733635.1 Pseudomonadota bacterium | reverse complement strand
CTCGGTGATTTCGTTGTTGTTGCCGAGCGAGGGCAGGATGCCCATGCGGTAGGTAGTCGGATTGTTCAGATCCAGGAGATCGACCGCCGCGTTGTAGTCAGGCGTCAGCCACGCCAGCGTCGAACCGGCCGGCAGACCGAGGTCCTGGTCGAAGTTCGTCACGTAGCTGTAGTCGGCGCGCGGCACGGCCGCGGCGGAAGCCGGGACGTTGGCTTCGATGTTCGCAGTGCTCGTGCCGTTCCAGCGGCGCGCTTCGGTCGTCTTGAAGACGAATTCCTTCCACTGCGGGCCGGCCTTGATCTTGAAGGTCTCGCTCGGTGCGAACTCGAGGTTGAACGAGGCGTTCTGGAAGCTGTTGATCGTGCTCTGCGGGCGCAGGCGGATCTGGCTCAGCGTCCAGGTGGCCGGGTTGGTGAGGTCCGTGGCGCCGTAGTTGATCCGCGGCTTGCGGCTGCTGCCGCGGAAGTCGTAGCTGTAGCCGTCGATGTTGTTGGCGTCGAACAGCAGCGTCGTCTGCACCGGGTTGTCGTGGTTCGCTTCCGCGAAGCCCACCAACAGGCTGGCGTTGAACGTGTCGCTGAACGAGTGCTTCGTCTCGAGCGTGACCTGGGTGAACTCCGTGGTCAGCTCGTCGAAGCGCGCTTCCGAACGCACGTCGACGTCGTTGAACACGCCGTAAACGAGCGTGTTGGTGTTGTCGATCTCGGCCGAGACGACGTCCACGTCATTGATGCCGCTGGCGCCATCGGTGCTGAACACGTGCGCCTGCATGAAGACTTCCGAACGCTTCGCGTCGAACTTCGCGTACAGGGCAGCGAGGTTGATCGAGGTGGCGTCCGTGGGAGCGAACTGCAGCGAAGCCGTCACGCCCAGGCGTTCCTGCTCGTGCTGATACAGGTCGTAGCGCGGGATACGCGGACGGAACGCATTGTTGATGTCCGCCAACGTCTCGCCCGCATCCGCGGCCGCCGAGCCGAAGTTGGTGGCGGCGGTGCCGCCGCGACGCCAGCGCACCGTGCTCGTGCCTTCGTCGAGCAGCTTGCGCTCGGTGTAGGCCACGGACAGCAGGGCGCCGAGCTTGCCATCGGCGAAGGTATTGCTGATGAGGAACGCGGCGCGGGGATCGCTGTCTTCGTTCAGATCGTTGTAGCCGAGCTGCAGCGAACCGGCGACCGTGAACCCGTCATAGTCGAACGGGCGCGCGGTCTGTAGATCCACCGTCGCGCCGAGCGAACCTTCTTCCACTTCCGCAGCACCTGACTTGCGGATCGTGATGTTGTTGAAGAGCTCGGATGCGAACGTGTTGAAGTCGAAGTTGCGGCCGCGATTGGTGCCGCCCGCGGCGTCGGTTCCGCCGTTGGCGCTCATCGCTTCGATGCCGTTGATGCGCACGCGAGTGAACTGCGGGCCCAGGCCGCGCACGGAGATGTTGCGGCCTTCGCCGGCGTCGCGCGCAATGGCCACGCCGGGTACGCGCTGCAGCGATTCGGCGAGGTTGAGATCCGGGAAATCGGCGATGTCTTCAGCGACGATCGTGTCGACCGCGCCTACTTGTTGCTGCTTCGCTTCGAGCGCTTTGTCGAGACTCGCGCGGAAACCGGTTACCACCACCTCTTCGATGGTTTCGGCTCCTTCGGGAGTCGATTCCTGCGGTGCCTCTTGGCCATTGGCCACGGCGCTGATCGCGAGCATCGCGGAAAAAGTGGTGAGCGCTGACACGCTCGGGAACGCAGCCTTTTTCAAGGCGGGTTTGCTCGACTCGGACATCTCTAGCCCTCCAGGCGTATGCCCGCCATGGGCCCACGCACAACGGTATGAACGGTATGAACGGTATGCGACAACTGCCGCGAACGGCGCGGCCGGCGCGCTTTATCCCACAAAAATGACACCGGTATCAACACCCCGGGGTCCACGCGACTGAAGTCCATGTTTTCACTCGCATTCGTAGGTCCTGTGGCGGCGATTGTGCACGCGGGGATGTTGCACGTCTGTGTGATTTGCGCGACGTTTTGCGACGGAGTTCACAAGCCCAACAACCTGATGCCGTCCCGGGTGGCTTTCCCTAACAGCCTGCGGGGAACCAGTAGGAAGAGACCTGCATGCGATTCTGGGGAGTCCTAACTTTCGTCCCGAAAAATCGTGGTTGTTAGCGCAAACAGATGGGGTGAAGATTTCTCACATGACACGAATAAAACTCATCGCCACAGGCGTACTGGTCTGCATTACCTCCTTGTCCGCATGCGAGTCCGTGCGCACCACCAGCGCGGGCGCCGTCGGCGTCGACCGCAAGCAGCAGATGCTGATACCCAGCGAGACGATCGAGCAGGGCGCCGCGGAAGCCTACGAGGCGGAACTCAAGGCGGCGCGTGACAAGGGCGTGCTCAATACCGACAAGGCGCAACTGGCTCGAGTGACTGCGATCGCCAAACGCATCGTCGCCGTCACGCCCGCTTTCCGTGCCGACGCTCCCGCATGGGGTTGGCAGTTCAATGTGCAGAAGACCGATGAGCTCAATGCCTACTGCATGCCGGGCGGCCGCATCATGGTGTATTCCGGCATCATCGAAAAATTGAACCTCACGGACGCCGAGCTCGCGACGGTGATGGCGCACGAAGTCGCGCACGCGCTTCGCGAACACACGCGGGAACGCGTATCCCGCGCCTACGGCCAGCAGCTGGTGTTGTCAGGCGTGGCGGCAGTGACGGGAGCGACGGAGGCCGCGGCCAATGTCGCCAACATGGTCGCGCAGGTCACGTTCCAGCTCCCCTTCGGCCGCGACCAGGAATCCGAAGCCGACACCATCGGGCTCGAGCTCATGGCGCGAGCCGGTTACGACCCGCGAGCGGCCGTGTCGTTGTGGAACAAGATGAACTCGATGGAACGCGGCGGAACTCCGAAATTCCTGAGCACACATCCGGCGCCGAAGGATCGGATCAAGGACATCGAGAAGCTGTTGCCGCGCGTATTGCCGCTCTACGCGCAGCGCAATTAGCCGCGGGGCGCGGCTGCGGATACGGCGCGACGGAAGTCCACGAGCGCGGGCAACGCCGCCAGCAACGTTTCAGGAAGCAGCGGCTTGCGCGCGAGCCAGACCGGCGCATCCGAGAGCCATGGCACTTCGGCGTTGGCCGGGTCGCCCGTGAGTATGACCGTGGGCACGGCATGGCCTAACAATCTCGCGAACTCTTCGGCGACTTCCGTGCCGGTCATGCCGTGGCCGAGGTGATAGTCGACGATGAGCACATCGAGTTTGCCGCGCAGCGAGTCCACTTGAGACAGCGCCTGCTCCCCGGACGCCGCTTCCCGCGTGTCGAAACCTGCGATCCGCAGCAACATGGCGGTCGAACGGCGCATGGCCTCGTCATCATCCACGTGCATCACCAGGCCGCGCGCGGCAATTTCCGGGAGCGCGAGCGGGAGGACTTCGGCTAGCTGGGCAGACATGCAGTGCTCCGCTCGTGTCAGTGATGCTGGGATTCGCTGTCAGAGTCTTCGCCCCGGCGGGGGAAGCGTCAATCCGGAACTTTCCTACAACGCGGCGAAGGTCGGCCCGAATGTGCACGGCGACTGTTTAAAACGCGTTTAACACTCGCGACAACTTCATTGCATCGCGCGGGAGACTTCCTCGCAGAGCGCGGCATAGGAGGGCGGGATCTCGATCACCTTGGTCGCGCCGTGGCGCATCGCGGAAACTGCTTCTGCCACATCGTCCGGGTCCGTGATCACGAAAATCGGGAGATTGCGGCTGAGTTCGCGTGCCTCCTGCAGGAACTCGTCGATGGGCTCTTCGCGCAGATCGTCGGCGATGACCAGACAACCCGCATCGCTCGAAGTGGTCTGGGCGAGTGCCGATTCGAGGGACGTCGGCCAGATGACATTCGTGAAACCGCGCAATGCGTGCAGTACCTCACGCGTGCGATCGGAGGATTGGCCGGCGACGATGATCGTGCGCACGCGTTTGATCCCATTGTCTTGCATCGCGCCGCTTCCGTTGCCATCTGACCCGACCATCGCGGGCCGGGAGCATTGCATCGGGGGTCCGGCCGGGCGATACGTACTTGTTCGTGTCGTGTACGCGCGACTTGGTCGTCCAGGGACTTACGTCTAACGCGCCACAGCCATCATCATGCGAACCAGCTCCGCCAGGGAGCCGGCCTCCATTTTTTGCATCACATGGGCACGGTGGATCTCCACGGTGCGTTGGCTGACGCCCAAGTCCCCGGCCACCATCTTGTTCGCCTTGCCCTGCGTGACCAGCTCCAGCACTTCGCGTTCACGAGGACTCAGTGAGGCCAGGCGCTCGCGGATCCGATCGGTGTGCCGCAGCCGTGAGCGATTCTCCGCATCGCGTTCGAGCGCGCGCTGGACGCGATCCAGCAGCTCCTGATCGCGAAACGGCTTCTGGAGGAAATCGAAAGCACCGTGCTGCATCGCCTCCACGGCCATCGGAATGTCGCCGTGCCCCGTGATGAAGATCACCGGCAACGTGGCGCCGCGAAGATTGAGCTCGTGCTGCATCTCGAGACCGCTCATGCCCGGCATACGCACATCGAGAACCAAGCATCCCGGCTGCGCCGCCTCGTACTTCGACAGGAACTCAGGCGCCGACGCAAACGCTTCGGCGTGCATGGCCGCCGACTTCAGCAGCAGCTTGAGCGAATTGCGCACCGCGTCGTCGTCATCCACCACGAACACGGTCTGCGGCAAGTCTTTCATGATGCGATCTCCTGGTGCGCCGAGAGGACGAAGTAGAAACACGCGCCGCGCGGTTCGTTGGCGCGATACGTGAGCCGGGAGGAATGAGCCTTGATGATGGAGCGGCTGATTGCGAGGCCCAGGCCCGTGCCGGTCGCCTTGGTGGTGAAGAAGGGCTCGAAGATCCGTTGCTCGAGATCACCCGAGAGTCCCGGTCCCAGATCGTTCACTGACACTTCGACATCCCCCGTCTCCGTGAGCCGCGTGGTGATGCGCACTTCGAATGGTGCACCGTCGTGTTCCACGCCTTGGGCCTCGAAGGCATTGTGCACGAGATTCATGAGGACTTGCTGTATCTGGACCCGGTCCACCACCACCGGCGGTAGCGAGTCGGCCAGATCCAGCGAAAGACTGCCATCGTGCACGCGCGCATCCGCGACCAGCAGCGCATGCGCTTCGCGGATCAGTACATTGATGTCCTGCGCCTCTCTCCGCACGTCCTCGTTACGCACCAGCGAGCGTATGCGCCGGATGATTTCGCCAGCACGCAGGGCCTGGCCCGCGATCTGCTCGAGTGCGCCGCCGATCTCCGGCAGGTCCGGCGAGGGGAGCTGCAGCAGCCGCACGCAAGCCTGCGCATAGTTGGCAATCGCGGCGAGCGGCTGATTGAGCTCGTGAGAGATGCCCGCGGCCATCTCGCCCATGGTGGCGAGCCGCGACACGCTGTTCATGCGTTCGAGCGCGCGGTGCGCCTCCATCTCCGCGCGCCGCTGGTCGGTGATGTCCTCACCGGACCACATCACGCCCGTGGCGACGTTCTCGGAGTCGCGCAGCGCCACACCTCGCCATGTGACGAACCGGTCTTCTCCCGACTCGGAGCGGACGTGGTATTCGCAACCTTGAGGTTCGTCGCTGCCGCTCATGAGCAGATTGCGGAATGCATGCCGCGCGATACCGCGATCGTCGGGCGTCACACATTGGTCGATCCAACTACTCCCGAGGATGTCGCCATCGTTCCGGCCGATCACGCGGACTGCGCGCTGATTCACGAGCTGCACGATTCCCGACCGGTCCGTGGCCACGAGCATCACTTGCGCGAGATCGAGGTACAGGCGGTTGAGATGCCGTTCCTTCTCGAGCGTTGCCAGCGCCTTGCGCCGCAGGGACGTGTCGTGCAGATAGCCCACGAACAGTGGCGGATCCGTACGCGGAATGCGGCCGATGCTGAGGAACACCGAGAACTCGCTGCCATCCCGGTGGCGAACCCGCACGTCCCGGCCTTTGCCGATCACGCGGGACTCACCCCCGTTCAGGTAGCGCTTGAGATAGTCGTCGTGCTCCAGCCGGTCCGACGCCGTCATCAGCAGGTTGACGTTGCGTCCCAGCGCGTCCGCAGCCCGGTAGCCGAACATCTCCTCGGCGGCGGGGTTGAATGCCAGGATGCGCCCGCGATCGTCGATGAGCACGACGGCATCGAAGGTGGCTTCGATCAGCGCCAATACGTCGGGAGAGGGGCCTGACATCCGGCCCAAAGATACCGGCTTGCGCGTCCTGGTAGGAGTCCGACCGCCGGCGCCTCGCGCTAGCTACCTGCTCAGGCCAGGTGGGCGGGGCCCTTCTGCAGCAGCTTTGCGTCGACTTCTGCCTCGGCCAGCAGCCAGTCCTCGGTGTCATGGCCGGGTGCGAACCCGCGCTTTTCCGCGCGGAAATACGCAGCTTCGGCAATCAACGCCGCGCGGTGTTCGGGTCCCACGAATTGGGCCGGCACGGGATGGGCGCTCTTCAATTCCAGCTTCTTGCGGGGAGTGCGCTTGGGCGTGTTTGTCAGACTTTTCTCACGAGGCATTTTCCGTGTCCTTGGATCTTCGATGGGTCGGGGTTTGGAGGAACGCAATTATGCGTATTGCCCGGGTCGGGCCTTCGCCGTTTTATTCACTGCAGCGCGATTATTTCTCATCTGTGCAGAAGGGAATGTCAGATGAATGCCTATGAATTGTGCCAACGGCATGTAGTCACCATCCGGCGCCACGAAGACCTCTCCACCGCTGCCTGGATGATGCGCGAACGAAACGTCGGCTGCCTCGTGGTCGTCGACTCCGCCGAAGATTCGGGTGGATGGATTCCAGTCGGGCTGCTGAGCGATCGCGAAATCGTCGTAAACGTGATCGCGCAGGACTGCGACCCTCGCAATGTCATGGTCGAAGACGTGATGGATCAGCATCCGCTGACCGTAGGCGGCAATACCAGTCTCGAGGACACGATGCGTCAGATGCGCGCCGCGAAAGCGCGCCGCGTTCTGGTGGTGGACGACAACGCGAGGCTGTGCGGAATCCTTAAGCGCGACGACATCCTCGAGCAACTCGCGCGCGGCCCGCAGCCGGTGCCCGTCGCGCGTCCGGATCTGCGGCTGGTGGAATCGGCGCGTTTCTAGTCAGCCCGGGAGGGCCGGCAGCGAGAGAATCTGGATTCCGCGCCCCGTCCTGGGCACGCGTGAATCAAAGTCCGCGGGTTTGACCACGAGGATGTCCGCGGTTACCGCATCCATGACGAACTCGGCAGTGTTGCCGATGAAGAAGCGCTTCAATCCGGATCGCGACACCACTCCCATGGCCAGGATGGCGCTGCGTTCGCGTTTGGCCGTCTGAGGAATCACTTCGTTGGGCCGGCCCTGCACCAGGTGACAGTGGCTGCGCTTCACCTCGAATCCGTCGACCAACTTCTCCATGGCCCGCCGCGCGGTGCGCTGCATCTCCGCATGACCCGCTTGCATGTCCACCAAGGGGCCGTCCGGCATGGACGGCATCATGGCCAAGGGCGGATTGTAGACATGCAGCGCGTGCAGCTCTCCGCGAAGCGCGTGAACGAGCTGCGCGCCGGCGCGCAGGATCTGCCGGTCGAGATTGCTCGGTTTGGCGAACGCGTGGGAAGGATCCACCGCCGCCATCACGCGCGGGCGATGGTAGAGGCGTCGATTCTTTACCAGCAGCACGGGGATTGGAGACGTGCGCAGCAACTCCCAATCGGTATAGGCCAGCAGCCAGCGCGCGGGATGTTTGGCCGGGCCCTGCCCGGAGCCGTGGTGATTTTCCACCACGAGCAGATCTGCCGAGATCCGCTGCGCCTTGCGGATGATCGCTTCGTAGGGTGGATAGTCCCAGTCCGCCGCAACGTCCACATCGATGCCGTGTTTACGCACGCCCGCAGCCAGTCGTTCCAGTTGCTCGCGGCGCGCGGTCTGGACCTCGCGCTGGAAGGCCTGCAGGTCGATGCCGCGCCCCTGGATGGCTTCCGCGTACATCGGCGTCGCGATGTCATGGAACAGCGTGAGTTGCGCGTTGAGCCCTTTGGCGATCTGCGCGGCCTTGTTGACCGCGGGAAGATTGCGCGCCGCGGGATTTTTCACCGCCACCAGGATTCTGCGGATGGGCTGCATCGGCTGAGACTCTCGCAGCGATCAAAGGCGCTGCATCCGGAAGAGTACGTAGATCCGGGTCAGCCAACGCTGACCCGAGCCTCAGCGCGGCTTCGGCGCCGATTTCGCGGATTGCTCGAGGAACACGCGCAGCTCCGGCGATTCGTCGACCAGCAGATGCGCGGCGCGCCGCACGCGCACGATCTGCTCGGGAGAGAGCGTGAACGTCGTGGGCACGCGATCGAGGTATTCGCGCTCGTCGGGATCCTTCACCCGGTCGAAGGACAGCTCGACGAGATCCACATCGAACTTGTCGCAGTCCGGGATGGCGACGGATGTGCGGCATCGCGTGTTTCGCACCTCGGTCTCCCAACGCTTCACTCGCGCCCGCATGAGGTTCATCGTTTCCCAGCTATAGCGGTTGAACGTCACGCTGACGACGGCGTCCATGACTTTCTTGATACCCAACGGCTCGGGACGCTTGGCGTACTGGCGATCGAACCCGGTGCGTGCGTCGACGACGATGAACAACATGCGCCGCGCGCGCGAATAACCATTGCGCCGCAGCGCGTCCGTGATGGTCTCGCCCAGCGCGACTTCGTCGAGGATGGCGCGTGCGCCCAGGTTGTCGGCGAGCGCGCCATCGGCCAGATGCAGGTAGGGGTTCGCCGCATCCAGATAGGACAGCAGCCGTTCGGCGCGTTCGCGGCGGTAGACGTCTTCGATACTCTCCGGATTCTCGAACAGCGCGTCCGGAGGCCGGTATCCGCAGCGGCCCGCGTAGCTCTGCATGACGAGCGGCGCGAAGTAGATGGGCGTCGCCGCCGAGGAGAACACGGCGCGCGCCAGCGGCACGCTCTTGGGGTCCACGCAGATGCCGTTGAACTGTTCGCGAGTGAAGGCGAACGGCTTGGCGCGGACCAGGTCCGTGGCGGTGATGATCACGCGCGGCGAACGAGTCATGACATCGTGGACGGTCGCGCCGTTGAACAGCTCCTGGTCGAAGTACTCCACTTCGAGATCGCTGCGGCTCACGAGCTTGTTTGCGAGACGCGGCCAGCTCGAAGGCTTGAGGATCTTGTTCCACAGATCCTTTTCCGTATCGTGATTCAGGAAGCGCGGCGCGTAACTCTCGAAAGTCTCCTTGCCGTACATGGCGTAGTAGGCGGCGGTGAACGCGCCACCGGATACCGCCGAGATGATGTCCACCTCATCGAGCAGCGAGTGCAGATCGCCGTCGGGCGTGACCACCTTCACGTCGCGCAAGGCCTCGAGCACGCCATAGGAGAACGAAGCCGCGCGTTTGCCGCCGCCCGAGAACGTGACCACCACGAACAGCTTGTCGGAATTCGCTTCGACGCCCGGCGCCAGCACGGGCGCCGTGAGAGGCACCACTTCGGTCAGCGGCTGCTCGCGCGCCGGCATGCCGGCGCAGGAGGCTATGAACATCAGGCTCGAGGCGGCAAGCGCCCGGCTCAGCATCCGGGGAAAAATCATGCGCCGCAGTATACGGGCTTCGGCCCGGCGGAACCTCAGCCGCTGGCGGGTTGATAGATGTGAGGCCGGAGAACCTGCATGAGCACACCATTGTCGGGCGCGGTTTCGAACCCGAACTGGCGATACAGGCCATGCGCATCTCGCGTGGCGAGCATGGCGCGGCGCGCGCCTTCGAGCGCGGGGTGCGCCATGACCGCGCGCATCAGCGCCTTGGAAAGACCGCGCCCGCGATGCTCTTCGAGCACGTACACGTCGCAGAGGTAGGCGAACGTGGCGTAGTCGGTGACGACGCGCGCGAGTCCTGCCTGTGCGCCGCCGGGCGCATACAGTCCGAAACACAGTGAGTTCGCGAGCGCACGTTCCACGGTGTCACGCGGAATGCCGGGCGACCAATAGGATCGCGTGAGATAGCCGTGGATGGCTGCGACGTTCAGCCGCGCACGGTCGGTGGAGATCTCGAAGCCGCCAGGCAATGGCTCAATCGACGACATACAGCTTTGCGCCCGTGCGCGTGTACGAGCGATGAGGTTCCGCGCCATCGGCCACGTGATACATCTGTCCCGGCGTGAGCATGAAGCGGCGCCCATCGGCGAGTTCCGTCTCGAGCTCGCCCTCGAGGCACAACAGGAAGTGCCCTTTCGAGCACCAGTGATCGGCGAGATAACCCGGTGAGTACTCCACCATGCGCAGCCGCACGTCGCCGAACTGACGCGTGCGCCAGATCGCGTCACCGCGCTCGCCGGCGTGTGTGGTCGGCTCCACGCCATTCCAGTCCACCACGCCGAACGGCAACGCGTCGATCCGCATCAGTGTTTGCCCGCGAGCACGTCCGCGAACATCGTGGAATCCACGTTCCCGCCGCTGAGGGTGAGCCCGACACGTTTGCCGGCCAGCGATTCCCGTTCGCGCCACGCCGCGGCGAACGCCGCCGCGCCGGCGCCTTCGGCCACGTTGTGCGTCATCGCAAAGATGCGGCGCATGGCGTCGGCCAGCTCGGTGTCCGTCACCTCGGCGATACGCTCCACGTTCGCGAGGATGATGGCCAGCGCCTCCGGATCCGGTTTGCGGCATGCCATCCCATCGCCCAACAAGGTGCTGACGGGCGCCTCCACGACGCTGCGCGCCTCGAAGGAGCGCGCGAAGCAGGGTGCGTGCGCGGACACCACGCCCACGATCTTCGTGCCCGGCGAATATGCATTGCGCGCAGCCGCCGCGGCACAGACGCCCGAGCCCTGTCCGATCGGCACGTACACCACGTCGATGTCCGGCACCGCGCGGAAGAACTCCGCCCAGTAGGTGGACACGCCCAGCACGATGTCGGGATGGAAGGCCGGCACCATGTGGAGTCCTTCGCGGCCGCCCACGCGCGCGGCTTCTTCGCGAGCTTCCTGGAATTCGGCGCCGTGCTCGACCAGCTTCACGCCCAATGCGCGCATCGCATTGTTCTTCTCCACGCTGTTGCCGCGGGGCACATACACCGTGGCCGGTAGTTTGTAGCGCCGTGCCGCCAGGCCCACGGCCTGGCCGTGGTTGCCGCGCGTCGCGGTGATCACTCCGCGGATGCCGGGCTGCGACTTCGTGACTGCGTGGAAATACATGGCCGCGCTGCGAGCCTTGAACGCGCCGATCGGCGTGTGGTTCTCGTGTTTGATCCACACATGGGCACCGAAGGCCTGGGCCACCTGCGGCCAGAGGTATTGCGGCGTGGGCGGGACGAGCTCACGTAATGTTTCTGCGGCAGCTTCGATCGCCTCGCGGCCGGGCAGAGCGGGGATCGCGGTAGTCAGGGCTTTCATGACCGGAAATATACGCGACGCGGTCAGTACAGTTACAGTACAGTTACCTCCCCGACAGACCCGCACTGGCCCGCTCTTATATATGTCGCTGCAGACCAAACAGGATCACCGCCTTCCCGCCCAGCTCGCCGCGCGGCTCGCGCAGCGCATCGAGACCCACGCGCTGCGTCCCGGCACGCGCCTGCCGTCGATTCGCAACTGCGCCTCGGAGTCTCGCGTGAGCCGCTCGACTGTCGTGGAGGCCTACGATCAATTGATCGCCGCCGGCCTCATCGAATCCCGCCGCGGCTCCGGTTTCTATGTGCGGCTCCGTCAAGCCGGCAACGGTCGCAAGCGCGGCGTGAATGGCGCCGCCACGCAGACCCTGCCCGGCACGGTGCTGGACGTGAGCTGGCTGCTGCGCGCGCAGCGCCGGCAGTCGCCCGGCAGCGAACAACCCGGCGCCGGCCTGCTTCCGGAGAACTGGCTGGACCACGAACTCGTGGCGTCCGCCGTTCGCGGCGTCGGTCGCAGCCGCGGCTCCTGGCTGCTCAAGTACGGCTCGGTGGAGGGCTATCTACCGCTGCGCGAAGCGTTGACCACGCGGCTCTCCCAGGTGGGCATCGACGTGGGACCGGAGCAGATCCTCACCACCGCCGGCGCCACCGAAGCCATCGATCTCGTCGCACGACGCTATCTCGCGCCCGGGGATACGGTGTTCGTCGAAGACCCGGCCTGGTTCGTGATGTTCGCGCGGTTCGCGGCTTTCGGCGCGCGTCTCGTCGGCGTGCCGCGCGGACCGGACGGCCCGGACATCGCGGCGATGGAAAGCCTGCTGTCCCGGGAGCGGCCCAAACTTTTCATCATGAATTCGGTGGCGCACAACCCCACCGGCTCGTGTATGTCCCTGTCGGTGGCCACGCGGGTGCTCGAACTGGCGGCACGGCACGATTTCATGATCCTCGAGGACGACATCTACGGCGATCTGCAGGGCAGACACGCGGTCCGCCTCGCGGCGCTCGACGACGGCCGTCGAGTGATCTACGTCGGCGGATTCTCGAAGACGCTCGCGGCCAATCTGCGCGTGGGCTTCGTCGCCGCGCACCCCGCGCTGGCCAACGAATTGCGCGACATCAAGGCACTCACCGGGCTCGCATCGAGCGAGCTCTGCGAGCGGGTGGTGGCGCGCATCATCGTGGAAAGGCGCTATGAGCGCATGCTGGAAGGCCTGCGCACGCGTCTCGACGAGTGCCGTGCCCGCACCGCGGAGGCCTTGATCCGCATGGGCGCGAAGGTCGCCGGACCGCCGCCGGGCGGCATGTACCTGTGGGCGGACTTCCGCCGCGACACCAACGAGCTCGCGACGGCGGGAAGCCGGGAGGGCGTACTGTGCGCGCCGGGTAGTTTGTTCTCGCCGACACAGCTTCCGACCACCTGGATGCGCGTGGCGGCAGCCACCTGCCTCAACGATGCGGCGATGAAATTCCTGGCGAGGGCGATGGCTCGCTGACGAACGCCCCCGCGGCGCAGCGCCGCGGAGTTTGCGGGCGCTGCGCGGAGGCCTAGAATGGCCCGCAACACACAAGGGGCTCGCCATGTTCACCAGGAAACGCTCTGCGGGTTTGTCATCGTGGGTCACGGTCTTCAGCGCCGCGCTGACGCTCGCCGCGTGCTCGAAACAGGAGGAGAAGCCCGCGGAAGAAGCCATGATGGCTTCCACCGCTCTCGAAGGATCGCTCGACATCGTGGCGTGGCCGGGCTACATCGAGCGCGGTCAGACCGACACGCGATTCGACTGGGTCTCCGCCTTCGAAGCGCAGACGGGCTGCAAGGTGAACGTGAAGATCGCCGGCACCTCCGACGAAATGGTCTCGCTCATGACCAGCGGCGGGCCGCAACCCAGCCCGCCGGGCGACGCCTCCTGGCCGCCGCCGGGCAATGCGCCTTACGACCTGGTCACCGCTTCAGGTGACGCGTCGATCCGGCTGATCCGCGGCGGCACCGTGCTGCCGCTCGAGATGAGTCGCATCCCGAGCTACTCCAGCATCGACGAACGTCTGCAGAAGGCGTCGTGGCATTACGTCGATGGCAAGCACTACGGCGTGCCCTATCAGTGGGGCCCCAACGTGCTCATGTACAACACGGAAGTCTTCAAGACGCCGCCGACTTCCTGGTCGGTCACGTTCGAAGCCCAGAAGCTGCCCGACGGCAAGCCCAACAAGGGCCGCGTGCAGGCCTATGACGGACCTATCTACATCGCCGATGGCGCGTTGTATCTCAAGTCGAAGAAGCCCGAGCTCGGCATCCAGAATCCCTACGAGCTCAACGAAACGCAGTACGCCGCGGTGCTCGAGCTGCTGCGCGGCCAGCATCCGCTGGTGCAGCGCTACTGGCACGACGCCAACGTTCAGGTACAGGATTTCATGAACGAGGGCATCGTCGCCTCGGGCACCTGGCCGTTCCAGGCGAACACCTTGCTCGCGAACAAGGCGAAGATCGCGACCACGGTCCCGGCCGAAGGCGCCACCGGCTGGGCGGACAGCACCATGATCGCCACCGGCGCGCGTCATCCCAATTGCGCCTACAAGTGGCTGGAGTGGTCGCTTTCGCCGAAGGTGCAGGGCGACGTCGCTGCGTGGTTCGGCTCCAATCCCGTGGTGCCCAAAGCCTGCGAAGGCAATGAGTTGTTAGGCCCCGAGGGCTGCAAACTCAACGGCATCGAGAATTTCGACAAACTCGCGTTCTGGCGCACGCCCGAAGCGAAGTGCGCCTCGCATCCGGAGGGTTGCGTGCCGTACAGCCGCTGGGTCACGGACTACGCCGCCGTCATGGGCGGAGCAGCGCCGGCCACCGGAGCGAAGTAACGGGCACATGCCCGCCGCCATCGAGTTCCGCGGAGTCGAGCGTATCTATGGCTCGGTGCGGGCCGTCGATGGTGTCGATTTCTCCATCGAGCCAGGTGAGTTCTTCGCGATGCTCGGGCCGTCGGGCTCGGGCAAGACCACCTGTCTCAGGCTGATCGCGGGCTTCGATGCCCCGGACGCGGGACAGGTGCTGCTCGACGGCGCCGACGCCGCGGGTGTGCCGCCCTACGATCGCAACGTCAACACCGTGTTCCAGGACTACGCGCTGTTCCCGCACATGACGGTGCTCGAGAACGTGGCGTATGGCCCGCGGGTGCGCGGTGTCGCACGTGCGGAGCGCTCACGCCGCGCACGGGAGATGCTCGAACTCGTTCAGCTCGCGGCTTTAGGCGATCGCCGGCCCGCGCAGTTGTCCGGCGGCCAGCGGCAGCGCGTGGCGCTGGCGCGTGCACTCATCAACAACCCACGCGTGTTGCTGCTCGACGAACCCCTGGGTGCGCTCGATCTCAAGCTGCGCGAAGAGATGCAGGTGGAACTCAAGTCGCTGCAGAAGAAGCTGGGAATCACGTTCGTCTACGTCACGCATGATCAGGGCGAAGCGCTGTCCATGTCGGACCGCGTGGCGGTGTTCAACCACGGACGTATCGAACAACTCGCGGCGCCGCGGGAGCTCTATGGCCAGCCGCGTACGGCGTTCGTCGCGAGGTTCGTCGGCGCGGCGAACGTGGCCGAGCCCGCACTGGCCGCGCGGCTCCTGGGTGGTGGCGCCGCGCCGTTCGCCGTGCGCGCGGAGAAGATCGCGGTCTCCGTGGAGTCGGCGGCGTCGCCGGCAGATCGCGTGCGGGCCCCTGGCGAAGTGCTCGCCGTGTTGTTCCACGGCGCCGACTGCCGCTGGCAGGTCCGGCTCGACACGGGCGAGATCTGGAGCGCCGTGCTCACGGAGGAAGACACACTTCGGCTTCAAGGCATGGGAGTCGGGTCACGCGTGGCGCTGAGCTGGCCGCGGGAAGCGGTGGTGCCGCTGAAGCAGGGCGAGTCCTGACATGCGCGCCGCGTCGACGTTTTTCCATCGACGCCCCGGCTGGTACCTCGCGCTGCTGCTCGTTCCGCCACTGTTGTGGTTCGGCACGGTCTACCTCGGCTCCCTGTTCACGCTGCTCGCGCAGAGCTTTTATCGCATCGACGAGTTCACGGTGCAGATCGTCCGCGAACCCACGCTCGACACCTATCAACAACTCGTGGGTCAGCCGGCCCATGTCGACATCGTGATCCGCACCGTGATCATGGCCGTCTGCGTGACGCTGGCCTGCGCGGTCATCGCACTGCCGATCGCCATCTACATGGCGCGGTACGCGACGGGGCGCATGAAGGCATTGTTCTACGTGGGCGTGATGCTGCCGATGTGGACCAGCTACCTCGTGAAGATCTACGCCTGGCGCCTGCTGCTCGCGAAGGAAGGCATCATCGCCTGGTTCTTCGAGAAATCAGGCCTGACCGGCCTCATCGAATTCCTTCTGCAGACTCCCGGCATCGGCGGGCCGTCGCTGTCGTCCTCGTACATCGGCATGTTCATCGTGTTCGTGTACATGTGGCTGCCGTTCATGATCCTGCCCATGGCCGCCGCGCTCGAACGCGTTCCCGGCTCGCTGCTGCAGGCGTCCGCCGATCTCGGCGCGCGTCCCTCGCAGACTTTCCGCAACGTGGTGTTGCCTCTGGCGGTGCCCGGCATCGCGGCCGGCTCCGTGTTCACGTTCTCGCTGACGCTCGGCGACTTCATCATCCCGAGCGTCGTCGGCGCACCGGGTTACTTCATCGGCATGATGGTGTACGTGCAGCAGGGCACCGCGGGGAACATCCCGCTGGCGGCTGCATTCTCCGTCGTGCCGATCGTGCTGATCTTCATCTACCTGGCCATCGCCCGTCGGCTCGGAGCATTCAATGCGCTCTGAACCATCCTCTGGAAAACCCGGTCGGCCAGACAAACCTTCGTGGCTCATCCGCGCCGGGGCGTTCGCGGGCCTCGCATTCATGCACATCCCTGTCTTCATCATCGTGTTGTACGCATTCACCACGGAAGACAGGACCTATCGATTCCCGCCGCCCGGGCTCACGCTGCACTGGTTCGGGGTGGCGTTCGATCGGACGGACATCTGGCAGGCACTCGGGCTTTCGCTGAGCGTGGCCGCGTGCGCGACGTTGATCGCGCTGATACTGGGTACTCTCGCCGCGTTCGCACTGGCGCGAGCCGGATTCCCCGGAAAGGATCTGCTCACGCTCCTGCTGGTGCTGCCCATCGCGCTGCCCGGCATCGTCACCGGTATCGCGCTGCTCGCCGCGATGAAATCCTGGCGCATCGATGCCTCCTTCCTCACCATCGTCGCGGGTCATGCGACGTTCTGCACCGTGATCGTCTACAACAATGTCGTGGCGCGGTTGCGCCGCCTGCCCGCGAACTGGGTTGAAGCGTCGATGGATCTGGGCGCGCATGGATTGCAAACCTTCCGGTACATCCTGCTGCCGCAAGTGGCCACGGCGTTCCTCGCGGGTGGCATGCTGGCGTTCGCATTGTCCTTCGACGAGATCATCGTCACCCTCTTCACCGCCGGTCGCGAACGCACGCTGCCGCTCTGGTTCTTCAACGAACTCTTCCGGCCACGGGAACGCCCCGTCACGAACGTGGTGGCCGTGATCGTGATCGCCGTGACGCTGATCCCCATAGTCCTGGCTTACTACCTCACGAGGCCCGACGATGAACACGAAACTGCTCGTTAACGGCAAGCTGGTCAAAGGCAAGGGCGACGATCTCGGTGTGCTGGATCCGGCGACCGGCAAGGTGATCGCGCACGTGACCGAAGCTTCGGAGGATCAGGTCGGCGCAGCGGTGACAGCGGCAGCGAAGGCTTTTCCCGGCTGGTCCGCCACCGTGCCCAAGGACCGGTCGACGCTGCTGCTCAAACTCGCGGATCGCATCGAAGCGGAGGCCGCGGCGTTCGCGAGCCTCGAGTCGCAGAACTGCGGCAAGCCGCTGAACGCCGCGCTCAACGACGAGATTCCCGCCGTGGCCGACGTGTTCCGCTTCTTCGCGGGTGCCTGCCGATCCGTGAGCGGCGTGGTCGCCGGCGAATATCTTCCGGGCTTCACGAGCATGATCCGCCGTGATCCCATCGGCGTGGTCGCGTCGATCGCGCCCTGGAACTATCCACTCATGATGGCCGCGTGGAAGCTCGCGCCGGCGCTGGCCGCCGGAAACTGCGTGGTGCTCAAGCCTTCGGAGCAAACGCCACTCACGGCGCTGAAGCTGGCGACACTCTGCGCGGAGCTGTTCCCTGCCGGCGTGGTCAACATCCTGTTTGGCCGCGGCCCGTCGGTGGGTGCGCCGCTCGTGAAGCATCCGCACGTGGCCATGATCTCGCTCACCGGCTCGATCGCCACGGGTGAGAAAATTCTGGCGGGTGCGGCGGAAGGCACGAAGCGCACGCATCTCGAGCTGGGCGGCAAGGCGCCCGTCATAGTCTTCGACGATGCCGACCTCGAAAGCGTGGTGAGCGGCGTGCGCACCTTCGGCTTCTACAACGCGGGTCAGGACTGCACCGCCGCCTGCCGCATCTACGCGGGACCGAAGATCCACGACAAACTCGTCGCCGAACTCTCCGCGGCGGCCAGCAGCATCAAGGTGGGCGCGCAGCAGGAGGAGGGCGTGGAGATGGGGCCGCTGATCACCGCCAAACAACGTTCGCGGGTCAGCGGCTTCGTGCAGCGCGCCGCCGAGAAGCGGCACATCGAGATCACGGCCGGCGGCAAGGCACGGTCGGGCGCCGGATTCTTCTACGAACCCACCGTGATCGCGGGCGCCAGACAAACCGACGAAATCGTGCAGAAGGAAGTATTCGGCCCGGTGGTCAGCGTCACGCGGTTCAAGGATCCCGACCAGGCGATCGAGTGGGCCAATGACTCGGACTACGGGCTCTCGTCGTCCGTGTGGACCCGGGACGTGGGCAAGGCGATGAAGGTGGCCTCGCGCCTGCAATACGGTTGCACGTGGATCAACACGCATTTCATGCTGGTGAGCGAGATGCCACACGGCGGGCTCAAGCGCTCGGGGTATGGAAAGGATCTTTCGGTGTACGCGCTCGAGGACTACACGGTGGTCAGGCACGTGATGGCGAGGTTCTAGTTAGAGGGTCTGACAGGCGAAGGACCACACGCCAGCGGCGTTCCTCGAGAAGGTCGCCACGCCACCGTCCGCCCACTGCCAGCCCGCCTTCGCCTCGCTGCCGATCTGCAGGAGATAGTCGTCCGCATACTCGACCAGCCCCTGAACTTCGGAAGGGTATCCGCCGATCTTCGTCCCCGAATGATTCGGCATCGCCTCGAAACGCTCTTTCGCGCTATCCGAGTCCGCGATGGCGTCCATGTCGAACATCTCCGAAGCCTGTTCCCACTCCGGACGCTCGGGTTTGCCCGGAGTCCATTTGATGGCCATCGGCTTCACGCCCGCTGGCGCGCGTGTGGGGCACGGCACGAGCCCTTCCACGCTCGCGTACTCCCGAACCAGCCAGCCTTCGCCATGCGGCAGATCGAATGGAATCTCCGCTGCATTCACGTAGACCACGAGCAGCGCGATGCCGGACAGCGCGGCAGGCGCCTCGGGTAGTTCGGCGCACCGGACCTGCAGCAGCGGAAACATCGGCTGTCCCTTGAACGTCGGCAGCGCTTCATCGGCACGATGCACGCCTCGTGCGAACCACGACGTGCAGGGATCTTCCGGCGGCCGGAAGCCACCGATCTGCGCAACCACAGGCGTGCGCAGGTGCTTCTTGATCTCGGCAAGGGTCTCCCGGACACCCGGCATGCGGGTCAGACCAGATCGAGCTGGCGCAATCGCGCACCGAGCTCGGCTACCGAACCCCAGGGCAGGATGGGCGAGTTCTGCCGCTCATCGGGCGGATTCTTCTCGAGCCCGTCGGACCAGCCGCCACATCCCGTGAGCGGCAACAGAGGACGCTTGTGCAACCACGCCAGGCACACTTCGGAGAGGGTGCCGGCGCGGCCACCAATGACGATGCAGGCATCACCCGACAGCGCCATCAACAAGTTGCGGGCATCGCCCATGCCGCAGGGCACGACGACGGTCGCCGGCCAGTCCGGCGCCGGCATCTGGCCGGGCGGGATGATGCTGAGCACGAGCCCGCCGGCGGCAACCGCGCGCTCGGCGGCCACTCGAGTGGCCGGACTGCCGCAGCCACTGACCACGGTGATCCCGAGCTGGGCTAACAAGGTGCCAGCCTGGCCAGCGAGTTCGTAAGCCTGGGAGCCGGGCTCGGCGCTGCCGAGCAAACAAACCTGGGGGCGGCGGATCGAAGTCTGGGGCATGTGAAGCGAATCTCGTCAGTGACCGCAGTGCTGATCCTCGCACGGGATGCCGTCGCCATCGCCGTCCATCTTCACCCCGGGACAGTTCTTGAGAAAAAATTCCGCTTCATCGCAGGAGCGCATCTCCGCGCAGCGGGTGCGGCCATCACAACTGAAGTTGCCGCGCGGCTCGGGTGAAAAGGCCTTGGCGATCTCGCGCTCGGCCTGCAGGTCGTCCGAGTGCATGGCCAGCGATTCAGGGGGCGGCGAGGGATCCCGCTGCGCCTGCGCATACCAGAGGGCGACGCCGATGAGGCCGACGATGAGCAGTTTTTTCACAGGTCACCGTCGCAAGGAAGTGTTCATCTTCTCTGCCACGGCGCGCCGGGCTCTAACGCCTCGGCGTCCTGGCGTGCGAGAACCGAGCCGCGGGCGCTGTGCGCCGAACGAACTCCGGTTTCTCCACCGTGAAGGTGTTCCACAACGCCAGCTTGAACAGCGCGCCGGCCGCGAAGCCCGAGAAATGCGCGGCATAATTCACGGCCGCGATGTCCGAGGTGCGGAACGCCACGATGTCGAACAGCAGGAATCCCAGGATGAACAACGCCGCGGGCACGTTGATCTTGCCGAGCAGCGGCACCCAGCACTCGATGTAGTCGCGCGGGTAGCGCATCAGGAACATTCCCATGAAGCCCCAGACCACGCCGGAGAGTCCCAGCGTCGGGATGGGCATCTGGGCGGTGGCGGCGTACGCGAGGCTGGTCACCAGCACGAACACCATGAAAGCGAGCAGATAGCCCATGAACGAGATCTGCGTCTCGATGGTCCGCGCGAAGCAATAGAAAAAGAACAGATTGCCGAGCAG
>JBKPPO010000021.1:0-31383 GCA_046733635.1 Pseudomonadota bacterium | reverse complement strand
GGAATCACCGGGGTCGGTCGTATTATCCGTCATGAGAACATGAGCAACGCGTCGGAGGAAATCGGTGAACGCATCGTGGAGCTGCTGCCGCGGCTGCGCCGCTTCGCGCGCTCGCTGTCGCGGAACCAGCACGACGCCGATGATCTCGTGCAGTCGGTGGTGGAACGCGCCTGGAAGAACCTGGACCAGCTCCGCCCCGGCGCGAGCCTGGCTTCGTGGATGTTCGGCATCATGAAAAACGCGTGGATCGACGATCGCAGATCGCGCGGCCGCCGCGGCGAGGTCGCTTTGCCCGAAGACAGCGGCGATCACCCGGCCGTGAGTCCCACGGATCTCAACACCCAACTCTGGGCGCTGTCCGAAGCCATGGACAAACTACCCGAGGAGCAGCGGCTCGCCGTGGCGCTCGTACTGGTGGAAGGCCTCTCATATAAGGAAGCGGCGGACGTGCTCGAGATCCCGCAAGGCACGCTCACCAGCCGGCTCGCGCGCGGGCGCGCGGGGCTGGCCGCGCTACTCGGAGATTCGCGGTGAACTACGACGACGAAACACTCATGGCCTTCGCCGACGGCGAACTCGAGGAAGCCAGACACACCGAGATCGCCGCCGCAGTCGAGAAGGATCCGGAGCTTGCGCGCCGCGTGCAGCAATTCCGCGCGCTGCGCCACGAGATCGCGGGCGCGTATGCCGCCGTGCTGGATCAGCCGGTGCCCGATCGTCTGCGGGATGCCGCACGCGCACCGGGAAGGCCGTCCTCGGCCAAAGGCAATGTGGTGCAGTTTCCTTCGCGGGGGACGAAAGCGCCGCCCTCTCCCTGGCGCGGCCGCGAATGGTTCGCGATGGCGGCGAGCCTCGTGCTCGGCGTGTTGCTGTCCTGGAAATTCCTCGCGCCCGGGGGCGACATCGTCACGCGCGAGGGTGCGCTCGTGGCTGGCGGCGAACTCGCCTCGGCGCTCGACACCCAGCTCGCGAGCACCCAGGACCCGTCGTCCGCGGTGTTCATCCACGTCAGCTTCAAGGCGAAAGACGGCGGCTTTTGTCGCAGTTTCATCGCGCGCGAGTCTTCCAGCGCCGGAATCGCCTGCCGCGAGGGGCAACAGTGGCGCGTGGAGTCGCTGAGCGCGGTGCAGATTGCGCAAGCAGACCTGCGCCAGGCGGCGGCATCGCTGCCGATCCCGCTGATCAACGACATCGAATCGCGCATGGCCGGCGAACCGCTGGACGTCGACGGCGAAGCAGTGGCACGCGGGCGCGGGTGGGCGCCGGAGCCCTGATCGGCGATCAGGACGGATCGCCGGGATCAGAAGAGGTCGAGCGGATCGATATCCAGCGACCAGCGCAGATCGCGCGGCGGCTTGAGTTCGGCGATGCGCGGCAGCCAGTCTGCGAGCAGGCGATGCAGCGGCGCGCGTTCACGAGCCTCGAGCAATACCTGCGCATGATGCCGCCCGGCACGTTTGGCCATGGCAGCCGGCGCGGGCCCTAACAACTTCAGCTCCTTGGGCGGACGGGCGAGTTTGCGTGCCGCGCGCAGGAATTCGATGACCGGCGGCAACTCCACCGCCGATGCGCGCAACACGGCCACATGTGCGAACGGGGGCCATCCCGCGGCGGCGCGTTCTGCGAGCGCCGTGCGTGCGAAACCGTCATATCCTTCCTTGAGCAGACTCACGAGCAGCGGATGCTCGGGGTATTCGGTCTGCACCAGCACCTCGCCGGGCTTGCTGCCGCGTCCTGCTCGGCCCGCGACCTGGATGATCGACTGCGCCACGCGTTCGGGCGCGCGGAAATCCGTGCTGAACAGGCCTTGATCGGCGTTGAGCACCACCACGAGCGTGACGTTCGGGAAATCATGGCCCTTCGTCACCATTTGCGTTCCCACGAGGATGCGCGCCTCGCCGCTGTGGATGCGGCTCACCACGGCTTCGAGATCGCCGCGCTTGCGCACCACGTCGCGGTCGAGCCGCACGATGGGCATGTCGGGGAACAGTTTGGCCAGCGTCTCCTCGACGCGTTCCGTGCCCTGGCCGACGTGGCGCACGGCATAGCCGCATTGCGGGCACTTTTCCGGCAGCGGCGCGTCGGCGCCGCAGTGATGGCAGCGAAGGCGCGACGCGCCGAGATGCACGGTGAGCCGCGCATCACAGTCGCGGCACGGCGCGATCCAGCCGCAGGCCGTGCAGGCGAGCGTCGGCGAGTATCCGCGGCGGTTGATGTACACCAGCACCTGCGACCCTTCGGCGAGATGACGCTGAATCGCGGCGACCGCTGGCGTCGAGATCCCCTGTCGCACGGCGTGTTCGCGCAGGTCGACCACGGCCGCGCGCGGCGGCAGCGCTTGCCCGGCGCGGCGCGGCAGCGAGAGTCGCGTGAATCTACCGGCTTCGACGTTCTGCAGCGTTTCGAGCGAAGGCGTCGCCGACCCGAGCACCACGGGCACCTGCGAGCGCTGCGCACGCAGGATGGCGAGGTCGCGTGCGGAGTACCGGAAGCCGCTGTCATGTTGTTTGAACGAGGCATCGTGTTCCTCGTCGACGATGACGATGCCGAGGTCTGCGACGGGTGCGAACACGGCCGAGCGGGTGCCGAGCACCACACGTGCCTCGCCCGACACGCACAGCCGCCAGGCGGCGAGTCTTTCGGTGTCCGTGAGCGCGGAATGCAGTACCGCCACGGGCACCGCGAAGCGCTCGCGAAAGCGGCCCACGAGTTGCGGCGTGAGACCGATCTCGGGCACGAGCACGAGCGCGCGCCGCCCGAGTCGCAGGACATGCTCGACGGCGTGCAAGTACACCTCGGTCTTGCCGCTGCCGGTGATGCCGTAGAGCAGGAAGGGCGCGAACCGTCCGAAGGCGGCGTCGATGACCGTGACCGCAGCCGACTGCTCGGTGCTCAGGTCCGGAGCAGCGCCCCGCACCAGCGATTCCTCGCCCGTATTCTCCGGAACCGGGGCAACGATGTCGGCCGATGACACGAAACCACGCGCCACCAGTGCGCGCATCGCGGTCCGCCAGTCATCGAATTTTTCCGCCAGCACATCGCTGGCGAGGCCGTCACGAGCATCGTTCACGAGTTCCAGGAGCTCGCGCTGCCGCGGCGCCCGGTTCAGTGCTCGTGATTCGAGCGCGGCCACGCCTTCCGTTGTGGCGAACCAATGTTCCCGCGATGCCCGGGCAGCGGCGCCGTTGCGCGCGAGCTTCGGCAGCGCCGACGACAATACCTCGCCCAGCGGGTGGTGGTAGTACTGCGACGCCCACTCGGCGAGTTCCATGACGCGTGCATCCACCACGGGCTCGTCATCGAGCACTTCGATCACGCGCTTGAGCTTGTCCGCGGGCAACTCGGAGTCACTCGCCCAGGCGACGATCACGCCGACCAGGCGCTGCCGACCGAAAGGCACGAGCACGCGCGCTCCGACCACGGGCGGCGGAATGTCTTCCGCGGGCAGGTAATCGAAGAGCCGGCGCAGCGGAGTGTCCAGCGCGACTCGAACGACGGCCGGGGCCCGCGGAGCCATGTCTGCTGTCACCTCAGGGTTTTCCACAATGCGTGTGGATAAGTCTGTGGATGAGGACGGACGACCCCTACAAAAATGCCGTGTTTTTGCAGTTTCTCGTTAACCTGATCGAATCGTGAGCACATGGATTCGGGTCTTTGGAAAACAATCACTTACGAAAAGCGGACGCGCCAGACGCGTTCCTTATTGCGGAAAGGTGACACGGCGTCTCCGGGAGTGTTCGTAAGTTCCTGATTCATGGAATCGCAATACGCCAACCGGGACGGTCAACGCCGCGTGCGGGAGTGCGTTACATCCCGTATGACCGCGTTTGTTACGCTCGCCGGCGTTTATAACACGCCCGATTTTTGCGTCGCGCGGAGTCAGGATCAGGACTGGATGACGCGTCGCGCCCTCGATCAATTCTTCATCGGTGTCGAGAGACGCGCATTCAAGATCGCGCAGCTCGGGCTTCGCAATGACGATGACGCGCTCGACGCCGTCCAGGACTCCATGATGAAACTCGTGCAGTCCTATGCGTCGCGGCCCGAAGCGGAGTGGCGGCCTCTGTTCTACCGGATCCTCGCGAACCGGATCCGCGACATGCAGCGTCGCCGTACCGTGCGCGGGCGCATCATGTCCTGGTTGCCCGCACGGACCGACGAGGAAGAAGAATTCGATGCCGTCGCCGAGGCTCCGAGTCCGGAAGCGACGCCAGCACGCCGACTGGAACTCGACGAAGCCATGGGCGTGCTCGAGACGGCCGTAGCGGCCCTGCCGCCGCGGCAGCAACAGGCGTTCCTGCTGCGGAATCTCGAAGGCCTGGACGTCGCGGAGACCGCCTCGGCGATGGGCTGTTCGGAAGGCAGCGTGAAGACGCATTATTTCCGCGCGCTGGAGTCCCTGCGCGCGAAACTGGGCGAAGTGATCTAGGCGAACGACATGAACCAGGAATTCCCGAAAACGGCTTTCGAATCGCGCACGCGCGAGGTCCTCGGCGGGAGCGTGCAACGGCTCGACGGTCGTCAGTTGTCGCGACTCACCCAGGCGCGCCACGCGGCGCTGGATGCGCTCGACAAGCCCGCGCGCTCGCCCTGGCGCACGTGGATCCCTGCGGGCGCGGCCACAGCTGCGGCGGTACTGGCTGTCGTGATCTGGGCGCCGGGCGTCAACACGAATGCGCCCATGACCGCGAGCGGGTCCACGGGCGCGGCTTTCGAGGACATCGACCTGCTGGTGGATGCCCCGGAATTCGTGGCGGATGCCGATGATCTGGATTTCTATGAGTGGGCTGCCGGCGAGATCGATTCATGAGTGATCCGAAGCGCACGGAACCTGACGAAGACCTGCTCGAATTCCTCGGCGGCATCGACGAAGTGAACGAGGATTCGAGCGAAGGCGGATTCACCGACTTCCTCGCGGGCAAAGAAAGCGACAAGGTCGTGGCCCCACCCGCGCCGCCGGCGAAGGAAGACAAATGACCAAGGGACGTTTCTCGCGCCGTGTGGCGCTGGCCGCCGTGTTCGCCGTCGGCGTGCAATGCGTGGCCTCGGGCCGCGTGTTCGCCGCCGGTGAGAGCGCGGAGCAGACAGCGACTGCGTCCATTCCCTGGGACTCGCTGAGCAGTGAGGAGCAGAAACTGCTCGGACGATTCGGCGACAAATGGAACACCTTGCCGGCCGAGCAGCAGCAGCGTCTCGTACGCGGCACGCGCCGTTGGATGGCGATGACGCCGGAGGAGCGCGAACGCGCGAAGGCGCGCCACGCGCGCTGGAAGGAGTTGACCCCCGAACAGCGCGAGCACGCGCGCCGCGCCTGGAAGCGTTACCAGCAGCTCCCGCCCGACAAGCAGGAGCACGTGCGCGACAACTACAAGCGATTCAAGAATCTCTCGCCCGAGCAGCGGCAGCGATTGCGGGAGCGATGGCGGAACGCCACACCCGAGGAGCGCGAGCGCATGCTGGAACGCAAGCGCAAACGCCAGAAGCGGGAACAGTAGTCGGCAGCGCCTATTTCGCGTCGGCCGGCTTGGGCGTCGGCGGCAGCTTCTTCACGGCGTCCGGCGTCGCTGCGGTCTTCCAATTGATCACGTGATAGGTGGCGGGCGTGTCGCCGATGTTCTGCACGGCATGCGGCTGCATCGACGCGAAGAACAGCACCGACCCCGGGCCCACGACGATCTCCTTTCCGTTCACGTGCGCCTGCAGTGTGCCTTCCTTGACGATCACCATCTCTTCGTTGGGATGGGTGTGCGGGGCATGCGAACTCGTGTGAGGGTTCAGCGTGGTGATGTGCATCTCGAGCTCGGTGAGCGTGCGCGTCGGCTGGCGGGTCACGTGGCGGTATTGGCCCACGTCGGTCTTGCGCGCGGCGATGTCCTCCCACTTCCAGGCCGTGGATTCCAGGACGGCCTTGGCGTCGTCGGCCAGGGATACGCAGGTCAGCGTGAGGCCGGCGGCAAGCAGCGCCACCATCGAATCGCGTCGAGTGAGCATGGGAATCCCCTTCGTTTGACGCGATCAGCCTACCAACCGGATTCGTTTGGCTACAATACGCGCCGCCTCATACTTTCGGAGTAAACGCGTGACCGGAAAGCTGGAAACCGTCGTCGAGAAATCCCTGTTCGCATCGCGCTGGATCCTCGCGCCGATCTTCCTCGGGCTCTCGCTGGCGCTGATCGGGCTCGGCATCAAGTTCTTCCAGGAAGCATTCCACGTGGTCATCCATGCACTGGCTATGGACGAGGCGGAGCTCGTGCTCAGGGTGCTGGCGATGATTGACATCGCGCTCGTGGGCAGTCTCATCGTCATGGTGATGTTCTCGGGCTACGAGAACTTCGTGTCGACCATCGACGCCAAGGGCACGGACACGCTGGGCTGGCTCGGGAAGATGGATTCCGGAACGTTGAAGCTCAAGGTGGCGGCGAGCATCGTTGCGATCTCCTCTATCCACCTGCTGCAGAAGTTCATGGATGCCGAGAAGATCCCGAACGACAAACTCATGTGGTACACCATCCTGCACATGGCGTTCGTGTTGTCGGCGGTGTTGCTGGGCGTGCTCGACAAGATGTCGTTCTCGAAGCACCGAGATCACTGAGTCGCGGCGTCCCCGGCTGCCACGGCGCGATACAGCGCCTTCACCAGATCGGATTGCGTGATGATGCCGACGAGCCGCTGCTCGCCATCGATCACGGGCAGGTGATGATGGCCTTCGCGCGAGAACGTCGACACGAGCTCGACCACGGGCTGTGAGGCGCTCGCCACGCGCACCTGTCGAGTCATGATCTGGCCCACGGCTTCGGGCTTGTCGGAATGCGTGGTCTGCGAACTGCGGATCACGGCCCGGAGGCGTTCGGCGATGCCGTCGCGCCGGTCGAGATTCGCGAGGCGCATGAAATCCGCAGTCGTGATGATGCCGATCACGCGACGCGACTTGTCGATCACCGGCAGCGCCTTGATCCGCCGCAGGCGCATGAGCGTCCACGCTTCGTCGAGCGGCGTGCCGTATTCCACCGCCACGGGATCGCGCGACATGATGTCTGCGCAGCGCAGCTCACCCATGTTCCGGTCGTAGGCCGCCGACTCGGCGTAGTTGAGCAGTTGCTCCAGGTCCTCGCGGCTCACGTTGAGCACCTGATTGAAGCGGACGAGCGCGGCGTCGAGGTCGGCGTCACTGAAGCGAGGCTTCGGAGCTCCGGCCGGCGGCGCGAGCGCGTGAGGGTAGGGCCGGCCGGTGAGACTGTTGTAGATCACGCCCGCCGCCGTGAGCATCACCGCATTGAACAGGACCGGGAACAATACGGCGTGCGGATCGCTTGTTTGTGTGAGCACCATGAGCAGCGCGCTTGCACCGCCGGGCGGATGCAGGCAGCCGAACACGAACATCGCGCCGATCGCCATCGACACGGCAACGGCTGCCGCAACATGGATGTCGGGGATGGTCAGCACACAGAGGTACCCCACGAGGGCCGAGACCGTGTTGCCGCCGACGACCGCCCACGGTTGCGCCATCGGGCTCGCCGGCACACCGAACACCAGCACGGCGCTCGCTCCCATCGGAGCGATGAGCCAGACGGATGCATGGTCGCCGCCGAACCAGTGACTCAGCACAGCCGTGAGGGCGATCCCGATCAGCGCGCCGATGACCACCCGGACGCGCTCGCGCGCATCCACTTTCATGGGCAAAGGCTGGAAGGTCCGCAGCCAGCGGAACAGAGGCGCACTGAAATCGGGCATGGCGCATTTTCCTCAATCACGCAGCCGTTGCGCGATCGAATCCGCCGAATTCGGAAAGAAGGTCCTCGCGGAAGAGGGGACATTCATCGTTTCCCATCAAACGGGGACGCGGCTGAAGCAGCCACGTCCCCGTTTGCCCGCGAGGCGCGGGGAAACGAAGAAAGTCCCTTAGCCCGCCGCCTTGATGGCGTTGACGAGCTCGGCCGCGGCCTTCTGGCCGTCGCCGTACAACATGCGCGTGTTGTCGAGGAAGAACAGCGCGTTCTCGATGCCCGAGAAGCCCGCGCCCTGACCACGCTTGATGACGATGACGTTCTTCGCCTTGTCGGCGTTGAGGATCGGCATGCCATAGATGGGTGAGGACTTGTCCGTGCGCGCCACGGGATTCACCACGTCGTTCGCGCCGATGATCAGCGCCACGTCCGCGGTTTCGAACTCGGCGTTGATCTCGTCGAGATCCGCGATGAGGTCGTAGGGCACGCCGGCTTCGGCCAGCAACACGTTCATGTGGCCGGGCATGCGGCCCGCGACAGGGTGAATGGCGAACTTCACCGTGACGCCGCGATCGATGAGCAGCTGGCACATCTCCCAGACCTTGTGCTGGGCCTGCGCCACGGCCATGCCGTAGCCGGGAACCACGATCACCTTCGACGCGAAGGCCATCATCACGCCCACGTCGGAAGCTTCGATGGGCTTCATCGAGCCCCTCACCTCGGTGGCGCCCGCGCTGCTCGCCGAACCGAAGTCCGAGAACAACACGTTGGCCAGTGAGCGGTTCATGGCCTTGGCCATGAGCTGCGTGAGCAGCGTGCCCGCGGAACCTACCACCGTGCCGGCGATGATCATCGCGGCGTTGTTCAACACGAAGCCTTCGAAGGCAACGGCAAGGCCGGTGAGCGCGTTGTACAGCGAGATGACCACCGGCATGTCGGCGCCGCCGATCGGCAGCGTCATGGCGATGCCCAGGAGCAGCGCGAGGCCGAAGATCAACGAGACGTGCAGCGGGTCCGCGCCATGGTGCAGGACCACGACGCCGCCCGCGAACAGCGCGCCGAGCAGCAGAAGGCCGTTGACGAACTTCTGCCCGCCGAAACGCACCGTCTTGTTGAGCACGCCCTGCAACTTGGCCCAGGCGATCAAACTACCGCTGAACGACACCGCACCGATGATGCCGCCGACGACGGCCAGCGTCATGACGACGTTGCTGTGATCAATCGGCGTGCCTGCGGCATTGGCGAACGCCGCGCGATACAGCTCCACCGCGGCGATCGCAGCGGCCGCGCCGCCACCCATGCCGTTGTACAGCGCGATCATCTGCGGCATGTCGGTCATCGCGACCTTCTTGCCGCTCCACCACGCGATGAGCGAACCGACGACAATCGCCGCGATGATCAGCTCGTAGTTGGACATCCCCGGATAGAGGAAGGACACGAGCGTGGCCACGACCATGCCGGCGCCGGCCCAGATGATGCCGCTGCGCGCGGTCACCGGAGAGCTCATGCGCTTGAGGCCGAGGATGAACAGCGCGGCCGTGAGGAAGTAGCTGATGTCGATGATCAGCAGCCGGGAGAAGAGCCCCGGCGCTTGTGTGACGTCTTCCATCAGTGCCCGCCCCCGGAGGTCTTGCGGGCGCCCGATGACTTGAACATCTCGAGCATGCGTTCGGTCACGACGTAACCGCCGACGGCATTACCGGCCGCGAGCAACACACCGACGAAGCCGATGATCTTTTCCAGCGGCGTGACGGCACTGCCGAGCGCCACCATCGCGCCGACGAGCACGATGCCGTGCACGAAGTTCGATCCCGACATCAGCGGCGTGTGCAGGATCACCGGCACCTTGGCGATGATCTCGTAGCCGGTGAAGGCCGCGAGCATGAAGATATAAAGAGCAACGATTCCGGTCATTTTCTTATCCCTCGATGGCCTTGCGCGAGGCCTCGTGCTTGATGGCGCCCTCGTGCGTGAGCACGGCGCCGGCGAAGACTTCGTCGGCCCAGTCGATCTTGAGATCGCCGGCCTTGTCGATCGCGGGTTTGAGGAAGTTCAGCAGATTGCGCGCATACATCTCGCTGGCGTTGTAGGCCAGCGTGCCGGGCACGTTCACGGGCCCGATGATCTTCACGCCCTGATGCACCACGGTTTCGCCCGCGCGTGTCAGCTCGCAGTTGCCGCCTTGTTCCGCGGCGAGATCCACGATGACCGACCCTGCGCGCATGCGCTCCACAGCGGCCTTCGAAATGATCACGGGCGCCTTGCGACCCGGCACCGACGCGGTGGAGATCACGGTGTCGACGGCCGCGATGCGCGCATCGAGCGCTTCCTGCTGCTTCGCTTTCTCTTCGGCGGTGAGTTCGCGCGCATAACCACCAGCGCCGTCGGCGGTGACACCGGTTTCCACGAACTTCGCGCCTAAAGATTTCACCTGCTCACGGGTCGCGCTCCGGACGTCGTAGGCCTCGACCACGGCGCCGAGACGGCGCGCCGTCGCGATGGCCTGCAGTCCTGCAACGCCCGCGCCGATGATCAGCGCCGAAGCCGGACGAATCGTGCCGGCAGCAGTGGTCAGCATCGGCATGAACTTTTCGAGGTTGTTGGCCGCAATGAGCACGGCCTTGTAGCCTGCGAGCGCGGCCTGCGAAGAGAGGCCGTCCATCGACTGCGCGCGCGAGATGCGCGGAATCAGCTCGACGGCGAAGCTCGTGATCTTGCGATCGCGCAGCGCCTTCACCTCGGCATGTT
Organism: Pseudomonadota bacterium; assembly: GCA_046733635.1. Taxonomy (GTDB): domain Bacteria; phylum Pseudomonadota; class Gammaproteobacteria; order Steroidobacterales; family Steroidobacteraceae; genus CADEED01. The sequence goes on along the minus strand of JBKPPO010000021.1, from coordinate 20,911 downwards.
TGGTGTGCGCCTGGAGAAATCCGACGACGACCGCACCCGGTTTGAGCTGATTGATCTGTTCGACCGTGAGCGGCGCGACGGTCAACAGCACGTCGGCCTGCGACAGCACCTCGGCCTGACTACCTGCCCATTCGCCTTTTTTGTAGAGCGCGTCCGGAAACTGCGCCCTGGATCCCGCGCCTGCTTCGAGAAGCACGCGCGCCCCTGTACCGGTGAATTTGTCGACCACCTCTGGTACGAGCGCGACGCGAGTTTCACCGGGCGCGCCCTCTTTGAGCGCGCCTATCGTGATCGGCATATTGTCCTGACTCCCCGTCAGCCCGTGGCTTGTGAGCCAAAGGCCTTCTTTTCCCGAATTAAATGAATGTGTTGCGGCGTTGAATTCTCGCACACGACTGGCTTATCTTACATGTCCAATGTTGGGCATCGATCTGGAAAAAGCGGATCACGGCCTCGGCACTGATCTGCACCTGCTCGCGGGCGACGTTGGTCGCGCGCTCTCCCAACTCGTTCTTCGTACTGACGTTTCCGGCATGCCGCTGGAGTGGATCGACTACAAGGAAGCGGCCCGGCTCTATCACCAGGAGCAGGTGGCTTATACCTGCGGCAGTCCCCTGTTCAAGCTTTACGGCGGCATCAGCGCCCGCACGGGATTTCGCACCGTGCTCGAGGTGAATTCGATCGTCGCGACGGTGGGGCACACCGGCAATCCCGGCAACACGCGCCAGGATTACGTTCCGCCGCTGAACAACCAGACCTTGTTCCGCCGGGATGCGCATTTCTGCCTGTACTGCGCGCAGCGGTTTCCGGTGAAGGAGCTCTCGCGGGACCACATCCGTCCGTTCAGCCAGGGTGGCCGCGACGTGTGGACGAACGTCGTCGCCGCGTGCCGCCGCTGCAATAACCTCAAGGCCTCGCGAACTCCCGAGCAGGCCAAGATGCAGCTCATCGCGGTCCCGTTCACGCCAACTTATGCGGAGTACATCTTCCTGAAGGGCCGACGGGTGCTCGCGGACCAGATGGAATACCTGCGCGCGCATTTCCCTCGGCATTCGCCGCTGCATGCGCGCCTTTCCAAGTACCTGAGCTGAGCCTGGCCCGAAAACAAGAGGGGACGTGCCGGAAAGCACGTCCCCTCCTGTTTTCGCGATCGGCTGGTTGCAGCGGTCCGGGCTATTTCCCGGTCACGCGGAGCGCGAAGCGGCCCACGATTTCCTCATGGTCGGGCGACAAGCCGCGCACCCGGATCTCGTATTCCCCCGGCTTCAGCTCACTCACGTCGCGATAGCGGAAAGAAAGCTGCGTGCGGGAAGCGGGCTGCTGGGCGCCGGAGCGCCACTGCAGCGATTCCCCGCGGCTGCTGACCACGGCCAGGTCGTACTCCGGATACTGCGGGAGTTGCGGAGTGCCGCCGTCCGCGCACTGGATTTCGACGTTTCCGTTCGCGCACGTGAGCACCACGACGTCCGGCTCGATGACGAGTTCGGAGGGCATGTTTGCCTGCGACAGGGAGACATCGAGCTTCCCGGCGCCGCGATGTTTGCTGAGCTGCACGACGAGCGTCGGCAGGATCTGTGACGGTCTGCTGCTGGCCTGGACACGAGCGGTGTCGTCGCCGGAGCGCGGCAAGGTCAGGGTCACGGCCAGTCCCATCGACAGCAAGACGGTGGCCGCGATCGCGAACTGCCAACGCCGTTCGTGCGGGATTCGGGGGGTGGCGGCGGCGGGCGGGGCGGCGCGATTCAGCCAGCCATGACGCGCAGCAGCTGCCATGCCCCTTCTCAGGCGTCGCTCCATTTCGACCTCGGCCGCCAGCTCGGGCGAGGCGATCAGCCAGGCTTCGAACTCGGCTCGTTCCGAGCGGGAAAGATCCCCTGCGACATAACGCGGAACCAGCCGCGACTGCTCATCCATTGAGTTGCGATCCAGAGACTTCATGAGTGACATGTGTCACCAGGAGCCAAAATGCCTCACCCAAAACGTGAAAGACATCGCCAGCGGCAGGAAAATCGCGCTGATCCTCGGGAACAGGGCCAGGTGGGGCGCCCGCCGTTCGATGATGGTGCGTAGCCGCGAGCGCGCACGCATCAGCACGCGGTCGAAATGCTTAGGGGAAAGGCCGAGCTCCTGGCAGAGCTGCTGCTTGTCCGTGCCGTCTAGATAGAACCGCATCAGCATCTGGCGATCGCGTTCGGTGGGCAGCTCTTCCATGAGTTGGACTACAGCCTGGGCGAGATGCTTGTCGTCGGAGTCGGACGGGTCGCCCTGCTCCATCTCCATGTTCTGCGCGAGTTCGTCGACCAGCTCGGAATCCACCACGGTCTGCTGGCGCAGCATCTTTCGGGCGGCGTTGAGCGCGAGGTTGCGCGCGGTGGCGGCGGCGAATGCGAACACCTTGCGCGGGTCGTCGATGCTGCGCGCGCGCACCCGCTCGACCACGATGTGCAGGGTTTCCTGCGTGAGATCCTCGGCATCGATCCAGCGGTGAAAGGCGCCAAAACGCAGTACCGCGAGAACGCCGGGGCGCAAGGCCTGCAGCATGCGGCTCTCGGCGCGACGCTCACCCGTGAGCGCCTCGGCGACGATGCGTTCGATCTCCTCGGCGGACGGCGCGCTCATGCGGCGGCCGTGAGGTAGTTAGTGACAGCCGAGCGCCTCCATGGCCGAGCTGCATTCCGACTCGGGATCGACTTTGGCGAGTTCTCTGAGGAAATCGACATTGATCCATGGATACCGCGTTGAGTCGCTGCTCTTGCTCCTGCAGAACAACAACTCCTTTATCTGCTGGGCGTCGCATTTGTTCAGCGGCGGGCTGCCCCAGACCAGGGCTACCGCCCCCGACACGTAGGCCGCCGCGCTCGATGGGCCGGCGGCTTCCGACAAGGTGTAGCCACGCTCGGAATTCTCTGTGGTCGTCACCACGATGTCCACGCCCGGTGCGTGAATCCGTCCATCGTTTGCGAACGTCGCACCCTTAGGATTCGACAGATTCCGCCCGCGCATGTCCGTGGGGACCGCAGCGAGGACCCCGGGAAGGCAGCGGTAGCGAGACGGGTAGTACTCGCGAAGTGTGTCGTCTCCGCGCAACGTGGTGGTGTAGCCCGTGACGATCAGACGCCGGCGGGACTCCTCACCACCCACCGCATGGAAGATGGCCTCGGAAATCGCGCGGCTGTCCACCGGCCACTTCGCGCTGATGTTGATGATGTCGGCGCCGGAGTTCGCCGCGGCGTCTATCCCTTGGGCGATGGTGGACAGTCGCCCGAGCACGCGCGTGTCCACGCTGCTGATGACGATGGGGACCATGAGGCTGTTGGGCGCCACTCCGGCCACCCCGATGCCGTTGTCCATGCGGCCGGCGATGGTGCCGGCCATCTCGGTGCCATGGCTGAAGCAGCGGCCACTGGTCGCGCAGCGGGCATTGAGGCGGCCGCTCTCGCTTCGCGCATGAATGAAACGCGGCGCAACGATGTTGCGCTTCAGATCCTCGTGCCTGGCGTCGATGCCCGAATCGAGCACCGCGACGATTCGGGGCAGGGAGCGAGCTGCGACGCGGGAGTCCCAGCCGATGCTGGCGTGACCCCAGAGTTCGTCGATGCAGGGGTCGTTGGGAAATACCTTCCGCGCGGAACGGAGCCAGCAATCCGGACGCAGGCCGGTGCGGAGCTCCTTGGAGGTCGCCAGAAAATCGGGGCCGTCGCAATCGGGCTCGGCGTAACCCACCTGCGGTGACTCGAGCAGTCGGGCTAGCGACTCGCCGGACAGGCGCTTCGCAAACGAAGCCACTACGTAATCACGTGAGCGCTCGAGGGCACGCACTTCCCCGGTATTGGCCAGGTAAGCCGATAGCCGGCGTACGTCACCGCCGGCTGGAGGAAAGACGATGAGGCGGGCCGCGCCGCGATCGCCGGGCGTGCGGGCCTTGGACTCCGCGGTCCGCCGGGCGGAATTGAATCCTGCCCAGTGCGCACACGCGGCCTGCAGATCGAAACCGCCGCTGCCGAGTTCGTCCAGATACCCGCGCACTTCGGCGGGAACGCGTAGATCGGCGCTGGCCGCCGCGGGAGTGCGGCAAGCCTGGGGAAGGGTGGGCGGCGAAAGCGAAGCGCCGAGCGCCGCCGTGGCCGTCATCGGCCACAGCAGGGCTGCCCAGCGCCTCGCCGCCGCGCGCATCTTCAGTACTTGCCGATGATCACCGGTTCCCAGGTCACGCGGGCCGGGGAGTCGATGAGGATGGCGACCGCCTTCTCACCTTTGTCCGGTGCGAGCAGGAACACGATCATGTCCGCCAGTTCGACACTGTCCTTCTTGCCGGCGGCGCTGGTCGCCACTTCGGTGCTGCGGAGGCGATGGCAGCTCGACAGCTCCTCGCCGTTGCCGGCCTTCACATCCTCGACCGTGCAGTAGCGCTCGCCACGCTTGAACGTCAGCTTCACATTGCAGCTCTTCGCGAGGTCATGGCTCCACGCGCCCTTCTGCTCCGGCGCCGTGCGCGTGCAGACGCGCACCACGTCTTCCTTCGCATCGTGGACCAGCGTGAGCTTGCCGCCCGCAGGGAGCTGCTTGCTCTCCGCCGCCGGATCGAGGGTGATCTCGCGCCCCAGATATTCCGACAGCGAGTTGTCGACCGGTTCCGCCGCCATCGACGCGCCGGCCGCCAGCAGTCCGGCAGCCATCGCGATTGACCTCACTACCATGCCCTTGTACATCCGCTTCATAAGGAACTCCTGATATCTAACTATCCATTGAACGCCCAGGTAATCGACGGCGAGCTTCACGGAAATCCGTTGGCTCGCACCACGAAACTCGACCAGACCGCGGCGGCGCCCGAAGCGGCGCGGCTGCGCTGTTGCGCGGTCCGCAATGCCTCGGCGGAATTGCCGGACTTGCGGTACGCGCGATAGAACTCGTTCATGAAGCGGGCGGTGGACGCATCTTCCACCGGCCAGAGTGAAGCGATGACCGACCCGGAGCCGTTCACCAGGAATCCGTAGGTGAGGCCGAGCACCCCTTCACCGCGCAGCATGCTCCCATCGCCGGTGGCGCAACCGGAGAGCACCACCACGCCGGCTTTGAGTCCGGTGCGCATCACGTCGTTGGCGGTGATCTGGCTGTCCGGCCGCAACGTGCCGTCCGCCGAGTACTCGCTGAGATACAGCGCGGAGCGTTCCGGAGAATCCTTGCGGGCGACCGCGTGGGTCGCGAAATGCAGCACCGAGAGCTCCGTGGACGCAAGTTGCTCCACGCGTTCCGGAGTGGCGTCGAAGCCCGACAGCGAAATCGCCGCATCGCTGCCGAAGTTCTCGATGACTGCCTTGGCCTCCAGCGCCGAGTACGGCAACCGCGTGAGCTTGTTCGGAGACACCTGGCGCGGACTGCGCAGATTGCCGCCGCCGCTGGCGAGAGAAGGCAGGCGGCGATCATCGGGCGCATACACGGGGTCCGAAATCACCGCGACCCGGCGACCGGAGTTCCGCGTCTTCCTCGGCGGAGAAAGCGCCAACGTCAGCGAAGGCGCGTAGCCGATCAGGAAACGATCGAGAAGGAGCTGGTCGCTTCCACCGGCTACCGGCAGCGCGGCAAAAGGAACACCATTCAGCGGTCCATCCGGGATGAGAAGCGCGCGCGTCGCGGTGATGCCGTCCAGCAGATTGCCGAACAACATGCGGCTCAGCCGCAGATCCGCCTCGCGTGCGGCCGCGGAACCCGGCTGCAGCTCGGCGGTGGCGTCGATCGCTCGCTGCAGGCGGGCGCGGCCTGGAAGCTCTGCGTGTCGCAGCTGATCGCGCGCGAGCAGCCACGCGTGCGAGGCGGAGTCGCCGACGAAGTAAGCGACCACGACCGTCTCCGCGGGCAGCAGATCCTGGACCTTGCGCAGCGATTCCGGCAGGTGCGAGCCGCCCGCGCCCTCGTCGGTCACTTTCGCGCGGCGAGCGTCCAGGCGCGCGCGGATCTCCTCGATCTCGCGCTGCAATGCCTGCGTGCCGGCCGCGTCGGCATCCTCGGCTTGCAGCCGCGCCTCGAGTCGCAATTGCTGGTCCGTGAGAGCATCACGCAGACGCGTCACCTCGGGATCCGATTCCTTCGTGCCCGGGCCGTCCGCAATCTGTTCCGCGAGCGAGCGTGCGCGGACCTCATCGGCCGTCCGGAACGCGCGCCAGGCGCCGGCGTTGGCATCGGCGCCACCCATCGCCAGGTCCACGGCGATGCGCGCCTCGAATGGCGCGTATTGCGCGGACAGGAATCTCGCGCGCCACTCCGGATTCGAAGAGTGAAAGCGGATGCGCTGAACGATGGCGACCGCGTCATTCGCGGCGCGTTCGGCGCCGGCCACGTCCTTGCCGGTCAACAGGAGCTGCGCCAGCGATGCCGTGGTATCGATGCGGCTGAAGTCGAGGCCGAGTCTCGTGTATGCCTCGTCTGCAGCACGCAGGTCCAGAATCGCGCCCGCCGTGTCCTTGCGCGCCAGCCTCAAGCGCGCGCGCTCAGCCGTCGCATCGGCGCGAACCACCGCCACCGGGGACTTCAAAGCCTCGGCGAGCTCGGCGTCGGCGCCATTGAAGTCGCCGGTGCTCCGCAGTTCGCCCGCGATCAGTACCCGGGTGCGCAGAACGTCACGCGGATTGGCTTCGCTGCTCAGCGAGCGGCGCAGGTACTCGAGCGCCATGTCGTGTTGGCCGGCCGCGGAGGCCGCGTTGCCCGCCAGCCGCAGCGTACCCGCCAGGCCGCGCGTGTCCGATACCGACTCCTGAGCGGCGATCGCGGCGCGCAACGTCTCGAGCGCCCGGTGCGTGTCGCCGACGCGAAAATACAAAGCTCCGAGCGCCGTGAGCTGCGTGGCGCGCTCGTCCTGCTGGCCGAGGCGCGTGAACAGATCCAGTGCCTCGGTGTGCAGTCTGAGCGCGCGGTCGAATTCGCCGAGGGTGATGAGACAGAAGCCGTAGTTGTTGAGTACCGCGCCGTATAGATAGGTCTGCCGCTCCGGATCCAGCAGTGGCAGCAGAGTGCCGTATTCCTCGGCGGCCTCCGCCACGAACCCCTGCGTCCGGCGGCTCCAGGCCAGATTGATCTTGGCGTGGATCTGGCCGGAGACGTCCTTGCTGGCTTCCGCGAGCGTCAACGCGTGCGCGAAGTGAGTGGCGGCGGAATCGTCGTCGCCGAGATTGAGCGCGCGGATGCCGCGCATGTTCGTGGTGAAGGCGGCCCGCAATGGCATCGCGTGCGCTTCGAAATACGCGGCCGCATCGCCGAGACGGCGATCGGCCACCTCGAACAAGGCCTTCTGCTCGGCCCGCTGCGTCACCGGATTCATGCCCGATGCCAGCGACATCTCCGCCACGCCACGCACGGAATTCGCATTGTGCGCGTTTGTCTCATCGTCCAGCCCGGCGAACAGATCGGCGGCCATCTCGGCCGCGCGGATCGCAGCCGCCCAGTCGTCGCGCGCGCCGTACTGGACGTTGGCGAGCGCATACGCCGCTGCCGCTCGAGCCGCATCGTCGCCAGCGGTTTCGAAATGCGTCATCGCCTCGTTGAGATGATCGGCGGCCCCGGTCCAGCCTTCGGGATTGGCCGAGGCATGTTGCCGTCCCGCCGCGTCCCACGCGGTGTACCCCAGCTCACGTTCCCCGGGGGTATCGGTCGGGCCGCGCACGAATCGCGCGATGCTCACGGTCACCGTGCCTCGCCAGCTCGGGTGATCCGCGCTGCGCAGCCGCACCCGCAACTCGCCGGGCGCCTCCAGACTAACTACTCGGTAGACGACGCCGTGACGCGGCGTCGATTCACGCAGGTCCTCGCTCTTGCCCGACGATTCGATGCTCACGTGGGCATCGATGTCCTGCTCGCGCACCTCGACGAGCCAGGCGCCGGACTCCACTCGTTGGCGGAACTCCTGCTGCTCTTCGCCTTGCAGAGAGAAATCGGATGATGCGGTGGGAACCGGATCCTGTGGTGCCTTGCCACAACCGGCGGGCAACGCCGCCACGGCGATGCACAGGGCGAAAGCGAAAGATCGCGATCGCGCGAAGTCTCGGCAAGAAGTGGCGACGCGATCGCGCATGGACATTGCAAGCAAACCCACGCAACGGGGCGGTTTGTTTAGGGGCGGGGCATTGTGCCGCAATCAACCGGCAAAGTTGGAGGCAGGGTTTGTAGTAAGTTGGGTCGCGGATTATTTTTGCGCCAGAGCGAGTCTCAGGTGGGAGAAATGGGGTGGTCGTGACACTTAATACGAATGGGTCGCGGCTTTGGCGGCGGGCGGAGGTAAAGGAACTCCATGGCGGAACATCCAGGCCGCCCCGGGCGAGTAGTTAGTGTCAGGATCGCGGTTCCGCGACGGGAGGCCGCGAGGGGATTCAGGGCAGCTCGTTCGAGCGCACGACGAAGCTCGACCAGACGGCGGAGCCCTCGGCGCGCGTGCGGAGCTGAGCGGTGCGGAGCGCGTCGGCCGCGCGCCCCGACGCGCGATAGGCTGAATAGAACTCCTCCATGAATCTCGCCGTGAGCGCATCTTCGATGGGCCACAGCGAAGCGACCACGGTTCGCGAACCATTGGCCAGGAATCCATAAGTCAGCCCGAGCACGCCTTCGCCCCGCAGCTCGCGGCCGTCTCCGGTTGCACAACCGGAGAGCACGACGATGTTGGCGCGAAGTCCGCTGCGCGTGATGTCGTCCGCCGTGAGGCGATCGCTGGGCAGCGGCGAGCCGTCCGCGGCGTACTCGCTGAGGAACAACGCCGATTGCTCGGGCACATCACGGCGGATGACGGCGTGGGTGGCGAAGTGCAGCACGTCCAGATCCTGCGATGGCAATTCGATCACGCGCCGGGCCGTGGCATTGAAGCCCGTGAGTTCGGTCACCTGTGCGCCCTCGAACGCGCGGACCACCGCGCGGGCTTCGATGGCGGAATAAGGAAGCCTGGCGAGGCGCCCGGAGATCGGATCGCTGCCGCGGAACTGCGCAGAGTCATGCGCCGCCACGACCAGCCGGCGATCGTCGGGCGTGTACACGGGGTCCGAGATCACGGCCACGCGAAGCTGCTCGCCCGACACCTGTTCGGTCGGGCGCAGCGCCAGCGCCAGCGAGGGAGCGGTGCTCACCACGAAGCGATCGAGCAGCAACTCGCGCGGCGCGCCTGGCAGCGGCAGCGCGGCGAACGGCAGGCTGTTCAATGGGCCGTCGGGCAGCACCAGCAGCCGGCGGGCTTCGACTCCCTGGAGCAGACCGCCTAACAAGGCGGCCGTGGGCTCCATGCGGCTTCGCGGAGCCTGAGTGCGCTGGCCCGCGATGAATGCGCTGACCATGCCCTGGATCTCGTGGCGGCCTGGCAGCACCGCGTGCCGCAGCTCTTTTCGCGACAACAGCCACGCGTGCGAACGATGGTCACCCACGAAATACGCGAGAACGGCGGTATCGGCCGGCAGCGACGCCTGAACGACTTCGCGGGACTCCGGCATGGCCATCGCACTTCCTGCGCGCGCGCCGCGGCCGAGCATCCGGGCTTCGAGCCGCGCGCGGGTCTCGTCGATGAGCCGGCGGGTGTCAAGGATCGCCTTGGCGGGAGCCACGCCGCGGCGGGTATGCCGCTCCAGATCCATCTGCAGCGCCGTCATGGTTTCCCGCAGACGCTCCGTCTGTTCATCGCGAGGTTCCTGTCGGGGAGAGTCATGCGAGAGGCGGTCCACCAGAGAGCGGGCACGCAAGCCTTCCGCCACGCGGAAGGCCTTCCAGGAAGCTGCGATGTCGCGAGTACCCGCCAGGTCGGCCTCGATGCGCGCTTCGTAGGGGGAGTAGCTGGCGGAGAGGAATCGCGCGCGCAATTCCGGATTGGCCGAACTCACGCGAATGCGCGTCTCGATGCCGATGGCCGTGTCGGCCGCAGCGCCCGCTCCCGCGATGTCGCCGGCGGCGAGCAAGGCCAACGCCAGCGCAGAACTCGTGTCGATCCGGTCGAAGTCGAGCTTCAGACGCGCGTAGATCGCGTCGGCTTCGCGGAAGTCCGCGAGCGCCTCGCTGTGGCGCTTCTGCGCCTGGCGGAGCCGCGCGCGCTCGGCCAGCGCGTCGGCCCGCGTCGCTTCGATCGAAGAGAGCGCGAGCGGCGCGAGCATGTGTTCCGCGGCGGCGAGACTGCCAAGCTGACGCAACTCGCCCGCGATCAGCACGCGCGTGCGTTCGATGGTGATGCCGTTCCTGTCTTCACGCTCGGCGCTTCGCAGGTATTCCAGAGCCATGTCGTGCTGGCCCAGTTCCGCCGCGGCATTGCCAGCGAGGCGCAGCGCCGACACGCGGCCGACGAAATCCCGCGCGCGTTCGTACAGTGGCAGCGAACTCTCGATGGTCGCGAGCGCGCGTTCCACATTGCCGCTGCGGAAGTAGATGGACGCCAGCGCTGCGAGCTCGCGCGCGGTCTGGCTCTCGTCGCCCCGCAAGGTGAACAGCTCGAGCGCTTCGGAGTGCAGCAGCAGTGCACGGTCGAACTCGCCGAGAGTCACCAGGCTGTGTCCGAGGTTCGCGATGATGGTGGCGTACAGATCCGGATTGCGGTCCCGCTCGATGAGCGGCAGCGCGCGTTCGTAGAGCGCGGAGGCCCTGGCCGCGTCACCCTTTCGCATGGCGACGTAACCGAGGTTGCTGGAGAACCCGGCTTCGAAGAACCGGTCGTTCCGGGCCAATGCGAGCTTGAGAGCCTCCTGGTACACGACCGCGCAGGCGTCGAAGTCACCGAGGATCTGCGGCCGCATCGCCGTGCGATTCAGCGCGTTGATCTCGTCCGTGTGCATCTCGTGGGCTGCAAAGTACGCGCGGGCGCGCTCGAATCTCGCGATGGCGCGGTCCAGCATCTGGCGTTGTTCCGTGCGCGGCACGTCGGGCGGCATGCTGCCCGCGATCGAGGTCTCGGTCAGACCGCGCAACATCGCCGCCCGGTGTTCCCAGGTTTCGTCGTTCACGGCCGCAAAATGCTGTTGCGCCGATTCCGCCGAGCGCCGCGCGTTTTCGGGCTCGTAGAGCAGATAGAGCTCCGCCCAGCCGAGCTGGTATTCCGCTTCGGCGAGCGAGCGGACATCGCGTGCCTCGTCGAAGTGCAGGGCCGCCTCGCGGAATGGTTTCACCGCCGCGCGCCAGGAATCCTTGTCGGCGTTCGCGAGCAACGCGCTCGCTTCGCCGAGCGCCTCGAACCCGAGCAGACGGTGATCCGCGGGCGATCCGGGCACGGGATCCGGCCATCGCAGGATTCGCAAGGCTGCGGCGCCGCGCCACGTACGCTGATCGATGCTGCTCAGCGTGATGTTCACCGGAGCGGGACCGTCCAGCCTAACTACGGTGCGGTGCAGGCCATGACGGATGAAGGCATCGCCGAGCTCGGTCCGGAATCCGCCGGCCTCGATCTTCACTCGCAGGTCGATGTCGCGCTCGCGGATCTCGAAGAGATAGACGCCCTTGCGGAGCTGACGCGTGACGCTCTGGGGCGCGGCGCCCTGCACGTTGATCTCGGTGGAATATTCGACCAAAGGCTCGGTGTCGAGGCCCTGGGAACAGCCGGAGAGTCCGGCGAGCCAGCCCACGCAGAAAACGTATGAGACCCAGAACCCTGGATGCTTCTTGAATTTCGCCGCGACGCTGCTGCGTTCGCTCATTGGGGCGCGTCCCTTGTCGTCCGGCGACATGTTTACAGACACCGCTACCGAGGGGCAAACGAAAATAGACAATGGAGGCAGGGTTTGTAGTAACTCCTTGATTGAAAATACTTTGTGCTTATGACAGCCCAAGTGAGAGAAACCCTGAACTCGTGACACTACATATAGACGGCTTTCGGGCCGACCCGAGAAACAGGTTGGGATGAACAGCGCCGACGTCTTTTCGCTCGAGTTCGACATGCTGACGCGGACGTCGTCGCTGGCGAAGGTGCTCGATCGTTTTCGCTCATCCCACATCGAAGCCGGCGTGCATCGCCAATTGCTCCTCGAAGTGAACCACGTCATCAACGTGCATTCGCGCCTGCGCGAAGTGGCTGCCGAGGTGGTGCCCCCGGAGGACTGGGCTTCGTGGGCGGACCTGCTCGCGGTGCCCGGCCTGGCCTTCGAACAGGGACGGCTGTTCCTGGATGATCTGCGCGCGCTGGGCCTGAACTCCATGGACAGTGTGTCGTTGACGCCGCTGCCGCAGACGATCGCAATGGCGGCGTATGCGCACTACCAGCTCGTGGAGCGCGCAACCGTCGGCCTCGTGGGGTTCCTGTGGTTCTTCGAACGCATGCCCCGGTTGTTCTATCCGCTGTGGCGGCACGCCTGCCAGCGTGGCGGCGTCTCCGAGAAGGCGCTGCATGCCTTGAGCGGCGGCGCCCTGGTGGATCCCGTGCGTGATCAGGTGGTCGCGAACTGCTGCCGCCAGCTCGTTCGCCGTCCGCGCGACCTGGGCCTCGCGACCCAGAGCCTTCACGACACCGCCGAGCTGTTTGCCACCATGATCGACGCGGCCCTGCAGCGTGCCGAACGGCGCCCGGCCATCGAGACCGTCACCGCCGTCGCGTAAACGGGGTCAGACCCCATTTCCAGGAATTGGGGTCTGACCCCATTTCCAGAAAACGGTGCCGCACTCCGATTAAGATCCGCGCCGTGATCTACCTCATCGATGCCTCCGTCTACGTCTTCCGCGCGTATTACTCGATGCCGCCGGACATGACCGACCGCGACGGCAACCCCTCGCACGCCACCTTCGGCTTCGCGCGATTCCTCGGCGATCTCATCGAGCGCGCCAATCCGCACTACATCGCCGTGGCTTTCGATGCGAGCCTGACGACTTCCTTCCGCAACCAGATCTATCCGGCGTACAAGGCCAACCGCGAGCCCGCGCCCGCGGATCTGAAGCTGCAGTTCGAGCGTTGCCGCGAGTTCTGTCTGCACGCCGGCATTCCCGCGTTCGCGCACAACGAATACGAGGCCGACGACATCGTCGGCACGCTCATGACCCATTGCCGCGCGCAGGGCTTGCCGGCCACGCTGGTCACCCGCGACAAGGATTTCGCGCAGCTCATCCGCGCTGGCGACGTGTATTGGGATTACACGGACAATGCGCGATATCGCTACGACCAGATCGAAGAGCGCTTCGGCGTCGCGCCGGAACGCTTCGCGGACTTCCTCGCGCTCATGGGCGACAGCGTCGACAACATCAAGGGAGTACCTGGCGTCGGCGCGAAGACCGCGGCCGCGCTCATGAAGGAGTTCGCCTCGCTCGAGGAGATCTACGACAACCTCGATCTCGTGGCCAACGTGCCCGTCCGCGGCGCCGGCAAACTCGCCGCCAAACTGCTCGAACATCGTGAGGCCGCGTTCCTCGCGCGCAGGCTCACCGAGATCGCCTGCAACATGCCGCTCGAGATCGTGCATACCGATCTCGTCCGCCGTGCGCCGGACCTCGCCGGATTGACCGGCTTCTTCGACCGGCACAATTTCGGCCCCATGCTGAGACGCCAGGCGGAACGCCTGGCGCTGTTGCCCCTCGCGATGAAAGCGGCCGCCGCCTGACGGCCGCTGCGGTTCTCAGCGCTTGTTGCTGGGAATCTGCACGCTGCCGCCGATGGACTCGTGCTCGATGCCGCCGGAACTGTCCTCGCTCACCGTGAAGTTGCCGGTGACTCGGCCGGCGTAGATATCGCCGGAACTGTCCGAGTCGACATCCACGCTGCCTTTGATGTCTTCGAACCGCAGGTTGCCCGAGCTGTCCTGCCGCACGCGCGCCGAACCGCCCACGTTCGCGATGCGGACGTCGCCCGAACTGTCCTGCACCACCTCCACGTCGCCGCGGACGTCATCCACCTCGATGTCACCGGAGCTGTCCCGCAGGCGTGCGGAGCCCGCGCCCTCCAGGTCGATGTCACCCGAGCTGTCGAAGAGGTCGGCGAGGCCGGCGATGCGCCGCACGTCCAAGTCGCCCGAACTGTCCTGCAGCGTCAGCTCGTGCAGATCCTCGAATACCGCGTCACCACTGGAGTCGATCGCCTCCACCGGGATGTTCGCAGGCAGCGCGATGCCCACGTCGATATAGGCGTATTCGTTGTCGCCGAAGCTCCAGCCGGTAGGCTTGTCCTGGGGGAGCGATGTCTCGACGATGACGGTGTTGCCTTCCCGGCGCACCGAGAGCTGAACGAGATCCAGCAACTCCTGCTTGGCGGCGCAGGCCACGCCGCGCGCTTCCACGCGCACCGCATTGCCCCGGCCCACGACCTTCATGTCGCCGGCGCCCGCGCGGATGAGCACCTTTTCGATACCCCTGGCTTCGACGCCCGCGGCGCGATCCGCCGTGAACTTGCAGTCATCTCCCCAGGCCAACGCGGAGGCCGGCGCGAGGGCCAGCAGCATCAATACATATCTGGAACGCATGTTTTTCTCTCCTTGTTGCCTTGAGACTGGCCAAACGGCATTTCGGTTTACACTCCGCCGCCGTGAATAACCAAAACATCAAATCCGTTCTCGTCGAAGAACGACGATTCGCTCCGTCCCCCGAATTCACCGCCAAGGCCCGCCTCAAACCCGAGGACGTGGCCCGGCTCAAGGCCGAAGCGGCAGCCGATCACGAGGGGTTCTGGGCCGGCCAGGCCCGCACGGAGCTCCACTGGAACAAGCCCTTTTCGGTGACGCTGGATGAGTCCCGGGCGCCGAACTATCGCTGGTTCACCGACGGCGAACTCAACGTCTCGTACAACTGCCTCGACGTGCATCTCGAAGAGCGCGGCCACAAGACCGCCGTCACCTTCGTCGGCGAGCCCGGCGACGTGCGCCACGTCTCCTATCGCGAACTTCATGCCGACGTCTGCCGCTTCGCGAACGCGCTCAAGGCGCAGGGGGTTGAGCCGGGCGACCGCGTGGTCATCTACATGCCGCTGGTGCCCGAAGCGATCGTCGCCATGCACGCGTGCGCGCGTATCGGCGCCATCCATTCCGTGGTGTTCGGTGGCTTTTCCGCGCTGTCGCTCAAGGACCGCATCGAAGATGCGGGCGCCGTGCTGCTCATCACCGCCGATGGCGGCTGGCGCGGCGGCAAGGTCATCGACCTCAAGGCGGCGGCCGACAAGGCCCTGGCGGACGGTGGCAAGACCATCCGGAACGTCATCGTGCTCAAGCGCACGGGCCAGGACATCCCGATGAAGGAGGGGCGGGACCTCTGGTGGCACGACGCCATCGAAGGCCAGGTTCCGGTCTGCGACCCGGTCTGGGTGAACGCCGAACATCCGCTGTTTCTGCTGTACACCTCCGGCTCCACGGGCAAACCCAAGGGCATCCAGCATTCGAGCGCCGGCTATCTACTCGGCGCCAAGCTCACCAGCAAGTGGGTGTTCGATCTCGGCGAGGAAGATGTGTTCTGGTGCACGGCCGACATCGGCTGGGTCACGGGCCACAGTTACGTCGCCTATGGCCCGCTCGCCGCCGGCGCCACCATCGTGATCTACGAAGGCGCGCCTACCTACCCGCACGCGGGCCGCTTCTGGCAGATATGCGAGTCGCTGGGCGTCACCATCTTCTACACGGCGCCGACCGCGATCCGCGCGCTCATGAAGCTCGGCGACGACATCCCTGCGCGCTACGACCTCACGAAACTGCGGTTGTTGGGTTCCGTCGGCGAGCCCATCAATCCCGAGGCATGGATCTGGTACCACGAGAACGTGGGCCGCATGCGTTGCCCCATCGTCGACACCTGGTGGCAGACCGAGACGGGCGCCATCATGATCTCGCCGCTGCCGGGCAACACCCCCACGAAGCCCGGTTCCTGCACCCAGCCGCTTCCCGGCATCGACGCCACGATCGTCGACGCGCGTGGCGACGAAGTGAAAGGCGAGGAGGCCGGCGGATATCTGGTGGTCCGCAAACCCTGGCCATCCATGCTACGCACCATCTGGGGCGACAACGAACGCTACCTCTCCACCTACTGGGAGACTTTCCAGAACCGTTATTACGTCGCCGGCGATTCCGCGCATCGCGACAAGGATGGATTCTTCTGGATCATGGGCCGAATCGACGACGTGCTGAACGTTGCCGGTCATCGTCTCGGCACCATGGAGATCGAGTCCGCGCTCGTGGCTCATCCCAAGGTGGCCGAGGCTGCCGTGGTCGGCAAACCGCACGACATCAAAGGTGAATCCGTGTTCGCCTACGTGGTGCTCAAGGGCGAACGTCCCACGGGCGAACAGGCCGACGCGTTCACCAGGGTCTTGCGCGAGCACGTGGCCGAGCAGCTGGGCGCCATCGCCAAGCCCGACGACATCCGCTTCGCCGACAACCTGCCCAAGACGCGATCCGGGAAGATCATGCGCCGGCTGTTGCGCGCGATCGCGCGCAACGAAGACATCACGCAGGATCTGTCGACGCTCGAGAATCCGGCCATCATCGATCAGCTCCGCGGGGGAGCGGGCGGCGTGCCCGTGCAGGCGGCCAAGCCTGCGGCGAAGAAGGCCGTGGTGAAGAAGCCGAAATCCGCTGCAAAGGCGGCTCGCTCCGATATGCCCGCGGCGCCGCCGCGAAAGAAGGCCGTGAAACCCAAGGCCAAGGCCAAAGCCAAAGCCGCAGCCAGACCCGTTGCCCGGAAGAAGACCTCCGTGACCCGAAAGGCGCGCCGCATCGTCCGGAGCCTCGGGGGCATCGTGAAACGAGCCGCCCCGATCATCGGGAAGCTTGCCCGTTCTGCCAGGAAAAAAGTCGAGAAGGCCGTGACGAAGAAGAAACCTGCGCCCCGGCGGAAGAAGTGAGCTAGTTCGCCCGCACCACGCTCAGCACCGCGACGAAGTGGCAGGCGACGCCTGCCAGTACGAACAGGTGCCAGATGGCGTGCGTGTATTTCCTGGATTTCCACGCATAGAACGGCGTGCCGGCGGTGTACATCACGCCGCCGGCCAGGATCCACGAGAGTTCCGCGGTGCTCAGCGCTTCGAGCATCGGCTTGATCGCGACGATGGCCAGCCAACCCATGCCGAGATACAGCGCCAGCGACATCCTGGGAAACCGGAAGGCCAGGGTGAACTTGCCCACGATGCCGAGCAAGGCCAGCGTCCAGATGATGCCGAACAGCGTCCAGCCCCAGGCGCGTTCCATCGCCACCAGCGTGAACGGCGTGTACGTCCCCGCTATCAGTAGATAGATGGCCGAATGGTCGAGCTTGCGCAGCAGCAGCTTGAGCTCGGGCCGGCTGGCCCAGTGGTAGATCACCGAGGTCACGAACATCGCGAGCGCGCTGAATCCGAACACGAGTCCCGTGGCGAGGCGCCACGGATCGGGCACGGATACCCACACCAACACGGGGATCGCGAAGGCGCAGGCGACGATGCCCAGCCCCGCGGTCAGCGAGTGCGCGAGTTCTTCGGGACGGGAATAGGGCGCTGTGGCCGACATGGCCGAAAGCTTAAACCGCGCGCATCACGCGCGCGGGCCTTTGACATCGCGCCAGCGTCAGCGCGCCGCCGTGGCCGTGCCGCCTTCGGAGAATCCGGACTTGGGAAGCTGCACTTCGCCGAGCAGGATGCGCCTGAGGTAATCCGGCGCGATCAAGTGGCAATACTGGCGTCCCGCGGCGGCATTCTTGCTGGACACGCGCACATTACCGTCGCTGCGCAGGCTCTTGGCGCGGATGCGCAGCGTGCCGCCCACGTCGGTCTGCACCATCGTGAAGGATTCCAGCCACTGGGCTTCGCTCGTGGCCTGTTCATCCGGATCCAGCAGGATCGGGATGCTGCCCTTGAACGGCATCTTCTTCTTCTGGCGATCGGTCATCGAGGCCATGACCGCGTCCAGCGTGCGGCGATTGAGCCGCGCGCAGGTCGTGGATTCCCCCGCGGCCGTCGCCCCATAGACAGTGCGGATCTTCTCGGCGCTGTGCAGCTTGCACGAGATCATCCGCGGTTTCGTGCGCTGCGGGTCGGCGTATTGAACGAACTGCAGCGTCTCGAGCGGCTGCAGCGAAGGAGACGCATGTGAGAACGTGCCGTACTCGGGCATGAGCTTGTTTCGCGCGGGAACACGCGAACCTGCGATCTCCTTCTGCGCGAGGGAACAGTAGTCGTTGATCGACGGCAGGGTCAGCGGCTGGCCGACCACCACCGGGCGCGGATCGCTGGCGCAGCCGGAGGCCATCAGGGCGGCGGCAAGACAAGCCACATGGCGGCGTTTAAGCTCGCGACTGACACGGATGATGGTTTTCATGAGCGCGTCTCCCACCCAGTTGCGAAGAAGTTTCCGATGCAGGCAGCAAGCGACCGGCCCCGGCATCGCGGCCGATTCTGGCGTTACGTCATGTCCGGATTCGCGGGCGCAGTTCTCATGACGGCAAGCTCGCTGGCGGCCGAGTCGCGCCCATTTGTCATAGCGCACCGCGGTGCCAGCGGATATGTGCCCGAACACACGCTTCCGGGCTACTTCATCGCCATCCAGCAGGGAGCGGATTACGTGGAACCCGACCTCGTGATCACGCGCGATGGCGCGCTCGTGGCGCGGCACGAGAACGAGATAGGCGGCACCACGGACGTGGCCTCGCGGCCTGAATTTGCCGCGCGCAAGGCAACCCGGAACATCGACGGGCGCGAGGTCACGGGCTGGTTCACCGAAGACTTCACCCTCGCCGAGCTGAAGACGCTGCGCGCGCGCGAGCGACTGCCCGAGCTGCGCCAGGGCAACACGCGATACGACGGCGCGTTCGAAATCCCCACCTTCGAAGAAGTGCTGACGCTCGTGGCGGCAGCCGATGCCCAACGCGCGGCAGCCGCGCGCGCGTCGGGCAGGCCCGCGCCGCCGCGCATCGGCGTCTATCCAGAGACCAAACATCCGAGCTACTTCGCCGCGCTTGGCCTGCACTTCGACGATCGTCTGCTCGAAGCGCTGACGCGGTTCGGTTACACGAAGCGCACCGATCCGGTCTGCCTGCAATCTTTCGAAGTCGCCAACCTGAAAGCGCTACGGAAAAAAACCGACCTGACGCTGGTGCAGCTCGTCGAGCCGATCGGCCAGCCCTTCGATTTCACGCAGGCCGGTGACACGCGCAGCTATCTCGATCTCATGAACGAAGCGGGTCTCAGGGAGATTGCGGGTTACGCCGACGCGATCGGCCCGCACAAGTGGATGGTGGTGCAGTTCGGCGATGGCGCCCCGCGCGACACCGGCCTCGCGCGCCGCGCCCGTGCCGCGGGTCTCGGCATCCACGTCTGGACGCTGCGCGCCGAAAATGAATTCCTGCCCGCGTCGCTCAGAGCTCCCGGCGATGCCGCAGCGCCGGGCGATCTCCAGGCGGAAATTCGCGCGCTGCTCGACGCCGGCATCACCGGCTTCTTCTCCGATCATCCCGACCTGGCCGTGCGTGCGCGCGATGCCTGGTGGGCCCAACGAGGTCACTGACGCATGCCGCAGCCGTTCCACCTGGCCATCCCCGTCCATTCGCTTTCCGCGGCGCGCGTCTTCTACGGCGATCTCATCGGCTGCCCCGAAGGACGCAGCAGCGAGGAATGGGTGGACTTCGATTTCTTCGGTCACCAGGTGGTGGCGCATCTCGACCCCACGCGCAAAGCCCGTGTGCATCACAACGAAGTGGATGGACACGATGTGCCGGTGCCGCACTTCGGAGTGGTGTTGGAATGGGATGCCTGGCACGCGCTGTCGGAGCGGCTCCGCGCGCGAGGCATCCGCTTCGAGATAGAGCCCGGCATCCGCTTCGCCGGGCTCGTGGGCGAGCAGGCGACGATGTTCCTCTACGACCCTTCGGGCAATGCACTCGAATTCAAGGCGTTCAAGGATCCGTCGCGGCTGTTCGCGAAGTAGTTTGGTCGCGCGCGGCGGCCGTGGCGCGCAAGCCGAGACTGACGAGTTTCGCGCTGAGCTTCTGGCCGAAATCCCGAGGTTCGAGCAGTTTCAGCCGTTCCAGATAACCGCGGTGTGATGCATCCACGCCGGCTGCCAGCGCGCGGATCACCGTGGCGATACGCGCGCCCTTTCCCGCGGTATTTTCCTTGAGCCAGCGTAATGCGCGCGCCAGGTCGATCTCCTCCCGCGTGAGGTCCGTGCCGAACGGATACTCCGAGAACAGTCCGCCGCGGCGCTGCTCGGCGAAGGCGGCGGCGAGCTTCTCGGGCGTGTTGTTCCGCCAGGCCTCGGGGATCTGGAATCCCGCGTCGATCTTGTGTGCGCGCTTCGCCGCCGTCAGCAGCTCCTGCTGAAAGCGCGAGTCGGCGATCCGGATCATCGCGGCGACGCATTCGGAGTCCGTGCGGCCGCGAAGATCGGCGATGCCGTATTCCGTGATCGCGATGTCGCGCAGGTGGCGGGGGATCGTGACGTGGCCATAGCCGGTCACGATGTTGGAACTCACCTGGCCGTCCTTCATGCGCGTCGATCGCACGCAAAGGATGGAGCGTGCGCCCGGCAGCGCGTGCGCCATCGACACGAAGTTGTACTGTCCGCCCACGCCGGACACGACACGGCCGTCGGCCAGGCCATCCGACACGGCCGCACCGAGTGTGGTCAGCATCATGGTGGTGTTCACGAAACGCGCATGGCAGCGCTGCGCGATGCGAAGTTCCTGGTCGGGCCCGTACAACTGGTTGATGTAGCCGACGCCGCGCATGTCGAAAAGTCTGCGCTCGGACTCGGGAAGCGCGGCCAGCGCCGCGTAGAAGGAGCGGGGGCCCAGCAGGAAGCCGGCATGCATCACGGCGCCACCTTGCAGCTCCAGTCCCAGGCATTCCCGGGCGAGTGCGGCGCGCGCATTGCCGTCGGACAGATCCGCGGACAATCGTGCACCCTCGGGCGAGACGATCGCGCCTTTGTCGAACCGAACCTCGCTCTTGAATACCCCGGCGGCGCGCAGCGCGGCGACCTCGGCGGAATCCAGCACCGGCCCGGCGCCTGCCGCGAGTAGTGCCTCGAGCAGGCCGGCATGGACC
>JBKPPO010000020.1:0-3609 GCA_046733635.1 Pseudomonadota bacterium | reverse complement strand
ATTCACCGCCCATCTCACCACAGACCCCAGCTCGACTTGGTACAACAGCCTCACGCTGGTGCGCACGGCCAAACCAGAGGACGGCCAACTTGCTGGCACCGCATCGTCTGCGTCACCCCAAACGGGGTGGCACATCCACTGACACCTGCAGCCGCCTCGGCCTGCGGCACTGACGACAATGCAGACGTGTAATGCTATTTGTTCCCGGCCGAGGAAGCATTGCGAGTGCCAGCGTTTGAGCTCTTGAGTTTCGCTTTTGAATTCGGCAGCTTGGCGATAGCCGCTTATCAGAACGCCACCGCCAAGGCATCGGTGGCCCGCAACGCACGGCTGCTGGGACCGACCGGCAGCGCGACGCGACGCGCCTTCGTCTATCGCAGCCGATGCTCAGCTATCCTGAGCCGGTGGTGCCATTCATCGAGGTCGTCGCAGCGCTGCCGATCGACAACTGGTCCTATTACCCCGCGACTGGCCCGCTGAACGGGATGTTCGCGACGATCTTCAACGTCGATCCTTCCAACCGCTCGATCGCCTGCGGGATGCGCTACGGCTATCAGCTCGCGCCGGGTGGGCAATCCGCCGGGCGTTCCCGCGCTTGAAACCTATCTGCCCGTGCGCCAAACGCCCGCCTTCGTCTATTCCGACTCCACCGTCGCGGACATCTGCGCGACGCTCCAGCAATGGGATCAAGAGAATGATCCGGACAAGACAGGCGGCTGCTGGGCATTCTGGATCGACCTCCATTCGTCGATCGACCCGTCGCTACTGCGACCGTTGCTGCGGCTAAGGCACATCGTCTCGTCCTTCCCCACAGCACTGGGCCCTGATGGCCACCCAAATTCCCCCACCCATGGCCACCTCAAACTCCCCCACCCTGGCCGAGCTGTGTTGAATCCCTGACTGGGCCGGCATTGCTGGCCGGGGCGAGCAGGACGTTACTTTTCCCCCCCTCACCGTAGAGGGGGACACAAGGAGTGAACGTCTTGAAGCCAAATTTGCAAACGACGATCTGGATATTGCTGGAGGCGGGAGTCGGCCAGCGAGGGATCGCAAGGGTGACAGGGATCGATCGCAAGACGATCCGTGCCTACCAGAAGAAATACGCAGCCGCCCACCCGGCAGATTCCCCCGGGGTGGCCACCGACTGCCCGGAGGTGGACATCGAACCGGCGCCGCTAATTCCCCCACCCCGGCCACCGACCTCGACTGCTGTCACGGCCTCAAGCTGCGAGGTACATCGGGAGTTCATCGAAGGCCAGCTTCGACTGCGCCGCAATGCCACGGCCATCTACCAGGACTTGACGGACAACCATGGCTTCACCGGGGCCTACAACTCGGTCAAGCGCTTCGTCGGCCAGTTGCGTCACCGCGAGCCCGAGCAATTCGACCGTCTGGAGTTTCTCCCCGGTGAGGAGATGCAGGTCGACTAGGGCCAGGGTGCACCCACGCGCGTGCCCGGCACCGAGCGGTATCGCAAGCCGCGATTGTTCGTGGCGACGCTGCGTTATTCGCGGCGCAGCTTCCGGCGTGTGGTCTGGAAAAGCAGCCAGGAAACCTGGGCTCGGCTGCACGAGCAGGCTTGGGCGCACTTCGGAGGCAGTTGCCGCTACGTGGTACTCGACAACCTCAAGGAGGGCGTGCTCAAGCCCGATCTCTACGAGCCGCAACTCAACCCCGTGTATGCCGCAATGCTGACGCACTACGGCGTGGTGGCCGACCCCGCCCGGGTGCGCGATCCCAACCGCAAGGGCAGCGTGGAACACGCCATCGGCCACACCCAGGCCACCGCGCTCAAGGGCCGGCGCTTCGAGTCGATTGAGGAGCAAAACGCCTTCCTGGAGCACTGGGAGGTGACGTGGGCAGCCTCGCGAATCCACGGCACTGCGCGCCGTCAGGTGCAGGCCATGTTCGATGAGGAAAAGCCCCACTTGAGGCCGCTGCCGCTGCTGGGCATGCAGTACTTCACCGAGTCGCAGCGCACCGTCTGTGACGACAGCTGCGTGCGCGTCGATCACAGCAGCTACGCGGCTCGCCCTGCGTCCATCGGCACCCGGGTGCTGGTGCGCGTGTTCGAGCGTCGCATCGAGATCCGCGACCTCAAGACGCAGGCCCTGCTGCGCACCCATGCCCGCGCCGAGCGAGCCGGCACGGTGGTGCTGCCCGACGAGGAACGTGTGTTCAACCCCTCGCGCGAGACCCGCCGCATCCTCGCCCAGGCACAGGTCATCGGTGCCGATGCACAGCAGCTGTGCGAGATGCTGTTCGCCATCGAAGGCCGCGTCGGTCAACGCAAGTTGTGGGGCATCGTCAGCCTGGCCGTGCGGTACCCGCGCCGCTTGGTCAACAGCGCCTGCGCGCGCGCCCTGGCCGACGGCATCCACAGCTACCAACACGTCAAGGTCTTGACCGAAAAGCTCGTGGCCGACGCACTGGCGGCCCTCGACCACGCCGACGCAGGCCCTGTGCAGACAGAGCTGGCGTTGACACAAGAGCACCCCTTGATCCGCAGCACCGACGACTACGCCGAGCTGTTCGCGCGCGGTGCAGCGCATCCCACCCCAAATCCATCGTCCACCACGGAGTTCAACACATGACCATGATCGAGATCGAACGCGCCCTGCGCGAGCTTCGCCTGTCCGGTATTGCCGACACCTTGAGTACCCGCCTGATGCAGGCCCAGAGTGCCCAGGAACCCTTCCTGGAGACCTTCGCGGCCATGCTGCAAGACGAACTCGACCGGCGCCTCTCGCGCCTGACACAGCGACGCTTCAAACAATCTCGCCTCGACGAGCGAGCCACGTTGAACGACTTCGACTGGCGCTTCAACCCAAGCTGCCGCGCCAAGCCTGCTTCGAATTGCACACCCTCAAGTTCATCAACGAGGCGAGCAACGCGCTCATCATCGGCAAGCCCGGCACCGGCAAAAGCCACGTCGCCAAGGCCGTGGCCTACCAAGCCACCCTGCAAGGCTTCGACGTGCGTTACATCGAAGCCGACACCGAGTTCGCCCGCCACGCGTTGGCCAGTAGCTCAGAGCAGGCCGCCTTGCTGCGCAGCTTCATCGAGCCAGACCTGATCGTGCTCGACGACCTCTTCCTGGCTCGCCGCATCTCCGAGGCCAGCGCCGAGCTGCTGCAGACCGTCATCCATCAGCGCTACAAGCACCGCCGCAGCATCGTCGTCACCTCCAACCGCGTCGTGCAGGACTGGGGCAAGTACCTCGGCGATTCCACCATGGCCACCACCATCCTCGACCGCCTCATGCACCGTGCCGCCATGCTCGAATTCGAGGGCAAGAGCTATCGACTCAAAGAGGCCGCTTCCCGCATCGCACTCGCTGACCCCATCACTGAAAGCTCATAATCCGGCCGTCCTGCCTGGAGGAGTTTGACTGGCCACAGGTGGGGGAATTTGAAGTGGCCATCAGGGCTAATCTGAAGGAGACGGCCGGTCCCGCCTGCCTACACTGCGCAACATGAAACTCACCGTGGCCATCGTCGACGACGACCCGAGGTATCGCAGTTCGCTCGCACACGCCGTGCTGTCGGCACCCGACATGGCGTTGGTGGGTGTGGCAGACGACCTCGAATCGGGAAGAGCCCTGCTCAA
>JBKPPO010000019.1:0-10621 GCA_046733635.1 Pseudomonadota bacterium | reverse complement strand
GGTCTTCGGTCCTTGCATGGGGACTTGCGCGAGGCGCTGACGCGGTTCGACGGTATCGCCATCACGCCCGGCGTGGTGCGCGAGCTCTGGGGTGATCTGCCGCCAGCGCAGGCCATGGGTCGGCGATTCGAATCCGACGGCGTGTTCTACACCGTTGCGGCCATCATCCCCGACTTCGATCCACGCAGTCCCGTCGGTCGCGCGAGTCCCATGGTCGGCGACCGGAAGGCCATGGTCGGATTCGATACGCAAGGCGGCGCGCGCATGGACGGACAGCGCGACAACATCTACGCGGCCACGGGCCGCGTGTTCGCGCGGCTGCGTCCGGGCGTGACCGAGGATCAGATCGGTGGCTGGATGCGTGAGGCCTTCGAGGCCCATCCGAAGTACGCGGAGCTGCCTGCCGAGTGGAAGGCGAACGGGCGCGAAGCCGCGTTCTTCCGCGCGATAACCCTCACACAGTTGCCGTTCGAAGGTGATGACTCGCGCAGCCTCTGGCGCCTGCTCGGTGCGGTGGCGGCGGCGAGCGTGTTGCTGCTGGTGCTGGCGGCGTTCAATTGCATGAACCTGCAAACGGCGAACCTGCTGCAGCGTCAGCGTGAGACGGCGCTGCGTCGCAGCCTCGGGGCGGACGGCGCCAAACTACTCGTCCTGTGGGGCGCCGAGGTCCTGCTGGCGTTGCTCATAGCCGCCGGCGGCGCGGTGCTGCTTGCCTGGTGGGCCGCGCCCGGGGTCGCCAGCTGGATGGGATTCCGCGGAAACGAGTTCGTCGCCGATCCCACCCCGCTGCGCGTCATGCTCGGGTTGGCCGCCACCGTGATCTTCCTGTGGGTGATCGTGCTCGCGCTTCCCGCCTGGCGTGCGCTGCGCGGCATGCCCGCGCCCGCGCTGCAGGGCCGCACGATGAGCGAAGGTCCCTGGGGCCGCCGCACCCGCCAGGCGCTGCTGACCCTGCAGTTGGCCGGTGCGGCCGCGCTGCTGCTGCTCGCGGGTGTGCTCACCCTGCAGCAGCGTTACCTCATGCAGGCGGATCGTGGCTTCGAGACGCGCAATCGCCTGTGGTTCGGATTCATGGTCAATCCCGAGAAGATCCCCAATCTCGACGCATTCATCGCGGCGCTGGGCCGTCATCCGGCGGTGGAAAGCTGGAGCTTCGGCGGGGGGCACTCGATGATCGAGCAAGGTGCGATCGACCCGTGGGTCGGCGCTTCGAACCACAAACAGGTGATGCGCCTGTCCACGGTGTCGCCGGGTTTCTTCGAGACCTACGGCATGACGATTCTCGCGGGCTCCCCGCGCGTCGGCCAGGGCGAGACGAACGTGGTGATCGACGCGAAAGCTGCGCGGGGCCTTGGATTCGCGACGCCCCAGGCTGCGGTCGGTGCTCTCGTGCGCGGGGGCAGCGGCATGATGCAGGAGGGCAACGTGCCGAAACGCGTGGTTGCGGTCGTCAAGGATGTGAAGCTCGAATCGGCGCGCGACGAGGCCATGCCCCAGGCCTTCGAACTCAGCGACGTCACGCAATGGGACATCTCGGTTCATGGCGCCGACATGGCCGCGCTCCGCCAGGCCATGGAAGATCTGTGGAAGACGCACGGACCGGGTCTGCCCTACGTCATGGAGTCGGCGGATTCACTGCGCGGACAGGTCTATCAACAGGAGCGGCAGATGACGACGATGCTGACCGCGGTGGCCTTTCTGGCCGTGGGGGTCGCGATGTTGGGCGCGTACGCGCTGGTCTCGGATTCCCTGCGTCGACGCCGCACCGAACTCGTGTTGCACAGGCTGCATGGCGCCTGGGACACCGCGATCATGCGTGTGGTGATGCGTGAGTTCGCCGTGCCGCTGCTCGTCGGTCTCGCGGTTGGACTGACTATCGGCGCGTGGCTGGGAACGCGCTATCTGGCAGGCTTCGTCGATCGCGTGGATTGGGTCACCGGGGTGGCGAGCCCGATGGTGGCGGCCTGTGTGGCGATACTCGCGGTGGTTGGCCTGGCTGCGACGCGCCATGTTCGACAGGCGCTGACCCTTCAGCCGGCGGAGGCGTTGCGGTGAGGCGCGAAGGGCACTGAAACGCCTGCGGTAACACGTCCGCGTTTTCCTCTCGATACTCAAAAAGGGAACAGGCCGGTTCGAGGCCTGTCCCCGTTTTCTAGAAAACGAGGAATGTCCCCATTCAGTACTTCACGGAGCAGCCATAGGGTTCGGTAGTCGCCTTGCTCACCGCCTTGCCGGCGGTTGCTTCGTTGAGCGCGACGGTCACGTAGTTCGTGGCGCTCTTCACGTCGTCCTTGTTAGCCGTGGCCTTGCTGTCGATGGCGCCGGCGTACACCAGTTTGCCCTCGGGATCGATCACGTACATGTGAGGCGTCGTGCGCGCGCCGTAGGCCTTGCCCACCTTGCCGTCGTCGAGCAGCGTCGCCGTGGGCCTGGCGCCTTTTTCTTTCACCCACGCAGCGAGATCCGAGCCGCTCTTGCCATTGGTGCTGACCGACAGCCAGACCACACCCTTGTCCCCGGCGGCTTTCTGCGTGGCCTGCATGTTCGAGGAATCGTAATGCTTCTTCACGAACGGGCAGTCGGGGTTCACCCACTCGAGCACCACGAACTTGCCCTTGTACGCCGCGAGCGATTGCTCCTTGCCGGCCGTGTCCTTGAGCTTGAAATCCGGAGCGGCCTGGCCCACCGACGCGGAACCATGCGCCATCACGGTGAAGAGCCCGGCCGCCGCGGCGACCAGGAAACTTGAACGCTTCATGCTGACTCCTTGTGTTCTTGCTGATCGGTCACTTCGACGACACCGCCGTGCGGACTTCCTCGACCGAGGGTAGTTCGCTCAACAGTCGCGGCGCTTTCGCGCCGTCATAGAAAACGTACACCGGCACACCGCTGCGTCCGAGGCTCGCGAGTTCCGCGGCGATCACGCCATCGCGCGAGGTCCAGTCCGCCCGCAGCAGCGCCACCTCGTTCGCCCGGAAGGCCTCGAGCACCGAGGCATTCGCGAGCGTCGTGCGCTTGTTGTACTGGCATGTGACACACCAGGCGGCCGTAAAGTCCACGAAAACTTTTCGTCCTGCCGCACGCAGTTCCGCCACCGATCGCGGTGACCAGCGCTGCCAGATTTCACCGACATTCGCGGCAGTGCGGGAGTCGGGAGCGGCTGCGCGCCAGGTCGGCGCAGCCCAGACGAACGCGCCGACAGCCAGCAAAACGATGGCCACGCTGGATAAGACGCGCTTGCCGCCCGATTCCGGGCGTCGCCCCCACCACCAGGCGCCGAGTGCCAACGCCAGGAGCGCAAGCAGCAGGGCGGCCGCGCCATCCACGCCGACCTGGTGGCCCAGCACCCAGGTCAGCCACACCACGGTGGCGAACATCGGGAACGCGAGCGCGATCTTGAAGGTTTCCATCCAGCGGCCGGGCCGGGGCAACACGCGGCCGATGGCGGGGACGGCGGCGATCAGTAGATAGGGAACCGCCACCCCCAGCCCGAGAGCGGCGAACACGAGCAGGCTCTGTGAAACGGGCCAGGTGAGCGCGGCCCCGAGAGCGGCGCCCATGAACGGCGCGGTGCACGGCGAGGCTACCGCCGCGGCGATCACGCCCGTGAAGAAGGAGTCCAGCGTGGGATCGCGGGCCCTGAGGCTCGCGATGTTCGAGGGCAGGAACATGCCGACTTCGAACACGCCCGCGAGGTTGAGTCCTATCAACGTGAACAGCGATGCCAACGCCACCACCATGCCCGGCGACTGGAGCTGGAAACCCCAGCCCAGTTGTTCGCCGCCGGCGCGCGCGGCGATGAGCACCCCGGCAAGTGCCAGGAAGGAGAGCACCACGCCGGCGGTATAGGCCAGCGCGCCGATCCAGCGAGCGCGCGCCGAGCCCGCATGTTGCGTCAACGACAGCACCTTGAGCGACAGCACCGGGAACACGCAGGGCATGAGGTTCAGGATCACGCCTCCTAACAAGGCGAACAGCAGCGAGGTGGGCAGGCCGAGGTTTTCGAGCGCGGCTCCTGCCGTGGCCGTCTGCGAGGACGCTTCGGTGGCGGTCGCAGATTCCGCGCCCGGCCAGCCGGTGATGGCGGCGGTGACGCGCAGGTTGGGTCCACCTTCGAACGCCAGCACCAGCGCCATCGTCCCGGGACTCTCGCTGCGTTGCGCCGACAGGGGCCAGCTCGCGCGCCAGTTCGGCCCGTCCCATTGCTGCGTCACGGGCGCCGGGTTGTCTAGCACACCGGCGATCTCGGGGAACACGGTGGCTTCTCGATCGCGGACGTTCGCCGGCAGGCCGCGAACCTCGAAGCGGAGGGCGTCGCCGTCGACCACGGCCACCGCCTGTGCGTTCTGTACGTCCGTCGGCCGCGAGTCGAGCGCTGCTTCGAATGCTCGAGCATGCGTCGTGGTCGGCCGCGACACGTCGACGGCGATCTCGAATTCCCCGGACTGCGGGATGCATTCGACCTGGCAGACGAGCCAGTCGGCGCGCAGTTTGATGGGAAGCGAGCCGCCCGCGACGGGCGAGCCGATCGTCACCGGCACCGGCAGCAATACCGTGCCTTCGTAGCCGAAGTTGAGCAGCGGCGGCAGCGGCAGCCGCTGCGGCGTGGGCCAGTCGATGTCGCCGGCCGTGACGCCTTCGGGCAGCGTCCAGCTCAGCGTGGTGGGCAGGCCGGAGTCACCGGCGTTCCTCCAGTAGGTATGCCAGTGCGGGATGTGTTCGAGCTGCAGCCCGAGCCAGACCGGCTTGCCGGGCGACGCGCCCTCGGGCGCATGCGCGAGTAGTGAGGCGCGGACCTGTTCGGTCTGGACCGTCGCGCCGGCGCCGAGCGCGGCGAGCGGCAACCACGCGATCAGCGCGACGGCGCGGCGCATCGCGCTACTTCGAGAACCGGTCCGTGGCCTTGACGAGTTCTCGTGCGGTGCCCGGCTCGAAAGCCGAATGGCCGGCGTCGGGCACCATCACGAGCTCCGCCTCGGGCCAGGCTTTCTTGAGATGCCAGGCGCTGCGCGCCGGGCAGACGACGTCATATCGCCCCTGCACGATCACGGCCGGGATGTGGCGGATCTTCTCCACATCCTCGAGCAATTGATTCGGCCGGTCGAGGAAGCCGCCATTGATGAAGTAGTGGCACTCGATGCGCGCGAAGGCCGCGGCGAACTCCGCTTCGTTGGCGCGTTTCACGTAGTCCAGGTTCATCTTGATATACGACAGCGCGCTCTCCCAGATCGACCAGGCTCGCGCGGCTTCGAGCAGCGTCTCGCGGTTCTCGCTCGTGAGCCGCTTGTAATACGCCTTCACGCAATCCTTGCGCTCTTCTTCGGAGAGCGGCGCGAGGTAGTCCTCCCAGAGGTCGGGGAACATCGAGGCCGCGCCTTCGGGGTTCTGATAGAACCAGTCGAGTTCGGACTTGCGCAGCAGGAAGATGCCGCGCAACACGAGTTCGGTGCAGCGCTCGGGATGTTTCTGCGCGTAGGCCAGCGCCAGCGTGGAACCCCACGAGCCGCCGAACACCTGCCATTTCTCGATGCCCAGGTGTTCGCGGATGGCTTCGATGTCAGAGACCAGGTGCCAGGTGGTGTTGTCCTCGAGGCTGGCGCTGGGGCGGCTCTTGCCGCTGCCGCGCTGGTCGAACAACACGATGCGGTATTTCTTCGGGTTGAAGAACTGGCGCATCTTCGCGTCCGTGCCGCCGCCCGGGCCGCCATGCAGGAACACCACGGGTTTGCCGTTCGGGTTGCCGCTCTCTTCGTAATAGATGTCGTGAACGGGCGAAACGTTCAGGAAGCCCTTGTTGTAGGGCTTGATCGGCGGATAGAAATCGCCGGCTTTGCGCGCGGGCGTGGCCGCTTTCCCGACGACCTTCTTGGCGACCTTGCTCGCCGGACGCGGCACCGGAATGCGTTTCTTCGACTTCACCGCGGATTTCTTCCTGCTCTTAGCCATGTGTTCCTCCGGCGAGCATCGGCCCGAGCGCCTGGCCACCGACCAGGTGCATGTGCAGGTGGTACACCACCTGCCCGCCATGTTTGTTGCAGTTCACGATGAGGCGGAAGCCGTTCTCGGCGATGCCCTCAGCCTTCGCGATGTCGCGCGCCACGACGAACATGTGACCGAGCGTGCGCTCATCGTCCTCGGTCACGTCGTTGACCGTGGGAATGGGTTTGTTGGGGATGATGAGCACGTGCACCGGCGCCTGCGGGCTGATGTCGCGGAACGCGGTGACGCGGTCGTCCTGGAACAGGATCGTGGCGGGAATTTCCTTCGCGACGATCTTCTCGAAGAGGGTAGGCATCCGAACGACTCCGCGCTCAGTACTTGTAGATTTCCACCTTGTCGGCCACCAGAGAATAAGCGGCGGCGCCGAGGCGCGTCGACTTGTTCTCCATCTTCATGGTGCCCGTGATCCAGTAGGCCTCGTAGATGGAATCGAGCGCGATGCCCTTGGGCGAGGTGACGTAGACGATCTGGTTCGGCGGCGGAGGCGGAACGTGGATGCACGCGCCGAAGTAGGGCACCAGAAAGAACTCGCTGACCGTGCCGTCCTTGGCCACGTCCAGGGGCACGATGAAGCCGGGGATCTTCACGAGTTTGCCCGCGAGATCGGGATTGGTCGGCGCATAGGCCGTCTGTTGCGCGGCCGCGGGACCGGCTTCTCCAAGGTAGTCGTGCGCGGCCGCGGCCGGCGCCTGGAAATCCTTGCGCGCATCGGCGGGAACCAGGTCCGTCCATTCGAGCGTTCGCGGCTGTCCCGCGGGCGCGGCGGCGAAAGCCAGTGTGCTGAGGAGCAGGGCGGCGATGAGACTCGGCGTGCGGGGCATGTCAGATCCGGATAGTTAGGCCATCGGCGAGGGTGTTGCGGTAGGCGCGCCACGCGGGCCAGAGGCCCATGACGAGCGCCGCCGCCACTATACCCGCCAGAATGATGGCGTCGGTGCCATTGAGACCCGTGAGCGGCACGAAGATTCCGTAACGCGCCGCCAACACGGGCTGGGCCGCCGCCAGCAGGCCATACGTGAGCGCCACGCCCGCGGCCACGCCGGCGCTCGCGAGGATCCCCGCCTCGGCCACCATGAGCGTGAACACATGCCGTGGGCGGGCGCCGACGGAACGCAGGATCGCCATCTCCCGCCGGCGTTCGTTCAGGCTCACGAGAATCGCGGTGAGCATGCCCAGCAAACCCGCCAGCACCACGAAGGCCGCGATGACCAGCAGCGCGCGGTCCGCGACGCCGATGAGATCCCAGAGCTGTTTGAGCGCGACGCCCGGGATGATGGCGAGCAGCGGCTCGCGCGGAAATTCGTTGAGCGCGCGCTGCATGGTGAGCAGCGCCGTGCGGTCTTTCATGCCGACGAAGAAGGCCGTGATGCCCCTGGGCGTGAGTTCGGCCGGCTCCTGCGTGTGCAGATCTTCCTCGTGGAGATGGGCGTGCTCTTCGGCCGTGTGGCCGTCACCTTCATGATGTTCCGCCTCGTGCGCGTGCGCGCCGCCCTCGTGGATCGCCGTGAGCGCGTCCAGCGAGATGTGCACGGCGCGATCCACGGGCGTACCCGTGGGTTCGAGGATGCCCACCACGCGAAACGGCGCGTCACCGTGTTCCGCGAAGCTCACGTCCGCGGCGCCGTGTGCGATGACGATCTCCGAGCCCAGTCGATACCCGAGCGCGCGCGCCACGTCGGCGCCCAACACCGCGTCTTCCCGGGCCGCGAATCTCTTGCCTTGCGCGAAGGCCAGCGGCCGTCCGCCGGCGATCCGGTAGTGATCGAAATACGCGCCCGTGGTGCCGAGCACGCGGAAGCCGCGATGCGAGTCGCCCAGCGAGATGGGGATGGTCCAGGCCACGTCGCGATGTTTCGCGACGATCTGGTAACTCTCCCAGCTCACGTTCGCGGTGGCGTCGCCGACGCGGAACACGGAGTACAGCAGCAGGTTCACCGGCCCCGAACGCGCACCGACGATGAGGTCCACGCCGGACACCGTGCTCGTGAAGCCATCGCGCGCGGCGGTCCGCAACTTCTGCACGCCCAACAACAACGCCACGCTCACCGCGATCGCGCCGATGGTCAGCAGCGCGGTGCCACCCCGGTTGACGAGGCTGCGCCAGGCGAGATGCAGCGTGCCGCTCATGACAACTTCACCGGCGCCTGGTTGAGCTGCGTGAGCTGCAGTTGGCGGTCGAACAGCGGCCCCAGCGTGGGATCGTGGCTCACGAACAGCAGCGTCGTGCCATTGGTGGCGCACTCGCTGAGCAACAGCTTGAGGAAGGCCTCGCGCGCTTCGTGATCCAGCGCGGAAGTGGGTTCGTCGGCGACCAGCAGTTCGGGACGGCCCATGAGTGCGCGCGCCGCGGCGACGCGCTGCTGCTGGCCGATGGACAGCTGCGTGGCGGCGCGATCGAGCAGCGACGCATCGGCGAGACCCAGTGCACCCAGCAGACGCCCGGCTTCGGCGGCCGCGTCACCGTCGATGCGCGCGGCTCGTGCCGAGGAGAACCGCAACGCGAGCAGCACGTTCTCGCGCACGGTGAGATAGGGAATGAGATTGAAGGACTGAAACACGAAGCCCACGTGATCGCCGCGGAAGCGGTCGCGCGACGACGCGCTCATGTCGTGCAGCGGCTGGTCCAGCACGCGCACGGTGCCGGCGTCGGGGGCGAGCACGCCCCCGACGAGGCCTAACAAGGTGCTCTTGCCGCTGCCGCTGGGCCCGCGCAGGAACAGGCGTTCGCCACGCGCCACGCGCAACGCCGCGATGTCGAGCAACGGAGGTCCGCCCGGCCAGGCGTATTTGACGTTCTCGAGTTCGATGGCCGGTGCGGACATGTCCACGATCTTACCGGCTAGAACTCGAGACGCACGCCCGCGCCGATCGACCGGCCCGGCAGCGGCGCGAACTCCTTCAGCGGCGAGGTGTGGCGGCGCGCGTCTTCGTCGAGCAGGTTGTCGCCGCGCAGGTAGACGAGCACGGCCTTCTGCTGCCAGGGCAGGCGCCACGACGCATCGACGCCCAGCAGCGTGTAACCGTCGGTGGGCAATTCGTTGTCGGAAACACGATCCTGCTCCGAGTACCGGTGCGCCGACACGCCCGTGGACCAGGCGTTCTTTGCGTAGCGGAGTTCCGCGCCCACGCGTAGCGGCGGGATCTGCGGCAGATCACCGCCGGCATCGAGCCGCGCGCGCACGCTGTCGGCCAGCAGGCGCGTCTGCAGCCGGCCGCCGGAAATCTCCAGGGAAGGCAGCTCGATTTCGGCTTCGAATCCCGAGAAGCGTGCGTCCTCCTGCACGTACAACGCCACGGGCAGATCGTCTTCGGTGTCTCCCGTGAGCGCGCCGTAGATGTAGTCCGTGTAGTCGCTGCGGAATGCCGTGAGCGTCAGCCCCCAGTTCTCGCCCTGGTGGCGCAGCGAGAGGTCCAGCGTGGTGGCGCGTTCCGGGCGCAGGCTGGCATCGCCGATCTCGAAGCGCTGCACGGCGATGTGCGGGCCGTCGGCGTAGAGCTCGGTGGAGGTGGGATGGCGCGTGGTGGAGGTGGCGTTGAGCGCCGTGCTCCAGCCCGCGGCGAATTTCCACACGAGCCCCGCCGCGAAGCTGCCGCGCGCGGAGTCGTACCCCTGCGCCTCGGCATCCGGGCTGATCTCCTGTTGTTCGAGCCGGCCTCCCAGCTCGAGTGTGACCGGACCGAACGCGCGCTCCTCGTACGCGAACAGGCCGACGTTGCGCGTGACGGATGCGGGCACGAATGCCTCCTCGCCCAGCGCGACGAAATCCACGTCGCGGTACTGCACGCCGAAACTGCCGCGCCAGCCCGCGAGTTCCGCCGTATCCACGGCGAGTCTCACGGAGAGCCCATCCTGGTCGAACTGCGTACCGACTTCGCCGCTGGGTTCGAGCTCGGCGTGTTCGTACCGATTGAACGAGGCGCGCAGATGCGTGCTCGCGATCCACGAATCCTCAGGCTCCCAGTCGCCGTTGAAGTCGAGACGCGTCTGGGCCATGTCGATGGAGACGCCGGCCTCGGGCCCCGGAATGCCGTACTCGGTTTCGAAGCGGCTCACCGCGATGCCCGCGAATCCGGCATCGCCCACGCGGGAGACGCCGAGCGCGCCGCCCTGCAAACTACTCGCCGAACCCTGTATGCGGCCGCGGCTTTCCTCGATCTCTTCGGGCGAGAACTGGCCGGACTCACGGACGGCCCGCGACCAGGCGTAGTCGGCCACCTCGACGTCATCGGTTTCGCGCGCGTAGGCATCGCCATGAAAGGCCCAGCCATCGAGGCCGCCGTCGATGCGAAGCGCCGCGGCGCGTTCGCCGAGCGCGCTGTCGCCGCGCACTTCGGCGGCGCCGTCGAAGGCGTGGTCATAGGCCTGCTCGGGCACGCGCCGCACGAGCACGTTCACGAGGCCGCCCGTGGCGCCATTGCCATAAAGCAGGGTGGCGGGGCCGCGCAGCACCTCGACCTGGTCCGCGAGCAAGGGATCGATGGTCACGGCGTGATCGGCGGACAGCGCCGCCACGTCCAGCGACTCCGCGCCGTCCTCGCTCACCTGCACGCGCTCGCCGCTCTGGCCGCGAATCACCGGGCGGCTGGCCTGCGGGCCGAAATACGTCGCGCTGATGCCGGG
>JBKPPO010000018.1:0-4182 GCA_046733635.1 Pseudomonadota bacterium | reverse complement strand
GCGAGCAAGATCAGGCGTGCGGCGATGGAGTCGAACCAGGAGCCTGCGGAGAACCAGGGCGCGATCCGGGTCACCACATCGACGAAAAACTCCGGCGGCGGATCGCCCGGAAATCTGACCGGAAATCCGAACCAGCCGCCCGCGCCGCCCAGCAACGCGAATGGCACCAGCAGCTTCACCGCAGCGATGCGCCATATCCACAGGCGGACCTGCGCCGCGTTCCGTCGCGTGATTGCCGCGAATGCCGCGAGCAGCGCCACGCACAAGAGTGATTGCCACAGATGATCGAGGAGGAACGTAACCACAACTGTAGTAGTTTGAGACGTGTTCGCGGGCCGGGTCGAACGGTGTCGTCAGAGCGAGTGGGAGGGATCGAGCCGGCCGCAGGGGTCCTGGCAGCGATGATTCACATGGATCTGCAGATCGAAGCGCGACGCCAATAGTTTGTTCACCACGCCGCGCAGCGCAGTGGGATCGAAACGGTCGGGATCCACGACGGGATCGTGAAGCTCCGCGCGGAAGTCGTAACGCGCGGAGTCCAGCCAGGGTCCGCCGTTGATGTGGCTGAGCGGCACGCCATAAGACAATGCCACGAGTTCGCGCAGCGAGGCATTACGGACGATGACCTCACGCTGCCCGGCCTGCAGTTGCAGGCGACGATCCCCGGTGCCGCCCGAGGCCGGCGATACGTAGACGATGGCCGACCCGAGGTTGCGCGAATCCGAGACGAGCTGTTCGTAGCGGCGCGACGCATCGTCGGTTGCGCCTGCGAGCAGCGGCGCCAGTCCCAAGGCCAGCGTGCCCACCGACAACGCGAAGGCTTTGCAGAACCCCAGCGATGCCGGCGGCACGTGGCGGATGATCGCGCGAATCCTCTCGGTGAGATTGCCGGAGAGCGCCGATGCGGTATGGCCGGCGTGCTGGAGCGCATGGCAATGGCGGCACACCGCGAGTATGCCCTCCGCGTATTGCTGCGCGTCGTGACCGTGTTCGAGCACGGCCTCATCGCAGGCGCGCTCGCGCTCCTCGAGCATCTGCCGGCCTATCCACCAGACCGGCGGATGAAACCAGAACAGCGTCTGCACGATGCGGTGCAGATGCGCGGTGAGATTGTCGTGCCGCGCGATGTGTTCACGCTCGTGCGCGAGCACGGCGCCGAGCTGATCCTGCGAAAGTCTCCCGAGCAGCGCGGACGGCAGCAACACCACCGGATGGAACACGCGGGCCACGGACGGCTCTATGGCGGCGTCCGTGATGCGTGCATCCAGTGATGAGCCCGGCACCGGCCGCGCTGCCCTTGCCAGACGATCGGCATGGCGCCAACCCAGGTACCAGCGCAGCGCCATCGTGAATGCGCCCGTGGCCCAGATCAGTCCCAGCACCAGGCCCCACCAGGACTGAGGCGCGGGTGCGATGAATATCAGCGACTCCGTCGGCGAAACCATGGGCGCGGCGGCGGCGAAGGCTTCGGCGAAGAAGGATGGCTGGGCGCCAACAGGGGCAGGCAACCCAGCCATGGCGCCCAGGTGATAGAGCGCCGAAAACGGCACGAGGAATTTGATGGACGCGATGAGCCACAACGCGTGGCGCAGCGACGCGCTGTTCGCGCGCAGCATCAACGTGATCAACCACACCGCGGCGCAGAACAGCGTCGACTGCCACAGGTGGTCGATCAGCGCGCCGCTCATCTCTGCGCATCCTTGTCGCGCGTGGCGTGCTCACGCAGCAGTTTCTGCGCATCCTCGATGTCCTCCTTCGAGATCTTGCCCATCTCGACGAGGTGAGCCATCACCGGCCGGGCGTTGCCGCCGAACAGGCCCAGCAACTCCTTGAGCAGGCGCGTCTGCACCGAAGCGCGCGTGGTGGTGGCCTCGAACACGTGGGCATTGCCGATCTTGCGCGTGCGCTTGAGCGCGCCCTTGGCCTCCAGGCGGTACACCATGGTCTGCACCGTCGTGTAAGCGGGACGATCCTTCTTCACGACGGCCTCGTGGACTTCGCGGATGGACAGGGCGCCGCGCGTCCAGAGCTCGTTCATGATGCGCAGCTCGAGCGCGCTGAGTTTGGGTTGGGTCATCAGGATCTCGTCCACTACAACTGAGGCCGACTCTATGACACGTGTAGTAATTGGCGCAAGCCGGATTTGACCGGAGGGGCCAATTCAACGGATTGCGGGATTGCGAGCCGTCAGCCGGTGCTGGCGGACGGCCGGCTGTCTTCGGCGCGGCGCCCCTTGAACGAAGAGACGCGATTTCGCCCGCCTTCCTTGGCGGAATACAGCGCCGCGTCCGCGGCTTCGAACAGTTTGTCGTGCGTCGGGAATTCGCCGGCCGTGAGCGTGGCGTACCCCACGGAGATGGTGATGGTGAAGTCGTCGGTGCGGGAAGCCTGGACGGTGGCGCGCAGCCGCTCGGCGATCGTGGCGGCGGCGTGAGCGTCGGTGTTGGGCAGGATCACGCAGAATTCGTCGCCGCCGTAGCGGCAGGCGAGCACCGGCTTGCGCGCATATCGCCGCAGCGCGGCGCCCACGACCTTCACGGCCTCGTCGCCATAGGCGTGGCCGTGGCGGTCGTTGTAGGTCTTGAAGTTGTCGATGTCGAGCACCAGCAGGGACAGCGGCGCGCCGCTCTCGCGCGACGCGCTGAACTCCTCGGGTAGTTTGTCGTCGAACAGCCGGCGGTTGCCGAGCAATGTGAGCGGATCCGTGCGGCTCTGGTGCTTGAGCTCGTTCATGCGGCTGCTCAGCGTCATCGAGAGCAGGATCATCTCGAGCAGCGATCCCACCTGCCAGCTGTGCTGCGTGAGGAACGTATGCGGCAGCACACCGAAGTTCTTGAGCAGGAAGATCAGTGAGCCGGCCAGGAAGGAGCTCCAGGCAATCACGAAGAATCGCGCCGGACGCGAGCCTGCGAGCATGCTGACGATGCCCAGCGTGAGCAGGTAGATCACCGACGCCAGGATCAGGAAGGTCACGGGCCGCACGAGCACCGAGTACGGCATGATCGGGCTCAGCGCCACGGCGATGACGGCCAGGAGCTGCATGCCGCGCGCGACGAGATGCAGCTTCGGCGTGTAGTCGCGCGCTCGCAGGATGGTCGTCGAGAACTGCAGCGCCGTGATCAACGACACGCTCAACAGCACGATGAGGCAGGTGTTCGCCCAGCGCGGACTCTCCGGCCAGAGATACTGGAACGCGAACCCGGTGTTCACTGCCATGTAGAGGCCGAAGGTGGCCACGTAGGCGAAGTACGCCAGGAACGCGCCATCGCGCACGGCGATGAACACCAGTCCTGCCCATACGAGCAGCATGAACACGCATCCGAAGTAGATGCCGTAAGCCATCTGTTCGCGGCTGACCGCGCCGCCCATCTCGTTGGAATCGAGCAGCGAGAGATTGATGTCGATGGGGCCTTGTGAGGCGTAGCGCAGGAAGTAGGTGGACTCGGCGCGCGGCGCGAGCTGCAGGGGGAACAGGAAATCGCGATGCTCCACGGGCCGCGTCCCAAAAGGCTGGCGGTCTCCGGTCGCGGTGCGCTGCCAGTTGCCATCCGGACCGGGCTGGAACAGCTCCACGGAATCGATGAGCGGATACCCCTGCCGCAGGTATACGAGGCGGGTCTGATCCCCCGCATTGCGTACCGTCACGCGCACCCACCAGGCCGAGGGCGTGAATCCCACGTTGGCCAGCTTGGGCGTGGCGGCGACGAATCCCAGCCCGGGCGAGGCGGCATCGGATGTCGCGGCCACGGCGCCGATGTCCAGCTTGCCATCCCGATCCTCGAGCAGGCTCATGCCCGGCGAGAGAGCCAGGTTGTCGACGTTCACCGGGCGGCCGGATTCCAGCGTCACGGCCGGCGAGGTCGCCCCGGCGACCGGTGCGGCGAAGCTAACTAACAACCATAGGCAGGCGCACCGTGCCGCGCAGCCCGTTGCAACATCCTTGAGCCAGTCCACAAATTCCTTCCCGCTGGTGAGGTAGTTTGCTCGGGAGTATGAGGCAGATTCGCCAGGGAGTAACGCTATGCGTCGTTGGCTGAAGTGGGTTGCAGGGATTGCGGCAGTGGTGGCGGTAGCCGCCGTGGGGCTGTTTGCCTGGTTCGTATGGTGGCCCGTGCACACCATCCCGGCGCTGGAACACGTGGACGAGTACGTGTGGCTGGACCAGGGGTGGGGCGAGACCCA
>JBKPPO010000017.1:0-24151 GCA_046733635.1 Pseudomonadota bacterium | reverse complement strand
TCTTCACCCTGCTGCCCCGAACCACGGAAGAAGCGCTGCGCCTCGCGCGGCAGCGCGACTCCCGCATGCACGGGCGGTCCTCGCTGCGCATCGACGCCAACCGCAAGCTCCGCCATGCGCTGGAGATCCGGCACGAGAGCTTCATCACGCCCGCCTTCGTCTCACTACTGCGGGAGTTCCGCGTCGCGCTCGTGGTCGCGGACACGGCGGGCAAATGGCCTTTGCTCGAGGACGTGACGTCGGACTTTCTCTATCTGCGGCTGCACGGGGACAAGGAGCTGTACGCCAGCGGTTATACCGACGCGGCGCTGGACCGCTGGGCCGAGCGGATCGACGCCTGGTCGCGGGGCGCCGAGCCGCGTGACGCCCGCCGCGCAGGCGGTCCGGCCGCGAGCCGCAGATCCCGGGACGTGTACTGCTATTTCGACAACGACATCAAGGTACGGGCACCCTTCGATGCCGACCGGCTCATGCAGAAGCTAGGCATCGTCCGGAAGGACCCGGCCTTCCGATTTCCGGCGCGGTCGATGCTGCGCAAGGCCCGGCCGGCCCGGCCGCTTCCGCCCTTCCGCTGGCGGCGTCGTCCCTAACTCCTTGATCGGACTTCGCGCAAATCCGATCAGCGGCTCGTGATAACGCTAACGCACTCAACTGATATGTAAATTCATAACTCGCCTATCTTTTCGCAGCCCTGTTGACACCGGTGTGCAATGCAGCCGAATATCAAAACCAATCAAATACGATCATAAGTAATCGTAGGTCTCTAACAAAGTTTCCCGCCGTGCCAGCGGCATCCGGATCGCGGTTCAGCGTTAGGCCGCGAGACGCCATCGACAACAACGCACACCTTGCACTCGGGGGAGGCGCAACACATGCGGCATTCACTGCTTTCGCGGAAGCTCAGTCCTTTCGGTCTCATCAACGGCCTCGCGGCACTTGCGATCAGCGTCGCGGCTAACAACGCATTCGCGCAGGCGGTGCCGCAGCCAGCCGAGCCCGAAGAGAAGCCCGCCGCGGCTGCCGAGAAGCCCGCATCGCGATCCGAAGCTCCCGAGATGGAACAGATCACCGTCGTGGGTACTCGCGCCTCGCAGCGGTCGTCCATCGAGAGAAAGAAGCAGGCCGCCACGGCGACCGACTCCATCAGCGCCGAGGACGTCGGCAACTTCCCCGATCAGAACGTCAACGAAGCGATCTCGCGCGTTGCCGGTGTGGCCCTGGATCGCGGCGACAATGGCGAAGGCCAAGGCATATCGGTACGCGGCAACAGCGCCGATGCCACGCGAATCGAAATCGATGGCATGGGTGTGCTGAACACCTCGGGCGCATTGTCCGGTGGCGCACAACCGAGCGTCGGCGGCCGCGCGGCGGATCTGCGGGAGCTGCCCTCCGCGCTCATCAAGAACATCGACATCATCAAGGGCACCACGCCCGACATGACCGAAGGCTCGCTTGGCGGCTCGGTGCGGATCGAGACACGCACCGGTCTCGAGTTCGAAGAACCCTTCCTCCAGTTCACCGTCGACGGCCAGCGAAACTCCATCACCGAAGAACTGACGCCCGGCCTGGGCGCGGTGTTCGCCAGCAAGTTCATGGATGACCGCCTCGGTTTCATCGCCAATGTGAACTATTCGGAGTTCGAAGCCATCGCCGACATCCAGCAGCCTCAGACTTCCGGAAACGCCGGCCCCTCCCGCAATGCCGACTTCGATCAGTCTCCGGAGAAAACTTTCACCTACGATCCCGGCATCGTGGATCCGACGGCGACGGGCGGAAATTTCCGCGTGTTCGGCGCCGGCGGCGTGCCCGTCTACTCGTCGCTTTCGCCCATCGAGATCCTGCAGCGATCTGCCGCGGCGGCCTCCCCTGCGGACTGCCTCGCGGCATTCCCGGCACTGACGCAGGCGCAGCTCAACGCCATCCCCGCCGGCGACAACATCCTCGGTTCGGTCGCGGGATCCGGCGTCAGCGCCGCGACCAACCGCACCACGGCCCAGAATGAACAGCGCGATCAGTTGCAGACCTGCCTGAATCAGTGGAACGACTACGCGCCTTCCCTGATTCGCGCGTTCCCGCGCAAGACGGACGAAGAGCGCCTTGCCGCGCAGTTCCGCGTCGACTTCAAGGTGAACGATGACCTGACCGTCTACGCTGCCTATCAGAAGGCGGACCGGGTCGCGACCAGCGTCGACAACACGCTCAATCTCGGCAGCCCCGGCTACAACCAGACCGGCTCGTTCACGCAGGGCACGGTGGCGGCCACGTCCAATGCATTGATCACGCCGCGCACGGTGAACACCGGGCTCGGCTATACGTTCAACTCCACCGGGCTCTGCGGCGCGCCGACGGTGGCGGGCACTGGCACCGCGCAAACGACGACGGGTTGCGGTGTCGCGAGCAATGTGTCGAATGTCGTGGTCGACGACACCCATCACGTCACCTCGTTCCGGCTCAACGACGGCAACGCGAACATCGATGCCATCAACCAGGACCTCGAAATCCGAAGCTGGAACTGGCAGACCGGCGCC
The DNA here is from genome assembly GCA_046733635.1 of Pseudomonadota bacterium. Lineage (GTDB taxonomy): Bacteria > Pseudomonadota > Gammaproteobacteria > Steroidobacterales > Steroidobacteraceae > CADEED01. Next base: position 21,623 of record JBKPPO010000017.1, on the reverse strand, counting down.
AAGTTCGAGCGCGAAAACCTCAAGATCGACTTCCTGTACGGCGACTCCGGATCGAAGTGGACACGCACTCAACTTCGCGCCGCGGTGAACTACACGTACGGCGCGGTGGACGTGAACATCACGCCTTCGGGACTCTGGTCGTACGACCTGCCGGAAGGGCTCGATCTCGCCAACCTGCCCTACGCCAATCTCACTCCTGTGATCGCACGCGGCGTCTCCAACGCCACGGTCGTGCAGGCCGGATCGCCCGCCTACACCGTGGCCCAGGCAGCCCAATGGGGCAACAACTTCCAGCTCACCTGGCGCCCCGCGATGACCGAAGACTCGGAAAACCAGGCCAAGCTGGACCTCACCTACAGCGTGAAGGACCGGCTGCCGTTCTTCAGCAACTTCAAGGCCGGTTATCAACGCCGCGACCGGACCGGCGATGGCTGGTCGGGCGGTGGATACACCGTGCGCCCGGGCACCGGCACGGTCGGCGCGGCTAACTACGTGGCGCCGGTCGTGGTCCCGACCGAGAACCTCACGGTCAATTTCCGCTCCTGCATGCCCACGGCCACGTCCACGCAGCCTTGCCAGTACGGATTCGCACCGGGTACGACGGTGGGTACGAACAACAGTCCGGTGGCCAACCTCAACAACACGCTGTTCGGGACGATGACCTTCACGCCGACCGAACTCGGCGCCTTGATCTCGAACTCGCTCTACACCAAGGATTATCCCTTCCTCGGCGACTATCCGGACAAGGGCAACGTGTTGACCAACTGGCCGTACATCAACCCGGCCGCGATAGCCGCCGGCATTCCCGACCAGGTGTTCGACCTCCACTGCATGAAGGAATGCACGGCCAATGACGGCAACGTCTATGAGCAGCCGCACTTCGCGTACAGCGAGCTGACCGACGCCGGCTACTTCATGTTCAACTTCGAGCAGGAACTGCCGTGGAACGTATTGTTCAACGGCAATCTGGGCGCGCGCTACGTCAAGACCCAGACACAGGCCACGGGCTTCATGACACTGGCCCACACGGCCGTGAATGCGGACTACAACCCGCTGACGAATCCGGGCTCGGTCACGACGACGACCGTCGCGATGAACACCTCGCTCGAGAATGAAACCAGCGACTGGCTGCCCTCGGCCAACCTGAACTTCTGGGTGATGCCCGACGAACTGGTGCTGCGTTACTACCAGGGTCGTGTGATGTCACGCCCGCCCGCGGGATCGCTGCTGCCTTCGGGAACCTGCACCATCGACGAACGGAATGATGCCGACGTCAACGGAACCGTCGACAACCCGAACACCTGCTCGGGACGCGTCGGCAATCCGGGTCTGCAGCCCTTCAAGTCCGACAACATGAACATCTCGCTCGAGTGGTATCCCACCGAAGACCTGATGCTCTCGGTCGGTCACTACCGGAACAAGATCCGCGTGGGTGCGCCCATCAATGCCAACATGCCCGCCTCGAACCTGTTCGCGGGCAATGACGACGCGGTCGACCCGGTGACCGGCGAACGTTTCGCAGACTACGACTTCACGTATCCGTCGTACGTCAATGGACCGTCCGGCACGCAGCTCGGCATGGAATACAGCGCGAAGATCGCACTGACCTTCCTTCCCTGGATCTTCCGGAACACCGGCGTCGATGCGAACTATTCGGAGCTGGACTACGAGAACTTCTCGACCTCGAGGGACCTCATGACCGGCGCGTTCAATCCGCCGCAGGGGCAACGGTCGTACTTCAAGAATTTCGCAGTCTGGTATGACGACGGAAAATTCAACGCGCGCCTGTCCTACCAGGGTCAATCGGAGTACTTCGATTTCATTTCGTCCTGCTCGAACGCCATCAACAACTATCCGACATCGTTCGCACAGTGCACCGGGCAGACGATCCGCACCCCGTACAACCCGGGCGGCACGAACTATCGCGAGGCCACGGGCTTCTACGATCTGAAGTTGAACTACGCGTTCACCGATCATGTGTCGGTGTTCTTCTCGGGGCGCAACATCACGCGCGAGGCGACCTACCGCACCATTCAGCCCAACAACGTCTATTCCGACGGTGCGCCGACGCTGCAACAGTTCAGCTACGGCGGCGCCCGCTGGCAGATGGGGGTGACCTGGCGGAACTGATCGTCACCCAGCCGTCACGAGGCGCGCCGGTCCGACGACCGGCGCGCCTTTTTTCTGCCTGTGGAACGCGGGGCAAATGTGATACATGGACCGCCATGAACATTCCCGCCAAGGCAGGGGCCAACGGCCTGCTCGAGCTCGACCACCAGTCCATGGCCTGGATCCGCGAACAGCTCCGCATCGGCTGCGACATGTCGGAGTCCGTGGAGACGCTGCGCGCCAAGGGATATTCGGATGAGGCGATCCTCGCGGGCATCGAAGCCGCAAGGCCGCGCGGCGATGCGCTCGCGCAGGGCGTGATCGAGCCGCCGCTGCTGAAACGCGCGCCGCCCAACCTCAAGCGTGTGGAGTCGGATGCGCTGCAGCTCTACACGCTCGAGGGTTTCCTCAGCGACAAGGAATGCGCCAGGGTGATCGCGCTCAGCAGTCATCACCTGCGGCCGTCGACTTTGTCATACGCCAGCAGCGACAGCGCTTTCCGCACGAGCAGCACGGCGGACCTCTGCCATCTCAAGAGCCCCGTGGCCACCCAGATCGATGAAAAGATCTGCCGCACGCTAGGCATCCGCGTCGAATATTCGGAGGGCATCCAGGCGCAGCGTTATGGCGTGGGCCAGCAGTTCAAGCCGCACTGGGACTACTTCCAGCCCGACACCCACGTGTACCGCCGGCTCGCCGGCTTGCGCGGCAATCGCACCTGGACGTTCATGGTGTACCTCAACGATGTCGAGGACGGCGGCGCCACGCGCTTCACCAAGATCGACTACGCGGTGAAACCCAAGGCCGGCATGGCGGTGCTGTGGAACAACCTGCTGCCCGATGGCACGCCGAACGAATACACCATGCACTGTGGCGAGCCGGTGCTTGCCGGCCAGAAGATCATCATCACGAAGTGGTTCAGGGTCCACGGCGATGGACCCCTCTTCCACGCGTGAGCGTGGCTAGTTAGCCGGCGTCTTTGCCGCGGCCACTTCCCTCGCCACGAGATCGAGCAGCGGCTCCGGCCCGAAGTTCTCGAGCAGCCTGCCGTTCACGAAGAACGTGGGCGTGCGCTCCACCTTGAGCGCCACGATGTCCTCGTTTTCCTGACGCAGCAGCGCTCCGGCTTCGGCCGAGGCTGCATCCTTGCGGGCCCGCGCCATGTCGAGGCCGCTGGCCGCAGCGATCTTCCAGGCCTCCTGAAGGTTCGGCGAATGATGCGACGCCCAGACGTCCTGACCGTCGAACAGCGCCGTCAGCAGCGTTTCGAACTTGCCTTGCTTCCGCGCGGCATCGAGGAGACGGATGGCTTCGTCCGATCCCTGATGAAACGCCGCGTACCGCACGACGACGCGCACGTCCTCGGGATGCAGGAACAGGATCTGCTTCACCACGGGCGCGAACGCCCGGCAGGCCTCGCAAGCAGGATCCAGGAACTCGACCACGGTGACGGGCGCGTTGGCCGGTCCCATCACGGGCGAATGCGCGCGCACCAGGCGCGCAGCGAGTTCCGGCGACAGCGGTTCGGCATCGGCTGCGGACTGCGGCGTTGGCGTCGGCGTTGCGGCCACCGTGGCGCCTTCGGGTGGCGGCGTGGCTGGCACCGGCGTTTCGGCCTGACGCTGACACGCCACGAGCACGAGGCTCAGCAGGACGAGGACTGGCAGCATTTTCCGGGGTGACGCGCTGATCATGGTTCTCCCTGATGCCACGCGCGCGAATCAGGAACTCGCGCCCGTGCGTGGTTCATAAATGGCCAATAGCGGATCGGGCTCCCGGCGTGTTCGCCGCGCGACTGCGCCACGCGATGATGCGCCGTGAACCTCCGCAACTCGACGACCGCAATCTTATAGGGTCGCGCCGCGTTCAGGCCAAACACGTTGGCGCGTCGGGCGTGACCCCCCGGCTACGGGCGCCGTCCTACTCGTGCATCACCGGCCCGTCGCCGCGCACCCGGAACCACTTGGTCAGGACGATCTTGCAACCCTGCGCGACGGGCTCGCCGCTGTGCAGGGTCTGTTTGTTGGGCGTGCCGTCGTCGCGCAGGTTGTACCAGAGCAACGCCATGCCGGTACGCGGCTGGATCGCGTGATTCGCCACATTGAAGATCGTGGCGCCGCCGCTCATGCCCTCGTTGAGATACACCATGAAGGTCCAGGTGCGATTGCCCCGCAGCCCGGCGAATCTTTCGTACACATTGCTGCCTGGCTCGAACGCATCCAGATGCGGTTTGAACTGCTGCCCCACGTCGTAGCGCTGCGCCTGGATACCCTCGGAATAGGACGCGCGGATGCCCAGCGTCCGGCAGATGCGTTCATCCACCTCTCTCGCCAGCGGATGATCGATCTCGTAGAGGTTGGCCGTCGTGCTCGTGCGGAAGCCCGTGTCGTAGTGCGCTCGCGTGAGCGGCGACGGCCGGAGATGCGCGGCCGTGAAAGCGATGATCGACTCGCATTCCTCGCGCGTCAGGAAGTCCGTGAGCGTGTACAGCGGAAACGCCGCGTCGAGCCGGCGCAGACCGGGCGGCGCGCGCTGGATCAACGGCGGCGAGTGCAACGGACCTGCGTTCAACGCATCGCCCTTGGGCCGAATCTCCTCCAGCGCGGCGAGTATCGCGGTGTCGGCGACACCGAGCCGCCTAAGCTCCGTCACCGCGATCGACATGTCGGCGCCGTGCTGCAGCCACTCGCGCAACCGTGCAAACCAGGGAGCGTTCACTGGAAGGCGAACAGCGGCGGAAACCCGATGACGACGAACGCGGCCCACACACAGTAGATGGGAATGAACGCGATCTGCCACCGTTCCAGCGCGGCGAAATCACCGCGCCCCGTCAGGAAGCGCAGGTACAGCCACGCCGAGCCCGCGAGATTGGCGAGCAGGATGAGATTCTCGCCCAGCGCGGCGACGCGATTCGGCGTGAACCCGAGGTCGAAGATGCGATCCGAGATCGCCGCCAGCGCGATCGAATCGACGAGAACGGCGCTGACGATGAGCGCGAGCTGGAGCCCGTCGAAGATTCCGGGTGGGGAATCGTGATCGCGCGCGGAGGCCGCGTACAACACCAGGCCGACCACGATCGCGAGCAGGAGATCGAAGCCGATGAGCAGGTCGCGATCCATGCGGCTGGGCCCGCTCGACCACAACATCGTGACGAGGAAGCCGAGCAGCACCAGCGTGAACAGCGGCGTGAACAGGCGCGTGAGCACCGGCGCCATGTTCTCGATGACGCTTTGTTTGGCCTCCACGAGCCAGGCCGACACGATGACCGCGCCTGCGGCGCCGCAGGGCAGCATCCAGCCCGTGATCAGCGGCTCCGGATCCACCTCGATGACCTGGAACATCATCGCCGTGAACGCGATGAGCACGCCGCCGCCGAGCGCGATCAGCACGTAGTAGATGAAGAGTTCGCCCGTGAACCGCACGAAATCCATGCGGCGCCCGCTCGAGAACCATCCGCCGCCCACGTACGCGAAGCCGACGGCCAGCCACAACGCGATGGGCAGATGCAGCGCGGTCAGCCACGGTGTGGCGGCGTTCGCCGAAGCGGAAGGATAGACGTTGGCGAACAGCGCGGCGGCGGCGAAACCCAGCGCCAGCCAGACGCTGGTGATGAGATCCAGCCGGCGCTTCCACGCGAAGTAGATAGTCAGCCACGGAAACACCAGCACGCCGGCATTGCGGAAATGGAACAACGCGCCTGCTTCATCGAACCCGATGCCGAACACGCCGGGCACTTTCACGGTCAGCGCCGCGCAGACGGCGAGCAGGAACACGGCCCAGGCATCGAGACGTCCGGCCGTGGAGACGGAAGCGCCTTCCGCGGGCGCCATCACCAGTTGCTTCCACAACCGGTCTGAATGTTCCCTCGCGAACTCTCGCGACAACACATCGAGATTCCCCATGCGTTTGACCGCGACGAGGAAGGCCTCGTCTTCCGCGAGCCCGTGCTCGATGAGCGCACCGACCTGGCTGCGAAGGTGATCTTCGAGTTCCTCGACGTCGGCGCCCCGGATGGCGGCGCGGCGGCGCAGGAACTCCCGCCATCGGGAAATCTGTTCTTCGAGAGTGGGATGTACGGCGTTCATGCGGGGCTCGCCTTGGTCCAGATACCGCGCAGCGTGTCGTGCACCACGAGCCATTGCTGCCGCTGCAACGCGAGCTGCGCGAGCCCGTCCTTGGTGATGCGGTAATAACGGCGCTTGCGCCCGATCTCCGACAAGCCCCATTTGGCGGCCACGAACCGCTGCCGCTCGAGCCGATGCAGCACCGGGTACAACATGCCATCCGTCCACTGGAGTTCGCCCGATGACAGATCGGCGACGCGTTTGATGATCGCGTATCCGTAGCTGTCCCCTTCGGCCAGGATGGCGAGCACCAGTGGCGTCGCGGATGCGGCGACGAGGTCCTTGTTCAGTTCCATGCGGTTCGCTCCATACAGAGCGGCGTTATACATGGCACTTCTATGTATGTAAACCACCCGTCGCCGAACGCGCTCGCGTAATCGATTCTGACGCCGCCGCCGTATCGGCGGTGTTAGCGTCGCTGCACTTTCCAGCACAGGATCGGGACATGGAAACCCAGGAACTGCATCGCGGCCGGCTCATCGATCACATCCAGCTCGTCGTGAAGGATCTCGCTGCGAGCAAGCGCTTCTATCTAGCGGTGTTCGCCGAGCTCAAGATTCCGCTCGGAGGTGAAGCCGACGATTACTTCTGGGCGGACGAGCTGTTCGTGTCTTCGCAGACCAGCCAGGCCGCGCAGGGCAAGACCACGGGCCGCGTGCACCTCGCCTTCCAGGGCAAGGACCGCGAGTCGGTGGATCGTTTCCACAAGGCGGCGATCGCCGCCGGCGGCAAGGACAACGGCGCGCCCGGCGAGCGGCCCTACCATCCGGGTTACTACGCCGCGTTCGTGCTCGACCCGGACGGCAACAACATCGAGGTGGTGCATCACGGCCCTGCGAAGTTCTCCGCGGAGTCGGTGAAGATCACTTTCGAAAGCTAGACCTGCGGCTCAGATCATCTCGAGCGGCGCTGCTTTTTCCGGCGGCGGATGAGCGGCGTCGATATCGGCCAGGTCCTGCGCGGTGAGTTCGATTCCGATCGCCGCGGCGTTTTCCTTGACGTGCGATGCGGAGCTGGTTCGCGGTATCGCAATCACGCCGTCGCGGCGGATGACCCATGCCAGCGCCACCTGTACGGCCGTCACCGAATGTCGCGCCGCCACGGCGGAAAGCGCGGCACTGCGCTGGATGCGCCCGGGCTCGATGGGTGTGTACGCCATGATGTTGAGCGCCCGATCGCGCGATTGCGGCAGCAGATCGAACTCGATTCCGCGCCGCGTGACGTTGTAGAGCACCTGGTTGCAGGCGACGCGATCGCCGCCAGGCAATGACCGCAGCTCATTCATGTCGGAGACATCGAAATTGCTCACGCCCCAGTGGCGGATCTTTCCGGCGGCCGCGAGCTCGTTGAAGGTCTCCACCACCACCGGCAGGTTCTCGCCCGAGCGCCAGTGCAGCAGGTACAGATCGATGCGGTCGGTGCGCAGCCGCCGCAGGCTCGCCTCACAGGCGGCGACGATGTGCTTGCGCTGGCTGGCGTTCGACGGCAGCACCTTGGTCACGAGGAATATCTGGTCCCGGCGCCCCACGATGGCTTCCGCCACGAGTTCCTCCGACGCACCTTCGCCGTACATCTCCGCCGTGTCGATGAGCGTGAGACCCAGGTCGATACCCTGCTGCAAGGCCGCGAGTTCTTTCGCACGACGGTCGCGCCGCTCACCGAGCTGCCAGGTGCCCTGTCCGATGACGGGAACGCGTTCGCCGGCGATCGAGGCGGTGCGGTTCATGCGATCGAATGTGCACGGTGCACGCGTCGACCGCAATCGTCGTTATCATCGGCCACTATCGGACTTCACGAGATTCTCATGACCACCACTCGCCGGGACTTCCTCATGACCACGAGCGCCACTCTCGCCGCCAGCCAGTTGCCGGGCGCAGCCTACGGCGCCACCCGCGGCGACGCGGCGGCCAATGCCGCCATCGCCGCGATTGCCGAAGAGCTCATGGTGGACTACCCCGAGAGCGCCACGATGCTCGGCATCGACAAGGGTGAACGCGCCGCGCTCAAATCGAAACTCTCCGACCGATCTGCCGCGGGACAGAAAGTCATCGCGCAACGCGTGCGGCAACGCATCGAACGACTGAAGGCCATCGATACGAGCCGGCTCGGCACGGCTGCGCGCATCGACGTCGACGTGCTGCGCACGGCGCACGAGTTCGCGCTCGAAGGATTCGCGTTTCCCTACGGCGATGTCGCGCTGCTGAACTCGAACTGGTCCTGGCGCAACGCGCCCTACGTGGTGGCGCAGAACACGGGCGCGTTCCTCGAGATTCCCAGCCTGCTCGACGAGAACCACACCATCGAATCGGCGGCGGATGCCGAAGCCTTCCTCGCACGGCTCTCCGCCTACGCCCGACAGATAGACGGCGAAACCGCGCGGCTGCATGCCGACGCCGCGCAGAACGTGATCGCGCCCGATTTCCTGCTCGACAAGACGCTCGCGCAGCTCCGCCTCGCCGGTTCGGGCGACATCGGTCAATGGTCGCTGGTGCAGTCGCTCGAAAAGCGCACACGAACCCTGCCCGGCGATTTCGGCTCGCGCGCCGCGAAGATCGCGAAAGCGGAGATCGCGCCCGCGCTCGCGCGCCAGCTCGCGGAACTCGAAACGCATCGCCGCCGCGCGAACGCCGACGCCGGCGTCTGGAAACTGCCGCGCGGCGACGAGTACTACGCCTGGACCCTGCGCGCCGCCACCACGACGCGCATGACGCCGGACGAGATCCACCGCCGCGGTCAGGAAGAATTGCGCGAGCTCCAGGCGGGCATGGACGCGATCCTGAAGCAGCAGGGGCTCACCCGAGGCACGGTCGGCGAACGCATGACCGCGTTGGGCAAGGACCCCCGCTTCACGTTCGAGGAGAGCGACGCCGGCCGCGCCAGACTCATGGCCTACCTGCACTCGCGCGTCACCGACATGCGCGCGCGGCTGCCGCGTGCGTTCGCGACGATGGTGCCCGGCAACTTCGAGATCAAGCGCATGGCGCCCGAGGTCGAACCGGGCGCACCCGGCGCTTATGGCGGCGCGGGCTCCATCGACGGCAAGGTGCCCGGCAAGTTCTGGATCAACATGCACAGGATGAGCGTGTTCACCACCTACAACACACCCACGCTCACCTACCACGAGTCCCTGCCCGGCCACGTCTGGCAGGGCGAGTACACCTTCAAACTACCGCTCGCGCGTTCGCTGCTCGCATTCAACGCCTACTCGGAAGGTTGGGCGCTGTACGCGGAGCAGCTCGCCGATGAACTCGGCGTGTACGACGAAGATCCCTTCGGCCGCCTGGGATACCTGCAATCCATCGCGTTCCGCGCCTGCCGGCTCGTCGTCGACACCGGCCTGCACGCCAAGCGCTGGACGCGTCGGCAAGCCATCGAGTGGTTCGCCACCACGAATGGATCTTCCGTCGATGAAGTCACCGGCGAAGTGGATCGCTACTGCGCATGGCCCGGCCAGGCCTGCGGATACAAGGTGGGCCACAGCGAGATCAATCGTCTGCGCGAGCAGGCGAAGAATTCGCTCGGCCAGAAGTTCGACTTCCGCAAGTTCAATGACACGCTGGTGTTGGGCGGCGGCGTTCCCATGCTGACGCTCGCGCGCAGCGTCGAGCAGTTCGTGAAGGACAACGCATGAGCAAGATCGTCATCGGAATCGTGATCGTGGCCGTGATCCTCGTCGGTGGATTGCTGAAGTTGCTTGCGAACAGCCGGCAGCCCATGGGCACGCCCGAGCAGCTGGAACGTGCGAAGAAGCGCAACGAGGAGCTCGAGGAGCAGGAAAGGCGCGAAGAGCAGGACTGATCGGCGGGCGCTTTCGCTTTGTCCGCCCGGGATACCGGTTTCCGCACTGTTCATGCAGGGGACGATTGTGGTCGAATGCGAGCGCTACCAATCGAGCGTGGCGCCGTACGCATACTCATTAAATGACTGACGAACCCCTTCCCCCGGCTGTCCGCCGGGAGACCCTGCGCGAAGCCGCGCTGGCTTATCACGAGCTGCCCACCCCCGGAAAACTCTCGGTGGTGCCTAGCAAGAAGCTCACGAACCAGCACGATCTCGCGCTCGCCTATTCACCCGGCGTGGCCATCGCCTGCGAGGAGATCGCCGCCGATCCGCTCGCGGCATTGCGTTACACCACGCGCGGCAATCTCATCGGCGTCATCACCAATGGCACAGCCGTACTGGGCCTCGGCGCCATCGGGCCGCTCGCGGCCAAGCCGGTCATGGAAGGCAAGGCGGTGCTGTTCAAGAAGTTCGCCAATATCGACGTCTTCGACATCGAGATCAACGAGCGCGATCCCGACAAGCTGGTGGATATCGTCGCCGCGCTGGAGCCCACGTTCGGCGGCATCAATCTCGAGGACATCAAGGCGCCGGAGTGCTTCGAGATCGAGCGCAAGCTGCGCGCGCGCATGAAGATCCCGGTGTTCCACGACGATCAGCATGGCACCGCCATCATCGTAGCCGCGGCCACGCTCAACGGACTCGAAGTCGTCGGCAAGAAGCTGAACGAAGTGAAACTGGTCGTGAGCGGCGCAGGCGCCGCGGCGCTGGCCTGCGTGGAGTTGCTCGTCGACATCGGTTTGCCGAAGGAGAACATCTGGCTGACCGATCTTGCCGGCCTGGTCTACGAAGGCCGCACCGAACTCATGGATCCGGACAAGGCGCGGTTCGCGCAAGCCACGAAACAGCGCACGCTGGCGGAAGCCATCGTCGGCGCGGACATCTTCCTCGGGCTCTCGGCGGGCGGCGTGCTCAAACCCGAGATGGTGAAGACCATGGGCCCTCGCCCGTTGATCTTCGCGCTCGCGAATCCCACGCCGGAGATCCTGCCCGCCGAAGTGCGCGCGGTGCGTGACGACGCCGTCATGGCCACGGGCCGGTCCGACTACCCGAACCAGGTGAACAACGTCCTGTGTTTCCCGTTCATCTTCCGCGGCGCGCTGGATGCGGGCTCGACCAGCATCACGCGCTCGATGGAGATCGCGGCGGTGCGTGCGATCGCCGACCTCGCGCGCATGGGTCACAGTGACGTCGTGGCGAGCGCCTATGGCATCGCCGACCTCACGTTCGGCCCTGACTACCTGATCCCGAAGCCTTTCGATCCGCGGCTCATCGTGCACGTGGCGCCGGCGGTGGCCAAGGCGGCGATGGACTCCGGCGTCGCCACGCGGCCCATCGCCGACTTCGACGCCTACATCCAGCAGCTCCAGCAGTTCGTGTACCAGTCCGGCACCATCATGAAGCCGGTGTACGCCTCCGCCCGGCGCGCCGAGCTCAAGCGTTCGCGCATCGTGTTCGCCGAAGGCGAAGACGAACGCGTGCTGCGCGCCGTGCAGATCATCGTCGAAGAGAAGATCGCGCATCCCATCCTCGTCGGCCGGCCGCGCGTGCTCGAATCCCGCATCAAGAAGTTCGGCGTGCGCTTGCGCATGGGCGAGGACTTCACCGTGGTGAACCCCGAACAGGACGAGCGCCATCGCGAGTTCTGGATGGAGTACCACGGCCTCATGAACCGCCGCGGCGTCACGGCGCAGTACGCCAAGCTAGAGATGCGCCGGCGCACCACGCTCATCGCGTCCATGCTGCTGCGCAAGGGCGCGGCCGACGGCATGATCTGCGGCACCATCAGCAACGCCGCGCGGCATCTGCAGTACATCGACCGCGTGATCGGCAAGGTGCCGGGCGCCACGGTGTATGCCGCGATGAACGCGCTGATCCTGCCCACGCGGCAGGTGTTCCTCGTCGATACACACATCAACCTCAACCCCACCGCCTCGCAACTCGCCGAGATCACGCTGCGCGCCGCGCACGTGGTCAGACGCTTCGGCCTGGAACCGAAGGTGGCGCTGCTCTCGCACTCCAACTTCGGCACGCACAACGACGAGTCGGCGCTCAAGATGCGCGAGACGCTGGCGCTGCTGCGCGGCCTCGATCCCGCGCTCGAGGTCGATGGCGAGATGCATGGCGACTGCGCACTCGACGAGACCATCCGCAAGCAGATCCTGCCCGACAGCACGTTGAGCGGCGCGGCCAACCTGCTCGTGATGCCCAATCTCGAATCCGCGAACATCTGCTACAACCTTCTCAAGACTGCCGCCGGCAACAATGTCGCCGTGGGTCCGATCCTGTTGGGCGCAGCGGCGCCCGTGCACATCCTCACGCCCTCCACCACCGTGCGGCGCATCGTCAACATGACGGCGCTGACGGTCACCGAGGCGAATGCCGCGGAACGCGGCTGAGGCGGGCACATCGAACGCTTTTATCCCATCGGCACGCCGGGCGTTGCCTGGGGCGCTTCCGAAAAGGCGCTCTGGCTCTCGCAACAGCGCAAGCTGCGCAGCTACTCCGACGAAGTCGTCACCCGCGTCGAGCGGCTCCGGGGAAAGTTCGAGATGCGGGAATACGGCGCGCTCGCCTATCCACCGGACCGGTACCGCTTGCTCGCACTGCGAAGCCGGGACGTGCAGGCAGACCTCCCCTGGGTGCTCGTCACCGGCGGTGTCCATGGTTACGAGACCAGCGGCGTGCACGGCGCGCTGCAGTTCCTGGGGCAGCGCGCCGCGGACTATCTATCGCGAATCAACCTGCTCGTGGCGCCCTGCGTGAGCCCCTGGGCGTACGAGCGTATCCACCGCTGGAATGCGAACGCCGTGGATCCCAATCGATCCTTCAGGGAAGACGGGGCCGCCGAGGAATCCGTGGCGCTCATGCGGCTGATCGCGCCGCTGCGCGGGAAATTCCTGGTGCACGTCGATCTGCACGAGACCACGGATACCGACGAAAGCGAGTTCCGGCCCGCGCTCGCGGCGCGGGATGGCAAGCCCACCGAGCCGGGCATCATTCCCGACGGTTTCTATCTCGTGGACGACAGCGAGAATCCCCAGCCCGATTTCCAGCGCGCCATCATCGACGCCGTGGCAAAGGTCACCCACATCGCGCCAGCCGATGAGAAGAACGAGATCATCGGTTCAGCGGTGGTGGCGCCGGGCGTGATCGAGTATCCGATGCGCAAGCTCGGACTCTGCGCCGGCATCACGGGCGCGCGTTTCACGACGACCACCGAGGTCTATCCGGACAGCCCCCGAGCGACGCCGCAGCAGTGCAATGACGCGCAGGTAGCCGCAGTGTGCGCGGGAATCGAATTCGCGCTGCGCGCATCCTGACGTGGCCTTCAGTGTCCACCTTCGGTGCGGATCCCCGCATCGCCCAGCGCCACCGCGAGAGCGGCCTCGATGCGTGCCGCCTCACTCCGCTTGATGTGCTGCAGGTGGAGCGTGGGCCCCGTCAGCACCTCGATGCCGCGCTTGAGCACACTGCCCGCGGCTCGTATCCCCTGCTTGTGTTGATCGAAGCGTTGGGCGGGTGAATAGCGGCTCATGCCGACGTACAGCCCATGGTCGTCACCGCGCCGATCCGAGAAGTCGAGCAGCACCAGATAGATGTTGGAGCGGCCCGTGCCGGTGGCTTCGAAGCGCGCGGCGACTTCATAGGCGATGGACAGCCAGCTCACGTAGCGCATCGGCAGCCAGTCGGGGATGGATTCACCGGCGCGTTTCCAAAGACGTTCCAGCGCCTGTTCGATCTGCAGGGCGAATTCGCCACGCATCCACCGCTCGTGGATGCAATGCGCTCCGGCGACACCATCCCTCTCGGCCAACGCGCGTTCGAAGTTCGCCTCGAGTTCGCGATCGGGGACGGCGCGGAATGGACGCTGCCCGGGTCGTGGAAGGGCTTTCGGCATCGGCCCGCCTACGTCTCGCGCGCCTCGAGCACGTCGGCCAGTAGTTTGCGATCGGCCGCGCGGCCGGCGGCGTAGTCATCCGCTTCGAACGCCGTGTGCGGTTCCGGGTAGGCAGACAGCCGCCAGTGAAGCGCGCGTTCATGCAAGGCGGCGACGTGATCCGGCCTGGAATCCCGCTCGCCGTTGCGAACGGCATCACGCAGCGCCTGCGTATACATCGCGCCGAGCATCACGGCGGACTGGATCTCGCGATCCACCGAAAGCACGCGGGCCTCCGCCGCATCGAACCGCCCCGCGACCACGTGGGGCATTGCCTCACTCGCCGCTGCCGCCAGCCGGCGGCGCAAGGCATCGACAGGCGCGGTGCCCGTCTTCAGATCGATGCCGAAGCTGAATCTGTCGCTGTGCGAATCGCTCGACGCAGCCTCCGGTTCCCGCAGCGTCTCCGGCTGCGCTTCGGGCCATGGCAGCCGCTCGCCACTGACCAGCGTACCCTCGCGCCAGGCGCGCTCCACGTCGGGCAACTCCGCAAAGAATCCGCCGAGATTCTCGATCGTGGATTCCTCCGCGTGTTCGATGCGGATGGTCGTGGCGAAATAATAGAGCGCCGTCGTTTCGTCGGTCTGCCGGCGCGCGAACTCCGCTTCGATGCCGTCCTGCGGCAGATAGGCGTTGTCGCGATTGTCACTGCCCCAGGCGCCCTCGCGATACACGCGCCAGCCGACGCTGCCGCGAAGTTCGCGGCGGTTCCCCGCGGCATCGCGAAGCTGCGGCAGCGGTGGCGGCGCATCGCCCGTGCGCACCAGGCCCAACGGCTTCAGGAGCTGGAAACGCGGCTCGGGATCGGCCATCCATTCGGCATACACGCCACGCACGAGCACCGGTTTCCCGGGCTCCAGGTCCGGAAACCCCGCCTTTGCGAGTGTCGCGCGCGCCAGGACCACGGCCGCGGCCGCACGCGCCTCCTCCCGGGCGCCACGCCCCGCCATCTCCTCGAATCGATCGCGCGGATCGGTGCGCATCTGGAATGAAGCCGCGATGCGCGGCAGTAGTTCGAGCGCTTCCTCGGGCGGCACATCCTCGTCCACCACGTGCCAGGCGATCTGCAGGCGCCGCGAGGGGTCCGCATACAAATAGGTATGAGCAGGCTCATCCAGCGCGTTCTGCGCGTACCGGCCTTCCGAAATCGCCAGCGTAGCCGTGCCCAACGGGACCACGCGCTGCCTCGTGAGCCTGGAATACAGCGGGTTGAATCTCGGCGGCCATTTGTCGTACTCGGACGCCGCCGCATCCGGCGCCATCAGCGACACCTGCAGCAACTGGCGGTAGGCCATGCCGCTGCCCCAGGACGCGAGCCCATAGGTGTGCTCGAACCGGAAGTACAGACGCGCCGGGTCTTCGTCATAGGGCTGGCCCGAATGAACGGGCTTGGCGCGCGAAGGCACGGTGATGACGCCCACGCCTTCGAGCGGCCGTTCGACGAGCCGCACGCCACCGCAGCCTAACAAGGTGAGCAGCCCCATGACCGCGATCAATCGGTGAGCCATCGGAGCCACGCCGGTCCGGTGAACGGCGTCGGCCGCCACTGCCATCCCGCGTTCGTCACGGCGTCGATCAACGGCGCCTTCATCTCGCTGGCGTCGAAACGCCAGGCGTAATCCCACTTCGGCATCGGCCGTCCCTCCTCGTCGAACATCAATCCGAATACCTGTCCGCGCTCCACATGAAAGAAGGTCACGCCGCGCAGCGTGCGCCATTCGACGCCGGCCCCTCCGATCCCCGCCGAGGCATCGAAGCGCGTGAGCTGCTCGGTCACGCGCACCACACGCGATTCGGGATCCAGCTCGAGCACGACACGCTGCACATACTGCAGGCGCCGCGCCCGCGCCAGGTCAACCCAGCGAGCCTCCGCGAAACGCCAGGTGGCGACGAAGCGATCGGCGCCCTCCTGGGCGATCGTGATCGGGGCGCCGGCCGATTCGATGGCCGACAATCTCGCGCGCAGTTCGCTGGCAGGCAATGCCGCGTCAGCCCGGGGCGCGATGGCGCCCGCCCAGGCCACGCCCTTGAAGAATACGATCACGTAGAGCATCACGAGCGCGACGGCGATCGCCGGAATCACGCCCCGCCGATAGAGCCAGTACCGCTCCGAGCCCGGGTCGGAAGGCGCTCGCCCCGGCGTGATCGCCCCGAGCGCCAGCAGCCGCTTCATGAGCGAACGCTCGTTCGCACCCGACACGATGGCGAGCGTGCGCCCCGCCTGCGCGAGCTTCACCACATCGCCCGCGGGCCGCGTCGCGGTCCGCAAACCATCCGCACCCACGGGCGGCCACAGTCCTATGGCCTGCCGCGCGTAGTCCCGCGCGGCCGCGTCGGCGGCCGCGGCATCCGCAAAGCGGGCGACGATCGCAGAGCCATCCGGCGGCAGCACCACCATGTGCGCCGCCTCGGCCGATGCGAAAGGGGAGGACGAGCCCGTCAGGCGGAGATCCGAGCCCAATGACACGTCGACGCCGGGTCCGAACACCGCCTGCAGATCGGCGAACACCGCGCCCCGCACCGTCAGCGCCGACTCCTGGTCCACCCAGCCGTAAACGCTGGCTCGCCCCGCGGCGGGCATCCAGGTCAGGTTGCGGCGTGGAATGGCGCCGGTAGCCACACCCCAGTGGAAGGCGAACTGAGGCAGCAACACGAGCGCGAACAGGCCGCCGACGAACACGATCGGCTTCATCGACTCTCCGCTTCCGGCCATCGCGATGGCGAAGCCGCCGAACACGATCGCGCCGATCGCGAGCAGGATCAGCATGGCAAGCAAGCCCGGGTTCTCCCGCAAGCTGGGCATGGCTAACAATCACCTTCGAATCCCATGCCGCGATTCTATCGTTCCGGAGATTGCGGTAGTTCACGTATCGGCCCGCACCTGCTTGCTAACATCCCCGCCGCACGTGACGACCCGCGTGTCGAGAGCGAAACATGAAACCTCCCCGCATCCTCCTGCTCACGGCCCTGTGGCCGATCCTCGCGCAGGCCGCCTCCCCCACCGATACGCTGGCCCAGCTCGAAGCGGCCGTGGCCGATGGGGACGCGAAGACCGCACAGGAACTCTGGAAGACGCTGACCCCGGAGGTCGACGGGCTGTCCCCGCCGGATCAAGGGCGCTTCCTGGTGATGCAGGGACTCATCCAGGAAGACATCCTGCGCGACATCGACAGCGCGGATGCGTCGTTCAATCGCGTGATCACGTTGCTCGTTGCCGCCCCGCCGACGCAGGCGCTGGCCGATGCGTATTACGAACGCGCGTACATCAAGTACATCCGCACCAACGACACCTCCGTCTACTGTCCCGACCGCGAGAAGGCCGTCGAGCTCACGCGCAAGCTCAACACGCGCGATCGCCTGCCCAAGTACCTGACCTCGCTGTCGTTCTGCTACTCCGACACTCCGCAGCGATTCGCGCAGGGCATCGAAGTGCTCAACGAAGCCGTGTCGCTGGCGGAATCCCAGAATCTCGGCGCCGGCGACCGTGGCTACATCTACAACGCCACGGCCATCCTGTACCGGAAGAACCAGCTCTACGCGCAGGCGTACGAATATTCCGCGCTCTCGTACGAGCAGTACAAGTCAGCCAACAACTGGGGCGGCATGGACAACCAGCAGCACAACCTGCTGATCAACGCCGTGGGAATGGGCGATCTCGACAAGGCCGAACAACACGGCAAGGAGCTGTTCGCACTCGCCGACGCGGCGCCGCCCGAATACAAGGATTTCCGTTTCTTTGCCTATCTCGATACCGGGCTGGTCGCGCTCGCGCGCAACGATCTGCCGCGTGCGATCCGCTTGTTCGAACAGGCTCGCGCCGAGGAGAAGAACACCCAGGAGGCTGCGTTCATCGCCGCCAACCGCGCCCAATTGGCCGGCGCCTATTTCCAGAACGGCAACATCGACGCGGCGGTGCGCGAAGCGGCGGCCGCGATCCGCTCGCCCGGATATCCCTCGCTCGATCCGGATCTCAAGCTGCAGGTGCAGTCCTTGCAGCAGTACGGCGCGCAGCGGCCCGCGGCGGCGCTGCAGACCTTGTTCTCGTTGTATCGCGCGCAACAGAAGAAGCAGTGGGATTTCCTCGCGAACTCCACGCTCGACCACGCGCTCAAGCACAACAACCGCATCCAGCAGTACGAGAAGGAATTGCTCGAGAACAAGGTGCAGATCCAGCAGTTGAAACTCGACGGACAGCAGCGGCAGCAGGAGACGACGCGGCTGTACCTGATCCTGGCCGCGGTGACCGCGGTCAGCCTCGCATTGCTGGCCTGGGTGCTGTGGCGTTCGCGCCGCCGCTTCCGCACGCAGGCGCAGACGGATTCACTGACGGGTATCGCGAATCGACGTCACTTCCTCGATCGCGCGCAGCAGGTCGCGAAGAACCGGCAACAATCGCAGGTCGCCTCCGTGCTGGTGCTCGACATCGACTACTTCAAGCTCATCAACGACGCGCACGGCCACCAGGCCGGCGACGCCGCCATCCGCCATGTGGCGACACTCACGAGCACCTGCCTGCGCGACGAGGACATATTCGGCCGCATCGGCGGCGAGGAATTCGCGGCGCTGCTTCCTGCCACCGAAGAAGCCGCCGCCTGGCACATCGCCGAGCGGATCCGCCAGGTCATCGAGCAGACGCCGCTGGATCATCATGGTGATCGCATCCCGCTGACCGTGAGCATCGGGTTGATGAGCGGCCCGCTCACGGGCGACAACATCGAGACGCTGATCCAGTGCGCGGACAAGGTCATGTACCGCGCCAAGAACGCCGGCCGCAATCGCAGCCTGAGCCACACCGATCAGTTCCCGGAGGCGCCGGCGCTCAAGTCCCTCGCGGGTTGACTCAGCTTCCGAACCAGGTCAGCACACCCGCAATGGTCGCGGTCATGAACGTCGCTATCGAGCCGCCGAGCACCGCGCGCATGCCGAACCGCGCCAGGTCCTTGCGACGCTCCGGCGCGATGCCGCCGATGCCGCCGATCTGGATCGCGATCGAGCTGAAGTTGGCGAAACCGCACAAGGCATAGGTCGCGATCAGCCGGCCCTGATCGCTCAGCACCACGCCATCGACCGTGTTGTTCACGATGCCCGCGAGCTGCAGGTACGCGACGAACTCGTTGATCACGATCTTCTGGCCGATGAGGCTGCCGACGACCTGCGCGTCGGCCCAGGGCGTGCCGATCACCCAGGCCAGCGGCGCGAGCAGGTAGCCGAAGATCGTCGCAAGGTCGGTCGGCTTGCCGATCGCCGCGGCGATGCCCGTGACTTCGCCGAGCCAGGTCAGCGGCCAGTTGAGCAGCGCGATCAATGCGATGAACGCCAGCAGCATGGCGCCGATGTTGAGCGCCAGGCGCCAGCCATCACCCGCACCCGAGGCCGCGGCGTCGATGACATTGGCCGTGGTCTTTTCCACCTCCATCTTGACCGTGCCGCGCGTGAGCGGCTCGCCGGTCTCCGGGATCAGGATCTTGGCGATCACCATGGTCGCGGGCGCGGCCATGATCGACGCGGCCAGCAGATGTTTGGCGTAGAACGCCTGTTGCGCAGGATCGCCGCCGCCGAGCATGCCTACATAGGCGGCGAGCACGCCGCCCGCGATGTGCGCCATGCCGCCGATCATCATCGTGATGAGCTCGGACTCGGTCATCTTCGGGATGTAGGGGCGCACGGTCAGCGGCGCTTCCGTCTGGCCGATGAACACGCTGGCGCAGACGCTCGTGGTCTCCGCGCCCGAGACCCGCATGACCTTGGTGATCACCCAGGCCATGCCGCGCACCACCGCCTGCATCACATTCAGGTGGTAGAGCACGCCCATGAGCGCCGCGAAGAAGACGATGGTCGGGAGCACCTGGAACGCGAAGATGAAGCCGAACGTCTTCTCGTCCATGAGACTGCCGAAGATGAACCGGCTGCCTTCGTTGACGAAGCTCAGCACCTTCACGAAGCCGCGGCCGATGGCGTCGAACACATCCTTGCCTCCCGGCACCAGCAGGACCAGCGCGGCGAACGCGATCTGCAGGCTGACGCCCACGGCGACCAGCTTCCAATCGACACGGCGCTTGTTGTTCGAGAACAGCCACGCGATGCCGATGAGCACCGCCAGACCGAAAAGGCCAAAGAGCACCCGCGTAATGGCTTCCACTCAGATCTCCCTTGAAATGTGCGGCGGCGATGTTGTTGTCGTTCGACCGATGCGCCGTAGTCTACGCCCCGCTACCGGCAAGGTCGCCTGGCGTCTCCGAGACCTCCTTGAGGTATCCGAGCGTGAGGGATCAAGATAGCGCGCATGCCACGCCTCGATTACCGCAGCCGCATACCCCTCCTGTCCGGCATCGCACTGGCGGGATTTCAGCTCGCTGGAGCCGCCGCAGCCTGCCAACCTCCCGCGGGATTCACGAATCCACCGCGCCCCGAGATCGCGCCTCTCGATCAGTTATTGAGCCACTCGGAAGTACGCGAGATCGACCGGCCGCTCGAGGAGGTCATGAAGGCCGCCAATCGACCCCTGCGCATCGATGCCACCCGTGACCTGGCGGGCGTCACCGGTACGTACCGGTTGTCCGAAGGACCGTACGGGACCGTCGGCGCACGACGGCTGGTCTGCAAGACCGATGGGAGCATCGCGGTAGAAGAGGTGTTGCTGACCGAGTCCAGCGAGGAAGGGTCGCGCTTCAGATATCTCGTCTGGAATTACACGAGCCCGAAGTTCCGCGGCGTCGCCTATGCGGTGGGCGAGTTCGTGCGGACCCGACCTACTCCGGGCACCACCCGGGTGACCTGGACCTATCGATTCGCTCTCGAGGACGGGCTCGGTGCAGAGGACACGGCGCGGTTCGAGCGCGACTTTCTGCACCAGCAATTCGCCGAGTGGATGCGCGCCCAGCTCGACCGCAAACCTCCGGAAGCCGGTGGTTAGGCGGCGGGCCTCGCAACCTGCCGTCCCGGCGCCCGAGGACTACCTGGCGAGCGCGGCCTTTTCCTTGTCGACCGAATACGGCCCGCGGACGATGGTGCCTTTGACGGGCTGTCCATCCTTGAGCATGTTGTAGATCGGGCAGGTCGCCTCCACGTCCTTCTGCAACGCCTCGATTGTCTCGCGGGATTCCGGCGAACCGATCGTCACGCTGTAGCGGATGTCCTTGTAGAGCGGCGGCCGCGCGGTGTTGCCGAGCCCGCTCGTGAGCGTGCCCTCGACCGTGAGCTCGAGCGTGTCCAGAACCACCTGCTTCTTCGCCGCCTGGATCTCGTAGATGTGCGTGAGGCAGGTGATCATGCGGCCGAGGATGTCCTCCTCGGGCACCGGACCCAGGTTGCGGCCACCGAGGTACAGCGGGTAGTCGTGGATGATCTGGAAGTTGCCGATGTCCGTGCGGATGTTGCGGATGCCGGTGCTGCCCTCCACCCGCACGTGCGCGCGCAGCGGGGGGCGCCAGTCGCCGGGATCGCGCTTCGCGGACTTCGTCTCCTCCGGCGGCGGCACGGCGCCTTGAGAGGCCGCGTATTTGTCCTCGAGGAATTCGCGCAGGCCGTGCAGGGTCTTGCCCTCGCGCTTCGCGGGCGTCGGAATCAGCGTGAGCGCGCCGTGATCGATCTTCTGGGATCTCGTCACGAGG
>JBKPPO010000016.1:0-33049 GCA_046733635.1 Pseudomonadota bacterium | reverse complement strand
GTTGGGCGGCACTGACGGCTCCTGGTCCGAGAGCAGGGGCTCTTCGGCCAGCGGTGGCGCCGAACTCGGCGCCACCACGCCGGACTCCGGCGCCGTCTGTCCCGCCGGCAATGAATTCAGCGGGATGTTCACCTGCGTCGACGGGATGGTCACGGTCACCATGCCGGGTTGTGTGGCCGTCGCGGGGGCCGCGTTGTTGGCTGCGGCCACCGGGGCGGCGGCGGGCGTGCGATCGCGCATCAGCACCCAGGTCAACACGGCGACATTCACGAGCAGCAGCGCGCCGACGCCGATGGCCCACACGGGCAGCCCGCGGCGCGGCGCGGCCACCTTGACTTCGAACAGCGCGGGTGAAGCCTGGCGCTGACGGTCGGTCTCGGATTTCTTGAGTGCGTCGAGGATGAAGGACATTCGCCGTTACCTAACTACCGCCGCGCAGGAACGGCGTGGTCGAATCGTTGAGGGCGGCGTCCAGCGCCACCTGGGTCTGCACGCCGGCGATCCCGTCCACCGCGAGCCGATGCCGGCGCTGGAAGTCTTCGACCTGCGTGACCAGCGCCGCGTCGTAGCGATCGCTGGCGGGATCTTCCGCCGGCAGGCCATTCACGCGGCGCAGGCTCTCGCGCAGCCATTTCACGCGCGCGTCGCGCGCCCCGAGCGCCAGCGGCTGGGAGCCACCGACGGCGGGCCGCCACAACAGCACGTAGTCGCCGAACCAGGAACCGGAAAGATCGCCGATGCCGACCTCGCGCTGAGCGCCGCCGAGATCGACGAGCGCATGCTCGTCATCGAGCCCGGCGAGCACCACCTGATGCCCGTTGCCTTGCGAATCGACCACGTTGAGCACCGCCGGCCGGTTGAACAACTTGAGCTGGGCGAGCGAGCCGCGCTGCGTCAGGCATTCGAGGCCTGACTGCTGCGCCTGGGTGCAAGGGTCGACTTGTCCTGCCACATAGCGCAGACCCCAGAGCGCGAACAACTTGTTGAAGGCGTGATCCGGATTCGTCTCGGCCGGAAATTGCGCGAGTAGTTGGTCGAGCGAGGGCGCCGGCGGCGCAGGAGGCGTGGCCGGCTCCGCCGGCGCGCTCGCAGGCGCTTTCGCCACCGCTGCCTCCGGCGAATCCTTCCAGAACAACGGCACCAGCAACACGGCGCTCACCACCGCGGCCGCAGCCGCTCCAGAACCCACGGCCCAGGGCAGCCAAGCCGGCTGGATGCTCCGGCCGAACACCTCGCCCGCCGCGCGGCGGACCACGCTGGCACTGGCCACGTGCCGGTCTTCGGTGAACGCGCCGAGCAACGCGCGATCGCAGATGATGTTGATGAGGCGCGGTACGCCGCCGGACAGACGCTGCACCTCGCGCAACGCGCTGCTCGTGAGAATTTCGCGCGTAGCCCCCGCGACGCGAAGCCGATGGCGCACGTAGGCGGCGGCCTCCTCGCCCGACAGCGGATCCAGGTGGTAACGGCCCGTGATGCGTTGCGCGAGCTGCCGCAGATCCGTCCGACCTAACAACTCGCGCAGCTCGGGCTGGCCGATCAGGATGATCTGCAGCAGCTTCTGCGTCTCGGTTTCGAGGTTGGTCAGCAGGCGCACCTGCTCCAGCACTTCGGGAGAAAGATTCTGCGCCTCGTCCACCACGAGCACGATGCGTTTGCCCTCGGCATGCGCCCTCAGCAGGTGCCGGCTCAGCAGGTCGACGAGATCCTTGAGGCTGGTCGCCGACGCGGCCGGCACCGTGATGCCCAGCTCCTCGCAGATCGCGAGCAGGAACTCGGCGGGCGTCATTCGCGGATTCAGGATCAGTGCGATCTCGGCGTGCTTCGGCGCCTGCGCCAGCAGCGATCGAACTACCGTCGTCTTGCCGGTGCCGACCTCGCCCGTGAGCTGGATGAAACCGCCCGCCTCGTTGACGCCATACACCAGGTGAGCCAACGCCTCCGCATGCCGCTCCGAGAGGAACAGGTAGCGCGGATCCGGCGTGATCGAAAACGGCTTTTCGTTGAGGCCGAAGAAGGAGGTGTACATCGCGGTCTTGGTCGGGAAGTGCCGCTATTTGAACGGGCGGGGAGTATTACATGGGGTTTGCGACGTCCCCAAGATAGCGCCGAGTGGACCGACCGGTCATGGCCCGCCGCCGCCGGCTGGCGCCGCGCCGCAGGCCTTGAGCGTGGCCGCCAGTTCAGCGCCGCGCCCGGCGCCGGACCCCTTTCAGCGCCGCGGCGCCGGCCCCCGCATCCGGGCCCGTTCCCCAGCCCGGCTGGGCGCCTTTTCCGACATATCCTCGGCCGATTCGTCGTCGCCCCGGGCTTCGGGCAAGGCGCTGCCGCGCCGTAGCGCGAGATTGCCGAAACGCTCACGGATCTGGTCGACGGCGGAGTCCAGGGCCGTGGACGAGGAGCCTGCCGCCGCCGCGGTCGGCGACGCGAACAGGTCCATCTGATCCGCGGCATGCAGGTGGTTCACGCCCACCCCTAACAAGCGGACCCGGGCGCGCGGTTGCTCGGCGAGCCACGCGGTGAGCAACTCCGCCGCGAGCCGCGCGATCGTGCGCGAGTCCGTCGTGGAGGGCTCGAACCGCTTCTGCCGCGTGAACGTGGTGAAGTCCTCGCGGCGGATCTTCACCTGGACGCAGCCCGTCGCGAGATTCTGCGCACGCATGCGGGTGCTTGCGCGATCGGCGAGCCGCAGAACCTCGGCGCGCATGCGCGCGGGATCGGTGAGGTCCGTGAAGAACGTTTCCTCGGCGCTGATCGATTTC
Source organism: Pseudomonadota bacterium (assembly GCA_046733635.1). Taxonomy (GTDB): domain Bacteria; phylum Pseudomonadota; class Gammaproteobacteria; order Steroidobacterales; family Steroidobacteraceae; genus CADEED01. Next base: position 30,287 of record JBKPPO010000016.1, on the reverse strand, counting down.
TCGTCCCATTCGGACATCACCGGGCGATCGTCGATCCCTGACGCGCGCTCGCGCATGCGCTGCGAGTCGCGGCCGAAGATGGGCCAGAGCAGGGCGTCGGGCGCGGTCCGAAGCTGCTCGAAGGTCCTGATGCCCGCCGCTTCCACGCGTTCGCCCAACTTGCGCCCGAGTCCCGGCAAGCGGCGAACGCTGAGTGGATCGAGCACGGCGCGCAGATTGTCCGGCGTCACCACGGTGAGGCCGTCGGGCTTGTTGAGATCCGAGCCGATCTTCGCCACGAGTTTGTTGGGCGCCACGCCCACCGACGCCGAAAGCCGCGTCTCATCGCGGATGCGCGCCTTGATCCCGCGCGCGATGCTCACCGCGTCGCCCTTGAGCGCCAGGCTCCCGGTCACGTCCAGAAACGCCTCGTCGAGCGAGAGTCCTTCGACCTCGGGCGTGTACTCGTGGAACACCGCGAACACCTGGTGCGACACCTCGCGGTACACCGACATGCGCGGCTTCACGCAGATGGCATGGGGGCAACGGCGCAGCGCCTCGCGAATCGGCATCGCCGACCGAACGCCGAACTTGCGGACTTCGTAACTCGCGGCAGCAACCACGCCGCGGTTGCTGGTGCCGCCGACGATCACGGGCTGACCGCGCAACTCGGGCCGGTCGCGCTGCTCCACGGACGCGTAGAAGGCGTCCATGTCGACGTGAAGTATGGCGCGCGCGCTCATGGCGACCTTCTACGCCCCCGCGCGCGCCGAGTCGATTGCCCTGTCGGCAGAGTTACTCGACCGTGATGCTGACCTTCTTCGAGATCACGGCCGGTTCGTGCGGAATGTGCAGGAAATCGGCGAACACCAGCAGCAGCGTATGTTTTCCGGGCGGCAGCGTCAGCGTGGTCTCCGTCTGACCCTTGCCGAAGTGGATCACCTTCTCGGTGGCCGGCAGAGGCAACGAGAGATCCGCGGGCGCATCGCTGTCCACGATCAGATGGTGATGTCCGGTGTTCTCCATCTTGATGCCCGCGGGCGCGACACCCATGCCCTTGAGGCCGAACACCACGGTGACCGGACCCTTGACCTTGGCGCCATCCTTGGGCGACACGATGTAGACCTCGGCGCCGGCGGGTGAAGGCTCGCGAGCCTGCGCGAGTCCCGTGAAGCCCATCGCGAGGCAGGCCAACGCGGCGTATCCGATTACGGCTTTGATTTTCATGGAGCACCTCATCCGTGTTCTTCGTTTGGAGCGTGAAGCCAAGGTGGCCACGCGGGGCAGACAACTCGACTTTCGGCTTCAGCTTCCCCACACCGCGAGCACGATCACCGTGAACAGGAAGGTGATGAAGGCGGTGGCGACGTAGGCGCAGGCCAGCACGAAATACTTCGAAAACGTGAGCGCGCCGCCCTGGCCGTACATGTTGCGCATGGCGCGGAACATGTACCAGACCAGATAACCCAGCAGCGCGATCACGAACCAGGCGGAATAACCACCCAGCCAGGGAACGAAGCCGATCAGCGTGATGCCGATGAAGATCAGGAACACCGCGGCGTGGTTGTGCACCAGGAACAGGAGGTGTTCGACGTAATAACGCTTGGGTTTCCAGTACAACAGCTTCATGAACGCGGCGAGCAGCGGCAGGAACACGAACATGGCGCGCGGCACGTTGTGCAGCAGGTCCGTGCCCAGCGATGCCGTGTCGTATCGGACCTTGTGGCAGAAGCGGCGCACGCTATCGCGCCGCGCCGCGCCGTCCTCTCCCGTCTCGGCCTTGTCGAATGCGCGGCAGAAATCATCGAGACCGTCGATCTTCACGGTCTTGCGCAGCCCCGTCGCCTGCTCGTCGGCATCGGGCGGACGAATGGGAATGCCGGACTCGCGAATCACCTCGCGGGCCTCGCCGAGCGCTTGCTGCGTCGCTCGAGTGGCTGGATCCGACCCGGAGGAATCGGATTGTCCCGAAGCGGCAGGGGCCGGAGTCGCGGTCCCGGACTCGGGCCCGGGATCGCCGCCCGGCAGGCTCGTGAGCAGGAAGAACAACACGCTCAGCACGAGATACAGGCGAAACGGCGGTAGATAGGACACGCGCCGCCCGGCGAAGAACTCGCGAGTCAGGAAACCCGGACGCGAAAACAGGTACCAGATCGTGCGCCACAGGCGCGAGTCCGCGTGCGAGATGCTCTCGAAGGCCTCGCCCGCGAAATGCGCCACCGAGTGGATGTGCGGCTCGTGCCGCTGGCCACAGGCGACGCAGTATTCGCCCTGGAGCTCGGTGCGGCAGTTCGCGCAGACCAGCGTCTGCGGCGGCGGTATCTCCGGCGCTTTGACTATGGGAGCAGGGAGCTCACTCAATCAGGCTACCTGCCCCGACGCGCGGAAATCACTCACCGAAGCGGACTCTCGGGCGGGCTCGGCGAGCGCGCCGAGCTCGGAGGTATCGAAGTCGTCGACGCTGATGAGCTCCATGACCTTGCGGTCGTAGTCGCGCAGCATGGCGGCTTCGGTGTCCGAGATGATGCCGGCGGCCTGCGCCTGTGCGATCTGTCCGGGCACGTCCAGCGCCGTGACCTTGCCGGTCTTCACGCCTTCGACGCGGATACGTTTTTCGATGGGCTCGGCGGTCTGCGACATCACCAGCGCTTCCTGCAGCAGGCCGAGCGGGTTGCCGGGCTCGAGTGTCCGGTACACGAAGCGGCAAACGCGATCGCGCACCTCGCTGGGATTCAGCACGGCATCGGCGAGCGTGCGTCCCAGGCGGTCGCTCGGTGCGGAGTAGGCGCGGCCGCCCGGGAAGATCAGCACGCGCATGAGGTAGCCCAGGAAGCGGTTCGGGAAATTCCGCAGGAAGTCGTGAAGCTGTTCCTGCGCCTTGTAGAGCTGATTGCGGCAAGCCCATTCCACCACGGGAAGATCGTCGGCCGGGCGCCCCTGGTTCTCGTGATGTTTGAGCACCATCGACGCGAGGTACATCGCCGACAACACGTCGCCGAGCCGGGCGGAGAGGTTCTCCTTCTTCTTGAGGTACCCGCCGAGCGTGAGCATGGCCACGTCGACGGCGAAGGCGAACGAGGCGCTGAACCTCACGATGTGCTGGTAGTAGCGCTTGGTGTCGCCGACCTCGGGTACGTGTGTGAAACGCGCGTGCGTGAGCGCCATGACGAACGATCGCACGGCATTGCTGATCGTGAAGCCCACGTGCCCGAACAACGCGCGGTCGAACTCGTCCACGTCCTTGGCGCGCGCGGAGGTCATCTCTTTCAGCACGTAAGGGTGACAGCGAATCGCGCCCTGGCCGAAAATGATTAGCGACCGCGTGAGGATGTTCGCGCCCTCGACCGTGATGGCCACGGGCACCACCTGGTAGTTGCGGCCGAGGTAGTTGCGAGGCCCCAACTGGATGCCCTTGCCGCCATGCACGTCCATCGCGTCGTTCGCGACCTGTCTGCCCATCTCGGTGACGTGGTACTTCAGCATCGCCGAAGGCACGGACGGCTTCTCGCCGCCGTCGATCGCGCCCGCGGTCACGGAGCGCGCGGCATCCATGGTGTACGTGTGGCCGACCATGCGCGCGATCACGGCCTCGACACCCTCGAACTTGCCGACCGGCATGTTGAACTGCCGGCGGATGCGCGTGTACGCGCCCGATGCGAACACGCCGGCCTTCGCGCCGCCCGTCGCGTTCGACGGAAGCGAGATGCACCGCCCGACCGAGAGCTGCTCGACGAGCATGCGCCAGCCCTGGCCGGCCATCCTGGGTCCGCCGATGATCGTGTCGAGCGGCACGAACACGTCCTTGCCGGACAGCGGGCCGTTCTGGAAGGGCACGTTCAGCGGGAAGTGGCGGCGTCCGATCGAGAGGCCCGCGGTGCCGCGCGGGATCAGCGCGCAGGTGATGCCGTAGTCCACCTTGTCTCCGCCCAGTAGTTTGTCCGGATCGTAGAGCCGGAATGCCAGACCCACGACGGTGGCGATCGGCGCGAGCGTGATATAGCGCTTCGAGAAGTTGAGCCGGAGGCCCACGATCTCCTTGCCCTGGTACATGCCCTTGCACACCACGCCGGTGTCCGGCAGCGACGCGGCGTCCGAGCCCGCGCGCGGATGCGTGAGCGCGAAGCAGGGCACCTCGTCGCCCTTCGCGAGGCGCGGTAGATAGAAGTTCTTCTGCTCTTCCGTGCCGTAGTGGTTGAGCAGCTCGGCGGGGCCCAGCGAATTGGGCACGGCCGTGGTGGCGGCCAGCAGGCCCGACCGGCTCGCGAGCTTCACGAGCACGCAGGAATGCGCGTACGCCGAGAACTCGAGGCCGCCGTACTTCTTCGGGATGATCATCGCGAAGAAGCCCTTGGCCTTGAGGTAGTCCCAGACGTGTTCGGGCATGTCGCCGCGCTTGTGCGTGACCTCCCAGTCGTCGTACATGCGGCACAGTTCTTCGCAAGGGCCGTCGATGAACGCCTGCTCTTCCGCGGTGAGCTGCGGCGCCTTGGCGGCCAGCAGCTTCTCGAAGCGCGGTTTGCCCGTGAACAACTCGCCGTCCCACCAGACGGTGCCGGCTTCGAGCGCTTCCTTCTCGGTCTGCGACATCGTGGGCAGCAGGCGCATGTACGCCTTCATGAACGGGCGCGTGATCAGCGCCTTGCGCAGCGGGCGCAAGTTGAAGAGCCAGAGCGCCGCGAGCAGCACCCAGAGGAAGCCTTTCCATACACCCGCGGGCGGCGCGACGTACGTGTACCCCGCCAGCAGCAACGTGAAGACCACGGTGAACGCGATGAGCGGCAGCCGCTTGTACGCGAGCAGCACGATGGCGCCGATGAACAGCAGCGTGAAGCCGGTGCCGACCTTGGCCACATACGCAGCGCCGGCGATCAGGGAAAGGATGACCAGGATTGCGCCGAACATAGGAATGCCCCTCGTTTCGCGTTGGCGAAACTATAGTCCATCGCCCCTCGGCGGGTCGCGCCTGACAGGTTGTCTACGCGACGCCTTCGAAGCTCCGCCGCGCGGCGACGATCCGATCGCCGATGACCTCGAGAAAAGCGCGGATGCGCGCGGTGTTCTTGAGGTCCTGGTGCGTGACTATCCATAACTCGCTCGTGAGATCGGTCATCACGCCCGACACACGGCGGACGCCGCTGTCCCGGTCGCCGAGATAACAGGGCAGGAGCGCGATGCCGAGGCCGGCCCGGGCTGCCTGCAGCTGGTTCACCAGGCTGTTGCTGCGATAGCCGATGCGCTCGGGCGGCACGTTCGCCAGCAGCCACTCGGCGGCCACCATGCGCGTGGGCTCCTCCCAGCCGATCACCTGGTGACGCGAGAAGTTGAATGCGCGGCCGTCCTTGCGAAGCGCGGGCACACCCTGGCGCGCGGCGAAAAAAGCCCAGGCCACGTCGGTGAGCTTGCGGCCGAACAAGTCCGCATCCAGCGGCCGCCGCACGCGCAGCGCGACGTCGGCTTCGCGCCGCGACAGGTCGATGACGCGGTTGTCGATGGACAGCACGACGCGGATGAGCGGATGCACGGCCTGGAATTGCGCAAAAAGGGTCGGCAGCACCGCGTACGAAAACGTCTCCGATGCCGTGACGCGCACCACACCCGAGAGCTGCTGATCGCGGCCGCTGATATCACGGTCCAGCGCGAGTAGCTCGGTCTCGACGCGCTCGGCGGTGCTGGCCGCGCGCTCACCGGCCGGCGTCAGCCGGTAGCCGCGCGTCGAGCGGTCGAAGAGCCGCACCTGCAGGCGGGTCTCGAGGGCATTGAGGCGCCGGAACACCGTGGAAAGGTCCACGCCCAGTTCCTCGGCGGCGCCTGCCAGGGTCTTCTCGCGCGACAGGGCCAGGATCAGCGGCAGATCCGTCACTTCCAGCGCGGCAGGCTCTTTTGCATTCATGCAATCGATCATTGCCGGGGCGCCAATGTCTTTGCAAGCACGCCCATCTAGCATTCGCCCCATCGCAATATCGCGTTGGTCCGAACAAACGGGAGATTCCCATGTCCACATTGATCGAAAAGGGCAACGAAGCGGCCTCGACGCTTCTCCGCGTCTCGCTGGGTGTCATGTACCTGGCGCACAGCTTCGTGCTGAAGCTGTTCACCTTCGGTCTCGCCGGCACGGCGGGTTACTTCGCGTCCATCGGGTTGCCGTCGAGCCTCGCCTACGTGGTGTTCGCGGCCGAAGCGGTGGGCGGGATCCTGCTGCTGGCCAACATCGCCACGGGTTGGGTGTCGTTGGCGCTGATCCCGGTACTCGCTGGAGCGTTCTGGGTGCATGCCGGCAACGGCTGGGTGTTCAGCAACGCCGGCGGCGGTTGGGAATTCCCGCTGTTCCTGATCGTGATCTCGGTGGTGGTGGCGCTGCAGGCCTTCGCCGCCAAGGCGCCCGTCGCACGCCGCGCTCCGATCGGATCGGTGGCCTCCCAGGTCTGAGCAGGCGGACAATGGTGGCGTGAACAACGCCACCTTGTTCTCGAGTGTCGCGCGCGAGTACGCCGACTTCCGGCCGGGTTACCCGGCCGGGATGTTCGAGTGGCTCGCGCGCTCCTGTTTGCGCACCGACGCCGCCTGGGACTGCGGCTGCGGCAGTGGTCAGGCAAGTCTCGCGCTGGCTGCACATTTCGCGACGGTGTTCGCCACGGACGTATCCGCGGAGCAGATAGGCGCGGCGAGGCCGCATCCACGTGTGCGCTATTCCGTGGCGCCGGCCGAGCACTCGGGTCTGCCGGAGGCATCGGTGGACATCGTCACGGTGGCGCAGGCGCTGCACTGGTTCGACGTCGACGCGTTCCTTGCCGAAGCCGGGCGCGTCGCGCGCCCGGGCGCGTTGCTGGCCGTCTGGACGTATCCACGGCCGGAGTTCGTGGATGCGAGGCTCGAGCGTGCATTCGCGGAATTCTATTCACGGGTAGTGGGGCCGTATTGGCCGCCCGAACGCCGGCACGTCGACGCCCACTACGCGACGCTGCCGTTTCCGTTCGACGAGCTGCCGCACCCGCCATTCGCCCTGGAACTGCAGTGGTCGAGGGAACAGGTGCTGGGCTACGTGAGCAGCTGGTCGGCCACGGCGCGCTACAAAAAAGAAAGGGGCACGGATCCCGTGCCCCTGCTCGCTGAAGCGCTCGCGCCGCTCTGGCCGCGAGATGCGCGGACGATGCTGCGCATGCCGCTGGTGCTCAGGGCCGCGCGGCTCTAGTTAGCCGCGCGCCTGCGCCATCAGATCAGATCCTTCACGCCGTCGCGTTCCTCGCGCAGTTCCTTGTCCGTGGCGTCCATGCGCTTGCGCGAGAACTCGTCCACCGACAGGCCCTGCACCACCTTGTAATCGCCGCCCGAGCAGGTGACCGGGTACGAATACACCACGCCTTCCGGGATGCCATAGCTGCCGTCGGCCGGCACGGCCATGCTGATGAAATTGCCGGGCGCGGTGCCCAGATGCCAGTCGCGCATGTGGTCGATGGCCGCGGAGGCCGCCGACGCCGCCGACGAGGCGCCGCGCGCCTTGATGATCGCCGCGCCGCGCTGCTGCACGGTGGGGATGAACGTGTCTTCGTACCACTTGCGGTCGACCAGCGAATGCGCCGGCTTGCCGTCCACGGTGCAGAAATTGAGATCGGGGTACTGCGTGCTCGAGTGATTGCCCCAGATCAGCATCTTCTGGATCTTGGTGACATGGCTTCCGGTCTTCTCCGCGAGCTGCGACACCGCGCGGTTGTGATCCAGGCGCGTCATCGCGGTGAAGTTGCGCGGGTTCAGGTCCTTGGCGTTGGCGCGCGCGATCATCGCGTTGGTGTTCGCGGGGTTGCCCACCACGAGCACGCGGATGTTGCGGTCGGCGACATCGTTCATGGCCTTGCCCTGCGCGGAGAAGATCTGTGCGTTGGCCATGAGCAGGTCCTTGCGCTCCATGCCGGGGCCGCGCGGGCGCGCGCCGACGAGCAGAGCCGCATGGCAGTCCTTGAACGCGACGCGCGCATCATCGGTGGCCACGATCCTGTTGAGCGTCGGGAACGCGCAGTCGTTGAGCTCCATGACCACACCCGCGAGCTGCGGCAGAGCCGGAGTGACCTCGAGCAGGTGCAGGTTGACCGGCGTGTCAGCGCCCAGCATTTGTCCAGAGGCGACGCGGAAGGCCAGGGCATAACCGATCTGGCCGGCGGCGCCGGTGATCGCGACATTCACAGCGGGTTTCATCGAGGCGAACTCCGAGAAGGAAGGCAAAAAAACGGGGCGGAATTCTAACAGGGCCGCCGCGCGGCGGGCGGCCCCGGGCCCCGATCGGCGGGATCAGCGGTCCGGAGAGACGGCCAGGGCGCGGTGCTGGCGGTTGTATTCGGCCATTTCGGCGTCGGCGCCGGCGGCATCGCCCGAGGCTCGCAGGCGCTCGATTTCGGCCAGCCACGCGTTCGAGTTCCGGCGCCACTCCGGGGCCGACGGATCAGCGGGTTCAGCCGGCGTGGCCGCAACGGTCGGGCGCCGCCCCAGTTCGACCATCACGGGCGCGTCCGCCGAAACGCCAGACGTGACGTTGTTTCCGGCCGGAGCCGGGGCCGGAGGCGGCGCCTCCATTCGCTGGGCAATGTTCTCGATCGTGACCTGAGGCCGGACATCGGTCGTGATCTCGCCGGCCTTGAAGACGAACGCGAGCCCGACCACGAGCGTGGCGGCGATGGACAGTCCCGCGCCCCAGCGCGGTCCGCGATACAGGCGCTGCGGCGGACTCTCCTGGATGGCTTCGCGCGCCTGGCGCAGCACGATCCGGTCGAGTTCGGGCGGCGGCTCGAGCGCGTCGTCCTCGCCACGCCGGAACACCGGGCGTCTGCGCCGCAGGAAGTCCTCGAATTCACGGTCCTGTGATTCGTTCATGCCGGATCTTCCGCCAGCGCCATCGCGGCCTTGAGCTTGTTGACCGCGTAACGCAGGCGGCTCTTCGCGGTTTCCGCGCCGACCCCGGTCACGCGTGCAATCTCTTCGAGCGACAGATCCGACTCCTCGTGAAGTAGATAGACATCGCGCTGCTCGGCCGGCAGCGCATCCAGCGCTGCGCGATAACGGCGCCGCTCCTCGCTGCGCTCGAGCACGCGGTCCGGCCGCACGCGGTCGTCCGCGGGCAGCAGATCCGCGGCGTCCGCATCTTCGATGCCCATGCCCGCGGGCCGCGCCCGCGTGCGGCGGCAGTGATCGATGAAGCAGTTGTGCGCGAGCGTGAACAGGAACGTGCTGAATTTCGCGCGGGGTTCGTAACGCGAGCGATTGGTGACGACGCGGCTCCAGACTTCCTGGAAAAGATCGTTGGCGATTTCGTTGTCGCGTGCCTGGCGCATGAGATAGCGATACAGAGCGGCTCGATGCCGCGCATACAAGGTTTCGAAAGCGCGCATTTCGCCGCGGGCGTAGGCCAGCATCAGTTGCGCGTCTTCGTCATCACTCACGATCGCCACTTTAACGCGAGCGCGACGCGGCGATTCCCCGGAAGTAGTGAGACCCGCCATCGTGATGGTCGCCGTATTCACGGCTGCCAGGATTCCGGGGCGGCGGCAGGTGTCACGGCGTATGCGAACAACTCTCTCGGTGGCGAAATGTGCAGCGGCTGCGACGGGGCGCCGCGCGCGCAGGTGCTCATGACGGGCTGGCGATGCTTGGGCGAGTCCTGCGCCAGCCAACCGGCAGCCACCGCGCCATGCGCAGCCACAATTCCGATCAAGAACAGCAACTTAGGCCCCATCGAGACTCCTGCGCGCGGAGGGTCCGCTCAAGTCTTGCAACGCATGACCCAACTTTTTCGGGTTAGGGGCTTGCGTCTGTGTGGGTGTTGTAGTTATATATAACACTAACACGAAGGGTGAATTCGCCGCAAGGTGAGACACCCGGACCCGAACAACCCAAGAGTGAAAAAGGAGATGACCATGTTGAAAGTGAACCTTCAGGCTGTTGCGAGCGGCTTCGCCGCCCTGGCCCTGGTGATGGTGCTGAGCTGGACCTTCGTGGATGCCACCAGCGTCGCCCGTACCCACCGCGACAACTCGAGCGGCTTCCTGGCCACGGTCAGCGCGCTGGTGCGCTGAGTAGGAGCTGACTCATGGACCCGCAGTGGGACGATAGCCAGCCGATCTACCGGCAGCTTCGTGATCGAGTGGTGGCGATGATCCTCGAGGGAGTCCTCAAAGAAGGTGATCCGCTTCCCTCGGTCCGCGCTGTAGCGGCTGAGTTCCGTCTCAACCCGCTCACGGTTCTCAAGGGATACCAGCAGCTCGTCGATGAGCAGCTGGTCGAGAAGAAGCGCGGTCGCGGCATGTTCGTCAATGAGGGGGCTCGCGCCACTCTCATGAAGGACGAAAAGCAGTACTTTCTCGACAGCGAGTGGCCGAAGGTCTACGCGACGATCACGCGTCTCGGTCTCAGTGTCGAAGAACTCATGAAAAAAGGTGCGCGTTCGGCCCCGGCCTCCCAGCCGTTCCCGACCGTAGCATCCGCAGGCGAAGACGATGACAGCAGTAATTGAAGCGCGCGGTCTCGCGAAGACCTACGGCTCCACGCAGGCTCTCAAGGGCGTGGATTTCACCATCCCGGCGGGACGCATCGTGGGACTCATCGGGCCCAACGGCTCGGGCAAGACCACGGCGATCAAGTCCATCCTGGGCCTGACCTCCTTCGACGGCAGCCTCAAGGTGCTGGGCAAGGATCCGCGCACCGAGCGCGACGAGCTCATGAAAGAGGTGTGCTTCATCGCCGACGTGGCGGTGCTGCCGCGCTGGATCAAGGTCTCGCAGGCCGTGGAGCTGGTCGCCGGCATCCACCCGCGCTTCGATCGCGCGCGCGCCGAGGAATTCCTCGCGCGCACGGACATCAAGAAGAACAGCAAGGTGAGCCAGCTCTCCAAGGGCATGGTCACGCAGCTCCACCTGGCGCTGATCCTGGCGATCGACGCCAAACTACTGGTGCTCGACGAGCCCACGCTGGGCCTTGACCTGCTGTTCCGCCGGTCGTTCTACGACAACCTGCTGAACGACTACTTCAACAAGGAACGCACCATCCTGGTCACCACGCACCAGGTCGAGGAGATCGAGAACATCCTCACGGACGTGTTGTTCATCGAACACGGCAGGATCCGGCTCGACGCCGCCATGGACACGCTGGCCGAGCGCTTCGTGCAGCTCACGCCTTCACCGGGCAACGTCGACAAGGCGCGGGCGCTCAAGCCGTTCTGGGAGCGCGAGATCTTCGGGCGCGTCGCGATGCTGTTCGATGGTCGCAGCCAGCAGGAGCTGGCGGCGCTGGGCGAGACCCGCGCGCCTTCGGTGGCGGATCTCTTCGTAGCCTTGATGCAGCCGGTAGGCGCCGCTTCGGCGTCGAAGGAGGCCGCGTGAACAACATCCTCATGCTGATGCGCCGTGAAGTCTGGGAGCATCGTTCGCTCTGGATCACGCCGCTGGTGCTGGCGGGCGTCATCCTGATCATCGCCGCGTTCGGTGGCCTGAACTACGGCAACGATCCGGGCGACTTCTCGTTGGGCGCCACCGACCGGCATGGCGAGTTCTCCGCGCACATGAACGCTCCCGAGGACGTGCGTCTCGGCGTCATCGCGGGTGTGTACGCGGTGCTGACCGTCACGCAGCTCGTCGTGCTGGGCATCGTGGTGTTCTTCTATCTCCTGGACACGCTGCTCGCGGAACGCCGTGACCGCAGCATCCTGTTCTGGAAGTCGCTGCCCGTGTCCGACGGAGAAGTCGTGACGTCGAAGGCGCTCACCGCGCTGGTCGCCGCTCCGTTGTTCGTGCTGGCGGTGAGTGCGGTCATGCTGCTGCTGCTGGCGGGCATCGTGGCGCTGCGCCTGGGTGATCTGCCTTTCGCTCCCTGGAGCGGCGAGGTCTGGCTCAAGCTCCAGGTCGTGATGCTGGGCTTCGTGCCCATGGTGGTGCTCTGGTATCTGCCGCTGGCCGGTTACCTGCTGGTGGTGTCGGTGTGGGCGCGCAAGAACGCCTTCCTCTGGGCGATCCTGCCCTGGGTGGCGATCCTGCTCATCGAGGCGCTGATCACCCGAACCGCGAAATTCGCCGAGTTCCTGGGCGACCGGTTCGGTGGCTTCGTGGAAATCATGGCGATGCGCGGATCGCACGACTTCGCTGCGGACAACCTCGTCGGCGGCGCCTACATGTACATCGGTCGCGTGTTTGCGCACCCGGAGATCTGGATCGGCGCCGCCGCAGGCCTCGCCCTGATCTATGCCGCAGTCCGAATCCGCCGCTACCGCGATGATTCCTGATCGTAGCGATACCCCGTCCCTCTTGGCGCGCCCTCCGGGGCGCGCTTTTTTTTGCCCCGTGTCATCGCGGATGCGGGCGTTCCGGTGAGGCCGCAGCATCGTGGCGCCGGTCCGGGCGGGCAGGCAAGATCGGTGTCCCCGTCTACTAGTTAGGCATCGCAGGTCGCCTTCCGACGGGCCCCGTCGGCGGCCCCTGACAAGCGCGCCCCGGCAGGCGGGCGCGCCGCGGGTTACACTGGCGCCGCATGTACCTGAGCCAGCGCCGCGAAGGCGATTCTCTCGAGATCGAACTGACGGACAGTTGGCGCGGCAGCCAGCTTCCCGCCATCGACGACGAGATCGCGTCCGTGTCCCTGGCGGGTGCGAGCTCATTGCGGTTCACCGTGCCGGCGGGCCTCGACATGGACCTGGCCGGAGCCTGGCGGTTGCGTGCCTGGGCGGATGCCGCGCGCAAGGCGGGACTGACGGTCTCCTACGACGGTGAGCCGCCGGGCCAGATCGAACTCATCGATTCCACTCTCGCGGGCCGCGCCAAGGCCGTGCCGCCGTCCTCATCGGAATCGGAGTTCGAACCGGTGAGCGCGCTGGGCCGGCACGTCACGCGCCGCGTGCGTTCCGTGGAAGCGGCACTGGAGTTCATGGGCCGCGTCACGATCACGGGCCTGCGCGCCTGCACGAGCTGGCGCCGCCTGCGGCCCATCTCCGTGGCGCGGCACATCTACGAGACCGGCATCACTGCCATCCCCATTGTTTCGCTGATCGCGTTCCTGATCACGCTGATCATCGCGTACATCGCCGCGCAGCAGGCGCGGTCCTATGGCGCCGAGATATTCGTCGTCGACATCGTCACCGTGGGCGTACTGCGCGAGCTGGGTGTTCTCCTCACCGCCATCATCGTCGCTGGCCGCTCCGGGAGCGCCTTCGCCGCCGAGATCGGCGCGATGAAGCTCAACGAGGAAGTGGATGCGCTGCACGCCATCGGGGTGCCGCCGCATGAGGTGTTGATCCTGCCGCGCGTGATCGGACTCGTGATCGCACTGCCGCTGCTCACGGTCATCGCCGACATGATCGGCCTCACGGGCGGCGCATTGCTCTGCAAGTTCCTGCTCGACATGCCGCTGCCGCTGTACCTGGACCGCGTGCAGGACGCCATCGCGCCCACGACGTTCTGGGTGGGCGTGATCAAGGCGCCGGTGTTCGGCCTGCTGATCGCGCTGTCGGGCACGTATCGCGGCCTGCAGGTGCGCGATTCGTCGCGTGAGCTCGGCCGCCTCACTACCGTCGCGGTCGTGCAATCCATTTTCCTCGTGATCTTCGCCAACGCCATCTTCGCGGTGGTGTTCTGGCAGTTGGACATCTGAGGCGCCGTGGCATCCACCGATCAAACATCCATCGTCGAAGTCCGCGGCCTCGTGAACCGCTTCGGGCACCAGGTGGTGCACGATCATCTCGACATGACGGTGGAGACGGGCGAGGTGTTCGGCATCGTCGGCGGCTCGGGCTCGGGAAAATCCGTGCTGCTGCGATCCATCCTCGGTCTGCAGCGTCCCCGGGCCGGAGAAGTCCGGCTCATGGGGCGCGACATCACGCAGATGGCGCCGGCCGAACTCAAAGAGGTGAAGGCCACCTACGGCGTGACTTTCCAGCAGGGTGCACTGTTCTCTGCGCTCACGGTGCTGCAGAACGTGCAGTTGCCGATGCTGGAGCACCTGCGGCTGTCGCCGCGCGCGCTGGAGGAACTGGCCATGCTCAAGGTCCGGCTGGTGGGTCTGCCCGACGAAGCCGCGCGCAAATATCCCGCGCAGCTCTCGGGCGGCATGATCAAACGCGCCGCGCTGGCGCGCTCGCTGGCGCTGGATCCGCGGCTGCTCATGCTCGATGAACCGACGGCCGGCCTCGATCCCATCAGCGCGGCCGCCTTCGACGAACTCCTCATGGACCTGCGCCAGCAGTTGGGGCTCACCGTCATCATGATCACGCACGATCTCGACACCATCTTCAGAACCTGCAATCGTGTCGGGGTGATCATCGACAGAAAGATGACCAGCGACACGCTGGAGGGCATCACGCGGAATCCGCATCCGTGGATCCAGTCCTATTTCCACGGGGAGCGCGCCGAGCGTTTCGTGTCCCATGGAGCGTGAAGCTAACTACACCGCCGTCGGCGCGTTCGTGATCCTCATCGCCACGATGGCGGGCCTGTTCGCGTACTGGTACGCGGGCTCGCGCGACGCGCGCGACTACGTGCGTTACGAGGTGTACTTCGAAGGCAGCGTGTCCGGCCTCAATCGCGGCAGTACCGTGCGTTATCTCGGCGTGGAAGTGGGGCGCGTCGCCGCCATCCGCATCGACAAACGTGCGGCCGACCGCGTGCAGGTGATCGCGGACATCGATTCGCACACGCCCATCTCCAAGGACACGCTGGCGTCGCTGTCCCTGCAGGGCGTGACCGGCCTGTTGTACATCGACCTGCTCGCCAACGCAGACCCCAAGCGCCGCATGGACAGCGTGCCCAGCGAGCAATACCCGGTGATCGATTCGGTGCGCTCCAACTTCGACCTCTTCCTGTCGAGCTTGCCGGACCTCGTGGGCCGCGCTTCACTGGTGCTTTCGGACGAGAACATCGATTCCATCACCAGGACGCTGGCCAGCATCGAGCAGAGCGCGGCCACGCTGCCCGACACCATGCGCGACGCGCGCGCGGTGGTCGTCGAACTCAAGGGCACACTCGAAGAGGTGCGTGCGGCGGCGGAGGGTGCGCGAGCGCTCATCGACAGCTCGGGTCCGAACCTCGCCCAGGCGGCGGAACGTGTCCGTGATATCTCGGACAACCTTGCCAGGACCACGGGCCAACTCGAGCGGCTCATGACGGATCATCGCGAAGACGTGGGCGCGTTCCTGCGCGACAGCCTGCCCGAGATCGAGCGGCTGCTGCGCGACAGCCGCGTCGCGGCCCAGGAATTCCGTGAGCTTTCCCGCAGTCTGAAGTCCGATCCGTCGCAGCTCCTGTACGAGCCCAGCTATCGCGGCGTGGAGAAACCCCGATGAGAATGTCCGGCGTGGCCGCCACTTTGATCCTGGCTTCGCTGTCCCTGCCGGGTTGCGGCGGCTTGTTCGAAAGCAAGCTCGAGGCGCCGCAAACGTATGTCTTGCGGCTGCCGCAGACGGCGTCGGTCAATGCCGCCGGAGCGAAGCCGCTCGGCAGCGTGCTCATCCAGCGGCCTGAAACCAGCCCGGGGTTGAATACGGATCTCATCGCCTTGCTTCGGAGCGATCGCCGCTTCGACTACTTCTCCGCCACGCGGTGGGCTGCGCCACTGCCGGACGTGGCCGAAAGCGCCATCGTCGACGCGCTGCGTGGCACCGGTGCGTTCTCCGCCGTGATGGACGACACCTCTCCCTTCGCCCCGCAATACAACCTGCGGGTGACGCTGCGCCGCTTCGAAGCGGACTACACCGCCGGCGAAGGCGCACCGACCGTGCATGTCATCCTGGATTGCACGCTGGGACGTCATCGCGACCGCGCGTTGATGGGCAGTTTCACCGCGCAGGGTTCGATGCGCGCCAGCGAAGATCGCATCACGGCCGTGGTGGCAGCTTTCGAGGCGGCGACCGCCACCGCGCTGGCCGAGCTCACGCGCGCAACCACCTCGGCCCTGTCTTCCGACCCAAAGGCGGACCCGAAGCGTTCAGAAGGTGGATAGGCCCGTCGATTCCATGATGCGGTAGAGCCAGTAGGTTCCCTGCGCCGGATCGGCGTAGCTGCCGAACTCTCCCGTGTACTCGAGATCCGGCGGACCGCGGTTGTTCCACAGCGCATCGAACCACGCGTCGATCTGCGCGGCCACGGGTGCGCCCACCGGCACACTGGCGGCGACGTTCGCTTCGAGATTGAAGTCATCGAGATTGCGGCGCGTGAGATTGGCGGAACCCAGCGTGAACCAGAACTCGCGCTGCGTGCGGATGGCGACGAGCTTGCTGTGAAACTGCTCACCATGCGTCCGGAACCATCGCACCTTGATGGCTCCATCCGAAGCCGCTCCGAGCTCCGTGGCCACCGAGCGGTTCGGGATGCCGTTCTTCGTGCGCCCGAAGGCGTCCTTGTTGGGATCCAGGATCACGCGCACCGCGGCTCCACGCTTGGCGGCGGCCAGCAGCGCCTGGATGACGTCGCGCTGCGATAGATAGAACATCGCCACGTCGACCTGGTCGCCCGCGCCCGCACCACCGAGATTGCGCAGGATGGCGGCGCCGATCTCGCTTTCCGTGAGCACCTGGACCTGGGCCGTGCTGTCGGGTGACGCCGGCGGAACGGGTAGTTGGGGCAGGGGCCAGTCGCCTTTCCAGCCGCCCTCGCGCGCCAGCGCGAGCTCGCTCTCGAGCAGCGGCAGCAGCGCCGCGCCCGAAACCTTGAGCGCGACATTCGAGTGCAGGCTGCTGGCGTCATGCGGATTGGCGGAGGTGACGATGCCGGTGAGTCCGCCCTTGCCGTCGTCGCCCAGGATCACCTTGCGATGATTGGCCTTGAAATTGAGCAGCCGCGCCCAGGCGCCGAAAGTCACCCGGTCGGGGCCCGCGTCCAGCGGATTCGGCAAGGTTCCCTGACCACGGCCGTCGCCGGCCCACCAGCGGACGGTGAGACGCCAGAGCGCCGAGTAGATGGCGTTCGAATCGCGTAGTGAATCGAGGTCCACGCGCACGACGTCGATGCCGGCGCCACGTAGCGCCGCGAGATCGCGCGAGGGCAGCGCGCCGTATACATCGTTGATGGGATCGGCGATCACGAGCACGCGCAATTGCGGCACCGCGCGTTTGCGCGCCAGCAAGGCGTCGCGCAACTCCACGGACAATTCGCGATGCGGTTTCTGGCCCGTAGTGGCGCCGCGATGCGCGTTGAACAGGAAGAAGTCGAGCACCAGATACTCGCGCGACTCGCCGATCATCCTGATCACCGCGTCGAAGATCTGCTGGCGAACCACGGGTTCGCCGAACACGTCGGCGCCGGTCACGTCGCTCAGGAAGGTGAGGTCGGTGAGCGGCGTGCTCACCACTTCGCCGCGCACGCGCACGCCGTCGGGCAGCGGCTTGAAAAGATTCCACATCGCGACGAGCAGCCAGATCGCGAGAAAGCCGTACCCGAACGCCCGGCCCCAGCGGCGCCGGCGTGGCACTACGGTAGTAGACGTGTCGATTGGCGCGTCAGGCTCGTCAGCCATCCGCCGATTCTAGCCGCTCCGAAAGCTCCAGCCAGCGGGTCTCGTGCTGCTCGATCTCGCGGACCAGCGCCGCGTGGCGTTCGGTGACCTTGCGTGCATGCGCCGCATCGCGCGCATAGTCGATCCCTGCCAGCTCCTTCTCGATCCTGGCGCGCTCTTGTCCGAGTTTGTCCAGTGATGTCTCGATGGCCTTGAGCTCCTGCCGCTTCGGAGCGTGGTCCTTGCGGGACTCGTTCTTCCGGGAGGGGTCCCTGGCCGGCTTGTCCTTGCGCTTCTTGGGCGCCGCAGGCGTGGTGGCGGCGTTCGCGCGCTTCTCGAGCCAGCCCGCGTAATCGTCCAGGTCGCCGTCGAAGTCGGTGACCTCGCCATCCGACACCAGCCAGAACTGATCGCAGACGCTGCGCAAGAGGCCGCGATCGTGCGAGACGACGATGACGGCGCCGGCGAAACCCTGCAGCGCAGTGATCAACGAGTGCCGCATCTCGAAATCGAGATGGTTCGTGGGCTCGTCGAGCAGCAGCAGGTTCGGCCGCTCGGCCACGAGGATGGACAGCGCCAGCCGAGCGCGTTCGCCGCCCGAAAAGTGCACCACGGGCTCGAACACGCGATCGTTGCGGAAGCCGAAGCCGCCCAGATGATTCCGGCGCCGCTGCTCGTCCCACTGCGAGCGCGCACCGATCTCGTCGATGCGGTTGGTGAGCGCCACGAGTGCGGTATCGCGCGCATCCAGCCGATCCACCTCGAGCTGCGCGAAATTGCCGACGATGAGGTCGGGCGATGCGACGCGATCGCCGGACAAGGGCGGCAGCGCCCCGGAGATCAGTTTCATGAGCGTGGACTTGCCCGCGCCGTTGCGGCCCAGGATTCCGATGCGGTCACCGGGATTCACCGAGCGTCCCACGCCATCGATGATCACGCGGTCGCCGTAGCCCGCGGCCGCGCCGTCGAGCGTGACCAGGGGCTGCGGCAGTTTGCTCGCCGCGGCGAACTCCCACTCGAACGTGCCGAGCTCGGTGTACGTGGTGATGGTCTCGAGCTTCGAGAGCGCCTTGATGCGGCTCTGCACCTGCCGCGCCTTGCTGGCCTGCGCGCGGAAGCGGTCGATGAACGAATGCAGGCGCGCCACCTCGCGCTGCTGGCGCGCGGCCATCGCCGCGCTCTGCTGGATGCTCGCCGCGTGCTGACGCTGGAAATCCGTGTAGTTCCCGGTCCAGTGGGTGAGCTGGCCGTTCTCGAGATTGACGATGCGGTTCACGATGTCGTCGAGGAACTCCCGGTCGTGCGAGACCAGCAGCAGCGTGCCCTGGAACCGTTGCAGCCAGCCTTCGAGCCACAACACCGCGTCCAGATCGAGGTGGTTGGTGGGCTCGTCGAGCATGAGCACGTCGGCGCGCGACATCAGTGCGCGCGCCATGTTGGCGCGCATCTGCAAGCCGCCCGAGAGTTGTTTGACGGGTTTGTCGATGTCGCCGGGCTCGAAACCCAGGCCATCGGCGAGCTCGGCGGCGCGCGCCGAGGACGTCCAGCCGCCGGCTGCGTCGTAGTCTCCTAACAACTCGGCCTCTTTCATGCCGTCGTCGGCCGCGCGCGCTTTCTCGAGCTGCGCCTCGATCTCCATGAGCCGACCGTCACCGGTGCGCACGTATTCGAGCACGGTGAGTTCGGTGCGCGGCAGCTCCTGGGAAACCGACACGAAGTGCAGCTTGCCGGGCACGGAGTAATCGCCCCCGTCGGGCCCGATGTCACCGCGCAGCAGCGCCAGCAGACTCGACTTGCCGGCGCCGTTCCGGCCGACGATGCCGATCTTGTCGCCACGGAAGATCGTGAGATTGGCCTTGTCGATGAGGATGGCGGCGCCGCGGCGGAGACGGAGATCCCGGAGTTCGAGCATTACAGGGGTTCCAGAGAGGGGCGCGCATTCTAGCGGATCGGGGCCGGTTCACCCGGTTTCGGGCGCCGCCGCGTTGAGGTTCCAGGACTCGAAAAACAGGGAGAACCGATGATGAAAACGTCCCCGCTCGCGGCCCTCGGGCTGCTGTTGATCCTGCCCGCCTGGGTTCCGGCCGAAGAATCCTCGAAGTCTTCGGCGGCTGGCGGCCTGGAGGTCTCGGAGTTGCTCGACCGCTTCGCAAAACGCACGGGAAAGCAGTTCGTGATCGATCCGCGCGTTCGCGCACAGGTGCCTCTGGCCGGCATCGACGTGAACCAGGTCACCTGGCCACAACTACTCACCATCCTCGATGTCCACGGGTTCGCCGTGGCGGAGAGCAGCGGCCTGCTCACGGTGATGCCGGACGCGAACGCACGCCAGTTCTCCGCACCTACCTACACGGACGTCCGCTTCAAGGCAGCCGACAACGAACTCGTGACGCTGCTGCAACAGCAGAAGAGGACCTGCGCCGCCATGCTGGTCCCGGTCCTGCGCCCACTCATGCCGCAGGCTGCGCACCTCGCGGCCGAAATCCAGACCAATACGCTGATCATCAATGGCCAGGCCGCGGAGGTGCGGCGGATCGCGAACCTGGCGCAGGAACTCGATTCCCGCGGAAAATCCGATGTCACGAACTGTGAGTTCCCGCGCAAGTCAGATTGAGCATGCAACTTTCCATCATCGTCCCCGCGCACAACGAAGAAGCCTTCCTGCCGGGCTGTCTCGCATCGATCGACGCGGCCCGGCAGCGCTGTGACTTCGCGATCGAGACGCTGGTGGTGCTGAATCGCTGCACCGATCGCACGGAGCAGATCGCGCGCGCCGCGGGCGCGGTGATCGTGAACGAGGATGCACGGAGCCTTGCGCGCATCCGCAACGCCGGCGCCGCGCATGCCCGCGGCGAGTGGCTGGTCACGATCGACGCGGACAGCCGGATGTCGCCGGATCTGCTCGTGGAAGTCGCTGCGGCATTGAGTGACGACAGCCTGGTCGGTGGTGGCGTGGTGATCCGGCCCGAGCGCACGTCGGCAGGCATCCGCGCGTCTTTCGCCGTCCTCGATCTGGCGCAATGGCTCACCGGACTTTCCGCCGGCGCCTTCTGGTGCCGCCGTCAGGACTTCATGGCGGTGGGCGGGTTCGATGAAGAACTACGCTACGCGGAAGACGTGGATTTCGCGCGCCGGCTGCGCGCGCACGGTCGCGCGACGGGCCGGCGCTTCCGGCGCCTGGCGCGCGGACACATCGTGACCTCTTGCCGGAAGTTCGATCACTTCGGCGATTGGCATGCGATCCGGATGATGTTCCGCCACCCGTTGCGCATGTATCGCGAGCTGCGCGGGCGGGAGACGCCGCTGATCGATGAGTATTACTACGACTTCAACGATCGGAAGGTGGATCGCTGACGCGTATCGAGCGCGGCGTCGCCCGTCCCTTATGCGCGCCGCTTCGCCTATCCTTTATGCGCGCGGCTTAGCCTATGCTTTATGCGCGCGGCTTAGCCGCGACCACATCCATGCTGGTCGCCTGCGCGATGAGGCCGGCGAACGCAGGACCCGTCTCCTGCTGGCGCGCCAGCAACAGGCGCAGCTCGTCCAGCGTCACGGGCTCGCCGAACAGCTTGCCCTGGCCGAAGCCGCAATGGTGCTGACGCAGGAAGTGCAGGTGGCCGAGCGATTCCACGCCTTCAGCGATGACATTCATTTTGAGGCTGCGCCCCATCTCGATGACGGTGCGCACGATGGTGGCGTCGCTCTCGTCGTCGTCCACGTCGCGCACGAAGGACTGGTCCACCTTGAGCGTACCGATCGGGAACTGCTGCAGCGCTGACAGCGAGGAATAACCGGTGCCGAAGTCGTCGATCGAGAGATGCAGGCCCATCGCGTAGAGCTCGTCGAGCAGGTGCAGCGTGCGCTTGCTGTCGGCCATCAGCGTGGTCTCGGTGATCTCGAGTTCGAAGCAGGTCGGCGAGACGCCGTGTTTGCGGAACACGGACCGGAAGCGAAGGATGAAGCTGGCCTGGCGCAATTGCTTGAGCGACAGATTCAGCGAGATGCGGCCCGGCGTCGTGACGGTCTGCTGCAGTTCGCGGTAGTCCTGGCAGACGCGGTTGAGCACCCACTCACCCACTTCGAGGATGAGGTTGGTCTCTTCGGCGAGCGGGATGAACTGCGAAGGCGGAATGTCGCCGTGGCCCGGCAGGCGCCAGCGCAGCAGGGCTTCCGCACCGACGATGCGGCCGTCGCGCAGATCCACCTTGGGCTGGTAGTGCACCTTGAATTCATCGCGCTCGAGGCCGCGGCGCAGCTTGCTCTTGAGCATGAGCCGCTCGACCGCGGCGGCGTTCATCTCGGGCGAGTAGAACGCGAACGAGTTTCCGCCGTTCTGCTTGGAGTGATACATGGCCGCGTCCGCGTTGCGGATCAGGTCGATCACGTTGTCAGCGTCGCGCGAGCAGAAGGCCACGCCGATGCTGGCAGTGAGGAACACCTCGTGCTCCTGGAGCTGGAAGGCCCGGCCGATCTCGGCGAGCACGGCGCGCGCGATCTGCGCGACGGTGCCGCGGTTGTCGGCATCGGAAGCGAGGTCGTCGACGAACATCGCGAATTCGTCGCCCGCGAGGCGGCCGATCACCGTTTCCTGCGGCAACACTCGCGTGAGCCGTTCGGTGAGGATCTCGAGCGTGCGATCACCGGCGGCGTGACCGAACGTGTCGTTGATCTCCTTGAACCGGTCCATGTCGAGGTACAGGAGTGCCAGCGAGGTCTTGTTGCGCAGGGCCCGCGCGATCGCCTGCTGCAGCAGGTGCTGGAACTGCATGCGGTTCGGCACCTTGGTGAGCGCGTCGTAACGAGCGAGGTACCGGATGCGGCGTTCGGCGCGCTTGCGCTCGGTCACGTTGCGCACCACGAAGATGGTGCCCTGATACTGCGGATCGTCGGTGGTGATCTGGGAGCCCGTGATCGCCACGGGGATCGTCTGCCCGTGCCGGGTCTTCACCACGGTCTCGCGCGTGTCCTGCGAGGCGCGCAGCATGTCGAAATCGGCGCGCTCGCGCTCGTCGAAGATGGAGACGATGGTGCGGCCGCAGAGTTCCTCCTCGCCCCAGGCGAGTAGTTTGCAGGCCGCGGGGTTGGCCATGCGGATCACACCTTCGGTCGAAGTCACGAACACCGCGTCGGTCATGCTGCCGAGCACGTTGGTGAGATAGTTCTTGTTGATCGTCGTCTGGCGCAGGCGCTGCCGCATGCGCTCGAGCGCGGCCTGCAGATCGCCGAGTTCATCGCGACGCCCCACCTCGAGCGGACGCGAGTAGTCGCCTTGCGCGAACCGGTCGGCGCTCTTGATCAGCGTGGAGATCGGCTGCTGCACGCGGCGCCCGGCCCACCAGGCCAGCGCGAAGCCGAGCGCCAGCACTGCAACGCCGAGCCCGCCGGCCAAGAGGAGCGCCTCGCGGAGCTGCGTGCGCTGCATGGCATCGAACTGCGTGCGGGCGACGTGCGCCTCGGGCGAAGCCTCGAGGGAGCGCACCTGGATTTCGAGTTCACCGACGGTCTGCGGGGTGAGCATGCCGGGCATCGCTTCCACGCTGGCGCGAACCGGCACGGATGCGGTGCGGGTGATGCGGCCGGAGTCATCGACTTCGCGCTTCCAGCCATAGACCTGCGTGCCGCCGATGTCCCGCAGCGTGATCGCGAGCAACGTGTCATCGCGCTGGAATCGCTGGAGCTCCGCCTGGATGGCCTCGCGATCGTTGGCGAGCATGTCGTTCGCCACCACCTCCGCGACATGGCCGGCCAGATCGCGCGCGCGCAGGGTGAGTTCGCCGGTGACGCGGTCACGCGCATCGGCGCTCGCGGTGCCGACGAGCTCCGCGTGCTGCGTGCGATTCTCGTAGACCATGACGGAACCGACGGCCAGGGACACCAGGACGGCGGCCGCGATGGCGACGGCCATGTACTTGCTTTTGAAACTGATGACGGTCACTGGGCGCTTCTTTGTTTGCTGCGGCATCTTAACCGCCGCTTTTCCGGCTGAGCCAGCTTCGGCGGCGGGCGACAGGCCGTCATTGTGGAAAAGGTCCGCCGAAAGCCGGAGCGGGCCTTGGGTTAGGATCGTCCACGTGACAAAACCCCTGGAATTCACGCTGGATCAGCTCACCGGCCGCTCGCGCGGGCACCTGCGTGAGCTGTCGGATCCGCCTTGCGCGCTGCACCGCGAAGCGGTGTCGGCTTTTCTGACACTCCGGGCCGCGGCGGCCGCCGATGGCATCGACCTGGTCGCGTTCTCCACCTTCCGGGATTTCGATCGGCAGCTCGGCATCTGGAACGGCAAGTTTCGCGGCGAGCGGCCCCTGCAGGACCGGCAGGGCAGGCCCCTCGACATCACGGCCCTGGCCCCGGCGCAGAGAGTGGAGGCGATCCTGTGGTGGTCTGCGCTGCCGGGCGCGAGCCGTCATCACTGGGGCACGGATTTCGACGTGGTGGACGCGGCCGCCAAGCCGCCCGGCTACAAGTTGCAGGTGGTGCCAGAGGAGTATCTCGGCGACGGCCTGTTCCACAAGCTAACTACCTGGCTCGATGCGCACATGCACGAGTACGGGTTCTATCGCCCGTATGCAACCGACCGCGGCGGCGTCGCGCCGGAACCCTGGCACCTGTCCTATGCGCCGGTGGCGGAGCAGGCGTTGCGGCAGTTCAGGTTGGAGGGTTTGCGGGACGTGCTCACCGCCGCGCAAATCGACGGGCGGGACGAGGTGCTCGAGGCGCTCGAACGCAACTTCGTGCGATACGTGGTGAACGTGGATCCGCCGCCGGAAGTCGCGCGGCTGGCGCCGAGACTCGCCTGATTCAGCCCCAGACTTTCTTGATGGCGCCCAGCATCAGCGTGCGGGTGGTCGCCATGGAATCCTCGACTCCGGTGAACACCGGCGGCTGACGCCGCAGCAGGCGCCAGTTCTCGCTGCGCAGGATGCGCTGCAGGTATTCGAGATTGCGGTCGATCGCTTCCATGTAGGGATTGCGGCCGCCGAACAGGACTTCGAGGTAGCGGTAGGCGCGGTTGAATTCTCCGTCGAGACGCTTAGCGCGCATGTCGAACACGAATTTCGGCGTCTGGCGCAGCAGGTCCAGGCCCGAGGCGTAACGCACCTTCACGTGGCCGTTTTCGCCGACGGGCAGCGCCACGCCCGCGAGCACGAACTCGGCGTACAGGCGATCGCGGCATTTCTCCAGATAGCAGCGATCCGCCATCTGTCCCATGAGATCCGCGCTGCCGACCAGGTGGCCGAGTTTGTGATCGCGCGGATCCGGCGCGACGATGTTCTTGAACGGCCGCTCGTAACCCGTGTAGTGGATGATCTCGGCGGCCACGGGCGCCCAGGCGCCCATGTCGATCTTGGGTAGATAGTCGCGGAGGAACGCGGCGCCGCGCGAGACGTGCACGGTGGTGAACTCGGCGCCGTTGGGCACGTCCGCGTCGCGCGTGGTGCGCAGGTAGCCCACGTCGTGGAACAACGCCACGATGATGCCGAGCATGGCGCGCTCGGGGCCGAACTTCTGCGCCTCGGGAACCTGCATGTCGTGGCCGGCGATCAGGCGCGCCGTGGCGAGCGTGATGTCGAGCGTGTGCTGCTGGTCGTGATAGACGGTGTCGACGCCGTAGTACCCGGGCATCTTCCCGGAGAACATGCGTTCGAAATCGTTGAAGACGTACGGGAACGCGGCGAACTTGTGCCCGGGCCACACCTTCGCGAACAGCTCTTCGATCGCGTGGCGAACGTCCGCCGCCGAGCTCACGAGGACCGTGTCGGTGACGTCATAGTCGCTGCGACGAGCGTCGGCGTTCACAGCGCAAATGCCTTGGGAACTAACAAGATGCGCGAATATAGGCAGGGGGTACCCAAAAGACCAGCGGGCAGAATCTGGTCACGAAGCCTCCGTGACACGCGTCACGGTGGCGGGCATTCACGATATCGGAGCGGGAACCACTACTGTAAAGCGGCGCCGAACATGCGGGTCACTTCGAGGTTCGCCGTGCGCCGGCGGGAGGATCAGGCGCTGTCGCGAATCTTTACGGTCGGGAGCCGGTGAGGTCCGACCCCTTTTGCCAGCAAATGGGGAGTGGCCCCATTCAGCCGAAAGTCGCGATCACCGGCGTGTGATCGGACGCCCGCTCCACGCGCCGCGGTTCGACGTCGATGCGGCAGGCCTGCAATCGGGGCAGCAGCTTGCGGTGCGCGAGGATGAGATCGATGCGCAGGCCGTTGTTCCGACGGAAGGCGCCCTGACGGTAATCCCACCAGCTGAATGACTTTTCCGGCTGCTCGAACTGTCGAAATGTGTCGACGAGGCCGAGGTCGAGGATGCCCTGCAGCGCCGCGCGTTCTTCAGGACTCACGTGCACCGAGCCCACCCAGGCCGCCGGATCGTGGACGTCGCGGTCCTCGGGGGCGATGTTGAAATCCCCGACCACCACGAGTCCGGGATGCTGCTCGGCTTCCCGCCTCAGCCAGCGCGTCAGCGCCTCGAGCCAGCGGAGCTTGTACGCGAACTTCTCCGACCCGGGCGCCTGGCCATTGGGCACGTAGAGATTGATGACACGGAACTCACCAATGGTGGCGGCGAGCACGCGGCGCGGCGGATCGTCGAAATCCGGGATGTCCCGCACGAAGTCGGTCATTGGCTGGCGCGAGAGCAGCGCGACGCCGTTGTAGGTCTTCTGGCCGCTGAACACGCTGTGGTAACCGGCGGCCGTGAACTCCGGATGCGGGAAGTCCGGGTCCTGCATCTTGGTTTCCTGCAGGCCCAGCACGTCCGGCGCGGAGTCCTTGAGCCACTGGACGAGCTGCTCGCCGCGCACGCGCAGCGAATTCACGTTCCAGGTGGCGACGGTGAACACGTCAGCCCGCAAGGCCTTGTTGCTTCAGCAGCGCGTTGACGTCGGGCTCGCGCCCGCGGAATTCGACGAACGCGTCGAGCGCCTTGCGGCTGCCGCCCTGCGAGAGGATGGCATCGAGGAAACGCTGCGCGACGCCGCGATCGAACACACCCTGCTCCTCGAACGCCGCGAACGCATCGGCCGCGAGCACCTCGGCCCACTTGTAGCTGTAGTACCCCGCGGCATAACCGCCCGCGAAGATGTGGCTGAAGTTGTTGGGCATGCGGTTCCACTCGGGAAGCTGGAACACACTCACTTCCTGGCGCACCTCGTCGAGGATCTCGAATACGCGCGGGCCACGCGCCGGGTCGTATTCGGCATGCAGGCGGAAATCGAACAACGCGAATTCGAGTTGCCGCACGGTGGCGAGGCCCGCGTGATAGGTGCGCGAACCCAGCAGCTTGGCCTTCTTGTCGGCGGGCAAGGGCTCGCCAGTCTCGAAATGGCGCGCCATGGTGTCCAGCACTTCGGGCCGCCACGCGAAGTTCTCGAGGAACTGGCTGGGTAGTTCGACCGCGTCCCAGGACACGCCGTTGATGCCCGCGATCGAGGGATAACCCACGCGCGTCAGCATGTGATGCAGTCCGTGGCCGAATTCGTGGAACATCGTCACGACGTCGTCGTGCGTCAGCAGCGGCGGCTTGCCCGGCGCGGCAGGCAGGAAATTGCAGACGAGATAGGCCACCGGCACCGTGTGCTCGGCGCCGAAGTCCTTGCGGCCAACGCAATCGTCCATCCAGGCGCCCGCGCGCTTCTTGGCGCGTGCGCAGGCATCGAGATAGAAACCCGCGACGGCTTTGCCGGACGCGTCCTGGATCTCGAAGAACCGCGCGTCGGCGTGGTACAGCGGAATGCCCTGGCGCTCGACGATCTTCACGCCGAAGAGTCGCTCGGCCACGGAGAACAGGCCCTCGAGCACTCGCGGCAGCGGGAAATACGGCCGCAGTTCTTCCTGCTTGATGGAGAACAGCTTCGCGCGCAATTTCTCGGCGTAGTAGCTCGCATCCCAGGCGTTGAGCTTGCGGCCGGCGAAAGCCTCGAGCTCCGCGAACTCGCGCAGCGCGGCGGGGCGCGCCACCTGCGCGAGCTTGCGCAGGAAATCGAACACCGCATCCGTGGATGGCGCCATGCGCGTGGCCAGCGCATAGGCAGCGTAGTTGGGGAAGTCGAGCAGGCGCGCGGCCTCGTGGCGCAGCGCCAGGATCTTCGCCATGACTTCGGTATTGTCAAACTTGCCGGCGCTCGGTCCGCGATCCGACGCGCGGGTCGACCAGGCTTCGTAGAAATCCCGGCGGAGCTGCTCGGAGTCCGCGTCCTTGAGCACCACCACGTAGGTAGGCTGCTCGAGCGCGAACAGCCAGCCCGGCACGCCTTTCTCGGCGGCGCGCACGCGTGCCTGCTCGACGATCACGGGGTTGATGCCGGAGAGCTCCGCTTCATCGGTGACCTGGCGCGTCCACGAGTTCATGGAGTCGAGGACGTTCTCCTCGAACCTGGCGCCGAGCAGCGCGAGCTCCTGCACCACTTCCTTGTAGCGCGCCTTGCGATCCGCCGGCAGGCCTACGCCCGCGAGCCGGAAGTCTTCGAGCGCGCGCTCGAGCAACCGGCGCTGCGCGCGATCGAGCTTGCCGGCCTCGTTGGCGGCGATAGACGAATAGGCGCGGTACAGCGCCTCGCTCTGCGAGAGGTCGGTCCAGTAGTTCGACAGCAGCGGCAGGCAGGCGTTGTAACTGGCGCGCAGCTCGTCGGAGTTCAGCACGCCATTGAGATGGCCGATCGGGGACCAGGTGCGCGACAGCCGGTGCGCCAACTGCTCGAGCGGCAGCACGGTGTTCGCGAAGGTTGGATCAGGCTGGGTTTCCAGCGTGGCGACTTCCGCGCGATTGCGCTCGAGGAGGTCGCGGATGGTGGGCTCGACGTCGGCGGCACGGATGCGATCGAAAGCGGGAAGCTGCGTCCCGCTCACGGTGGGTTCGGTGTTCATTTCTTTCCTGATCTATTTAACCAGGGCAGAGAGCACGGGCTCCGTATCGGGCCGCACTCCGCGCCACAGGGTGAAGGCTTCGGCGGCCTGTTCCACCAGCATGCCCCAGCCTTTATGGGCTCGTGAGCATCCCTGTTCAATGGCCCAGGTCACGAACGGCGTGGCCAGTTTGCTGTAGGACATGTCATAGCAGACGGTATGGGCGGCGATGATCGACGCATCCACGTTCGGCACCGATCCCGAGAGACCGGCGGCCGTCGCGTTGATGACGAGGTCGAAGGGCTCGTCGCCCACGTCCTCGAATCCGCAACCGCGAATGGCGCCGAGGTCCTGGAACAGCGACGCCAGATTGACGGCGCGTTCCGGCGTGCGGTTCGCGATCACGAGTTCGGTGGGGCCAAGACCGAGCAGCGGCTCGCAGACGCCGCGTGTCGCGCCGCCAGCGCCGAGGATGAGCACGCGTTCGTTGGTGATCGCGAGGCCGAGATTGTTGCGAAGGTCGGTGACCAGCCCGTGGCCGTCGGTGTTGTCCCCTAGCAGGGTGTGTTCTTCGCTCAGCATGAGCGTGTTCACGGCGCCGGCGCGATCCGCGCGCACCGTGAGCTCGTTGGCGAGTTCGGCCGCCGCTTCCTTGTGTGGTACGGTGACATTGAGCCCGCGCCCGCCGCGGGTGAAGAACTCGAGCACCTGGGCGCGGAAATCCTCGGGGGCGACGTCATACAGGCGGTACACCATCGCCTGGCCGGTTTGTTTCGCGAAGAGACCGTGGATGAAAGGCGACCAGCTGTGACTGATCGGATGGCCGACCACGCCGTACTGATCCGGATTATTCATTGCCGAAAAGATGGTTGAAATAAGCGCTGCACCCGCCGGGTCTTATACATGAACGCAGGCTCACGCGGAACGAGCCCCGGTCCCTTCGCGCGCCTGCTGGAAAGTCTGCGGCCGGACCTCGTGCGCTTCGCGTTCTGGCTGGCGCGCGATCGGTCGGTGGCGGAGGACGTGGTGCAGGAAACGTTGATCAGGGCCTGGAAGTCCCGCGAGGAACTCAAGGATGCGGCGGCCGCGCGGCCCTGGCTGCTCACCATCGTGCGCCGCGAATACGCGCGGCTGTTCGAGCGCAAACGCCTGCCTACCGTGGACGTCGACGACGCCGCCATCCAGGATGATCCGGCGCTGGCCAGCGAAGGTGACGCCGGCGTCGAGGATCTGCGGCGCGCGATCCTCCAATTGCCCGACGAATATCGTGAGCCGCTGGTGATGCAGGTGCTGGGCGGTCTCACCACGCTCGAAATCGCCGCCGAACTCGGCCTCACGCAGGCCGCGGTGCTGACGCGCCTCTTCCGTGCACGCAACAAGCTGCGGGAAATCTATGGCCTCGCGCCGGCGGAGGAGGCGTAATGAAGATCCATTGCCATCACGCGCGGCTGCACATCGGCGGCGAACCACGGGCGCTGCCGGCGGAAGTCCGCGAGCATCTGACTACCTGCGCGGACTGCTCGCGATTCCTCGACGAGACGCTGGCGATGGAGGACCGGCTGCGCGGAGCTTTCGAGCTGCCGTTGAATCGCTTCAGGGAACGCAAGGCGGCGCCGCGCCGGTTCGCGCTGGCGGCTTCGGTGGTCCTCGCCTTGCTCATCGGCGGCGGCTTCTGGTTTTCGAATCCACGGCAGGCGCTGGCCGGTGAGCTCATGGCGCACGTCATCCACGAACCGCATAGCTGGGAGTCGGCGAAGCCCGTTCCGCCCGCCGAGCTGGCGGCGATGCTGGAAAGTCTCGGCGTGCGCTTCGACACGCGCATGCCCGTGACCTATGCCGCGCCGTGTATCTTCCGTGGCCGCTCGGTGCCGCACCTGGTGGTGCAGACCGACCGCGGGCCCGTCACCCTGATGCTGCTGGCTCATGAGCAGGGGTCGGCGCGCGAGGACTTCTCCGAAGGTCCTTACAGCGGCATCCTGCTGCCGGCCAGGCAGGGCAGCGTGGCGG
>JBKPPO010000015.1:0-2838 GCA_046733635.1 Pseudomonadota bacterium | reverse complement strand
TGCCAGGACACGTCCGTACTGGAATGCCGGCTCCACCCCGATCGTGGCGGCGTGCGCTCAACTCACTGTTCGCCGACTATCAACCCGTATCAAGTAAGCAGGCGGCGGCGGCCATTCTCGGAGCAGTAGGCGCTGGCGACTGGCGGGTAGTTATCGGTCAGGACGCTGAAGCCATCGACGCGCGGGTTCGAGCAGATCCGTGGTCGTCGTACGAATGACTGAAAGAAAGGATGAGCAACGCGCCGTGGTAGGCGGCTGCGCGGCGCCGAGTGGGCGGCAACCGGCGCGTGTCTCGCAGGAATGAGCGGGGGCCATTTAATGCTTCTGCTCCCGGTCACTTTATGGTTCCACGCGCACGACTTGCGCATGGGACCATAGTTTGGCTCCTTGGGCCTGACTTTGGTAACGCCGGTCCGTCGCGATGTGGACCAAGCAGAAGCGCTTTCTATCTTCGAGTGACGCGGCTGAATCTCCCACCTGCATCGGCTGGCCGCGGCGGTTCATCGAAGTGATGGCATCGGGACGCCTGCACCGATAGGATTTCTCCTCCTTCGGAGCATCGAGGAACAGTCATGCGGGTCTTGCTCGTGACGTTGTTGCATTTACTGGCTTCGGCCGCGTCCGCATCCCCGGAGTTCGATCGCGATCTCGCCATCCAGTTCATCGATGCGTCGGACGCCGCCGATGAAGCCCGACTGTCCGCATGGTTGTCACCCGCGTTCGTCGCGGTACGTGGCCGCGGCGAAGTCGTCACGCGTGAGCAATATCTTTCCGACCTGCGATCCCTGCGCGGCACGAGCCGATTCGCTGGGCTGCGGCGCGAATGGACGGACTTGAAGGTGCAAATGGAGGAGGACACGGCGACATTCGTGGGTCGCTCGACCTGGAGGCCCATGGACGCCACCGACGCAGGCCGCGCCACCGCTTCCTCTCTGGCGACGCAGAACTGGCGTCGACTGAATGGTCAGTGGAAGCTCGTCTATCTACAGACGGTCAGGCTGGCGCTGCCGCCGCTGATCCGCAGCTTTCCCAGCGGCGAGCTGCAGTTGCGAGGCATGCTGTTCGAGCCAGAGGGAAAGGCGCGGTATCCCGTGATCGTCTATGCGCACGGCAACGAACCGGATCCGTCGGACCTGTGTGAATCCGTTGCGCCCGAGCTGGTGGCTCGCGGATACATCGTCTGGTGCCCGCATCGTCGAGGCGCGGGCCTCTCGCAGGATCAGGGCGAGAATCTGCTGCGCAAACTGTCGGAGATCGAGCGGCGCGAAGGTGTCGAGGCGCGTTCGAAGATGGCGCTGCAGCAACTCGAAGGTCCGCACCTCTCGGACCTTGCGTCCGCGATCACTTTCGCTCGGGCGCTGCCGCAGGCCGATACGCGCCGCGTGTTCGTCATAGGCAACTCCTTCGGTGGGGTGCTGGCTTTGCTGGCGGCGGAGCGCGAATTCGGTATTGCCGCGGCAGTCGACTTCGCTGGTGGCGCGCTCAACTGGGGCCGTTCGTCCGAATTCCGCGAACGCCTCCTCCTGGCCGCGCGCAATGCCAAGGTCCCGGTATTCCTGGGCCAGGCCACCAATGATTTCAGCACCGGTCCCACGATCGAGCTAGGCAAGGCGATGGCCGCAGCCGGAAAACCGCATCGAGCCATCTTGTATCCGCGATTCGGGTTGACCCGCGGCGAAGGCCACGGACTTGGCATCGATGGTGTCGCGATCTGGGCGAACGATGTGCTGCCGTTCCTCGAGGCGGCGGCCGGAGCTCGCGCGGCACAATAGCTTTCCACCAGTGCTTCAAGCAGCTGCCGCGCGGCTTGCCGAATCGCGGCGGGGAGTTCATCTGGTGAATCTCTACGTCTCGAAAAGGGTCAAGCCATGGTTTCTCAGCGATGCCAAACTTTGCTCCCATGCGCAGCTTGAATGGGTAGTTCAAGTCGAGAGACAGTAGCGCCCGAGCCAGCGCGTCATGACGCGACGAGGCGAGCGGTACCGGCCACCGGGGTCAGTAAAGCTGAGCGGGCTCCTGCCCCTTCCTGCGTGAGGCGCGGAACTCTCGCGGCGTCATGCCGGCATGCTGGCGAAACGCCGCGTTGAATGTGGACTTGGAGTTGAAACCGACTTCGAGCGCTATGTCGAGCACGGACTTTCCGGGTTCGGCGACGAGCGCGTGCATCGCATCCTCGATGCGACGCCTTTTGATCAGCTCGTAGAAGTTGGTCCCGAGATCCTGGTTGATGACCTGCGACACGTAATGCGGGTTTTCCTTCAGCGATTCGCAGAGCGTGCGAAGGGACACATTACCGTCGCGATGCAGACCGCCCGTGCTCATCACTTCCGCGAGCTTGCGCTGGATCCGCGATCGCGCCGACGCGTCCAGCGCCGATCGCGCGTACTTGTTGGCGACACCGAGCTCCTGCGCGAGCGCGCGGTCTTCGATGCTGAAGGTGGTGGTCCGGCGCATCAACGCGAACACGACCACGGCGGTCACACCCACCTCGAATGCGCTGAACACGATGCCGAAGCCGTTGTCAGCTCCCAGCGTGAGGCTGTTCAACGCGCGCAGCAGACCGACGAGCCAATTCGTGCCAACGATGAAGACCAGCAGCCGCAGCGTCTTCACCGAGTTCGGCTCGACGACCGAGAACATCGATTTGGACAGAGCGACATGATTGCCCAGCAGTCTCAGGCAGGCGGTGAGGTACCAGGGAACCTGGCAGAGAAAAAGAAAGATCGTTGCGAGCATCGTCGAGTGAATGAACAGGCTGTGCAGCGGAGTGGCTACATCGTTCGGATTCTCGTAGGCGGTTCCGAGGTGCGCGCGCAACAGCAGCGGCATCGTCAACAG
>JBKPPO010000014.1:0-5557 GCA_046733635.1 Pseudomonadota bacterium | reverse complement strand
GACGGCAACCGCGAGTCCTTCATAGGTCTCGTGGGCTCGGAGATGTGTATAAGAGACAGAGTTAGATCACTCGATCGGCAGGTCGAACAGCAGCGCCCGCGCGAATCGCACCGGCGGCGAGCCGAACGACAGCACCTTGTCGTGGTAGGCCTTCATGTCGAACGCCGCGCCTTGTTTCTGCTCCGCCTCGGCTCGCAGCGCCTTGTGTTCCTGCGCGCCGACGAAATAGGTGGGGAGTTGCGCGGAGGTGAGCTGCGCGCGCGTCCACTTGCCCGCGGCTTCGCGCTCTTCCTGAAAGCCCTGCTCCATCATGAGTTTCATCGCGGCCTCGCGCGAGATGCCGTCGACGTGCACCATCTGGTCCAGCATGGCGTTGACGATCACGCGCAGATACCACTTGAGCTGGATGAGCTTCATGAGCGGATCGCCGTCGAGATAGCCCGCGTCGGCCATCACCGCCTCGGTGTACACCGCCCAGCCTTCGATGAACGGCCCCGAGGACAACACCGCACGCAGCACCGAGGGATATTTGTTCGAGTGCGCGAGCTGCAGGTAGTGGCCCGGCATGGCCTCGTGGATCGTGAGGTTGTGGATCGAGCGCGTGTTGTATTCGCGCAGGAAGGAATCGGTCTGCTGCTTGGTCCACTTCGCCGGGATCGGTGACACCGCGTAGAAGGTCTTGAGGTTCGCTTCGAGCGGACCGGGTGAATCGCAGTAGGCCAGCGCCACGCCCTGCTGGAACTCGGGCATGGTGATGATCTCGAGAGGCTCGTCGGGCACGGTGACGATGTTCTTCTCGCGCACGAAGTCCGTGGCGTCGACGAGCGAGGCGCGCGCGGCGTCGAGCACGCCGTCCCGTTGCGGGCGCTCGGCGTAGGCGATCTCGAGCGCGGCCTTGATGGCGCGCAGGCGCTGCGGGTTGCTGGGCACGTCGGGCGTGCGCGGGGCGTTCTTTCGATTCTTGAGCACATCGCGCGCGATGGCGTACATCGCGGCATGTGTGGCGGCGAGCTCGCTCTCGGCGCGCGCGCGGATCTCCTCGCGCGACAGCGGCGAGAACAGCGCCAGCGCGAGCTTGCGGTCGTACAACGCGGCGCCGATGCGGAAGTCGCCCCTGGCTTCGGGTGTGAGGCGCTTCTCGAGCCAGATCTGATGCTGCGAGATGGCGCTGCGCGCGCGAGCCATGCTGGCGCGCAGGCTCTGCTGCTGCTCCGCCGGTAGTTTGGCGACTTCGGCGGCGATCTCGCCGTCGAGCATCGCGATCAGGCCCTGGTTCTGCCGGGCGGCCGTCTCGGCGTGGATCTTCGGCACGCGCGCCGGTTCGAGCACCTCGCGCACCTGCGAGAGCAGCCGCGGGATCTCGTCGAGTCGTTTGCCCACGTTCGCGAGCCGCTCCGGCGCCGGCGCGAATTCGCGCGCCATCAGCGCATAGAGGCCATCGCCCGCGATTCGCGTGTACACCAGCGGGTCCCAGCGCCAGTCCTGCAGCTCGCGCACGCGGAAACGCATCTGCTCGAGTTCGTTCCGCAGCAGCAACACGTCGACCTGGCGATCGCGGCTGAGTTTTGTGGCGTCGATGCCGTCGAGCGCCGATAGATAGACCTCGGCGAACACCTGGCGCGCCTGCCAGGCCGCGGCGCTCACGTCGTTGAGCTTGTCGTCGAAGCGGTGGTCGCCCAGGCCGGTGGCCGAGACGGGCGACTGCGCGGGGAACTCGTCCAGGAAACGCTTGGCCAGCGCATCGAACTGCTGGTCCGGCGTCGGCGGGGGCGGTGCGGGCGGCGGGGTCGGGGCCTGCTTGGGTGGAGCGGGGGTGCAGGCGCTCAGCATCAGGGAAGCCACTGCGACCACGGCAAACGTCTGGATACGCGTCATCATTACACCTCACGCCGGCGTGTGGGCCGACGGACGGCGAAGTTACCAGTTAAAGTTCGCACTTGAACAGCAGCAGCCAATCTCCCGCGCGGCGTGCGCTCGCGCACCCGGACTTCTCGCGTTATGTATTTGCGCGGTTCGCCGCGACGCTCGCCTGGCAGATGATCGACGTCGTGCTCGGCTTCCAGATGTGGAAGCTCACGGGCAATCCGCTGTTCCTCGGCTACATCGGCCTCGCGCAGTTCCTCCCGTTCGTGGTGCTGCTGCTGCCGGGCGGGCAGATCGCCGACCGCTTCGACCGCCGGTTGATCATCGCGCTGGCCTATGGCCTCGAGCTCGCGGCGGCGGGCGTGTTGCTGGGTTTCACGCTCATGGGCAGCACGCAGGTGGAGGTGTTGTTCCTCGTCGCCGCCTTGTTAGGTGTGGCGCGCAGCTTCTGGGCGCCCGCGGGCCAGGCGATGATCCCGAACCTCGTGCCCAAGGAACTGCTGTCGGGTGCGATCTCGTTCAACACGCTGCTGTTCACGATCGCGACGATCACCGGACCGGCGATGGCGGGACTGCTCGTGATCTTCGGTATCGACTTCGCGTATGGCGTGGCCGTGGGACTGCTGTGCGTGGCGCTGGTGCTGGTGATCGGCGTGAAGCCGGTGCGTGCGCAGTCGAGCGCCGAGTGGCACTGGAAGGACATCCTCGGCGGCTTCGTGTTCGTGTGGCAGAAGAAGCCTGTGCTCGGCGCCATCTCGCTCGACCTGTTCGCGGTGTTGTTCGGCGGCGCGGTGGCGCTGCTTCCGGTGTATGCCGACGAGATCCTGCACGTCGGCAGCGTGGGGCTTGGCATGTTGCGCGCCGCGCCGGGCGTGGGTGCGGCCATCGTCGCGTTGTGGCTGGGCTTCCGTCCGATCACGCGGCACGCGGGCACGTGGATGTTCGGCGGCGTCGCGGCGTTCGGCGTGTGCACGCTGGTGTTCGGGTTCTCGACGAGCTTCTGGCTCTCGCTCGCGATGCTGGCGATCGCCGGCGCGGGCGATATGGTGAGCGTGTTCGTGCGCGGCATGCTCGTGCAGCTCGAGACGCCAGACCATATCCGCGGCCGCGTGAGCGCCGTGAATTCCTTGTTCATCGGCGCATCGAATGAGCTGGGCGCGTTCCGCTCGGGCGCCAATGCCAGCTTCATGGGCACCGTGACGTCGGTGGTCGTGGGTGGCGTCGGCACGCTGCTCGTCGTCGGTGCCTACCTCAAGCTGTTCCCCCAACTGCGAACGCTCGACCGCTTCCCCGAGCCCGCCCGATAGGACGTTCCTCGATTCGCGGCGAAGCGGCCGAAAGGGGAGGTGGCTGCTTCAGCCGCGTCCCCGTTTTCTAGGAATCGAGGAATGTCCCCATTTCATCCAGTACTGAGCTTGGCGGGGTACTGGATTTACGTTGGCCCTGTACATAAATACAGTCCGGCCATGTCCATCTCTTCTATAAAGGGACGCGGCGCGCTGTCCCAGCCCCCCGGCCGTTTCGACAAGCTCACGCAGACACTCGAGCAGGACGGCTGGTACGAAGAAGAAGAGGGCCGGCGTCACCGCGAAACCGTGGTACTGCCCGAGCCCGCGCGCTCGGTGATCAGCCGCAACCAGTCGCCCGACATCATGTTCGAGGCGTCGATCAATCCATACCGGGGCTGCGAACACGGCTGCATCTACTGCCTCGCGGGCGACACGCGCGTCCTCATGGCCAACGGCCGCGAGAAGCCGCTCGCCGAGATCCGCGCCGGCGACTCCATCTACGGCACGCGGCGCATCGGCTCGCACCGCCACTATCTGAAGACCGAAGTCCTCGCGCACTGGAGCGTCATCAAGCCCGCGTTCCGCGTGACGCTGCGCAACGGCACGGAGCTCATCGCCGGCGGCGAGCACCGTTTCCTCACCGACAACGGCTGGAAGTTCGTCGCCGGCAACGGCGACGACAGCGCGCAGCGCCCGCAACTGAAGATAGACGAACACCTCATGGGCCCGGACCTGGCGCGCGACCTCGCCGCGCAACCCGTCGCGAGCGACGCCCGGTTCGCCGTCGAACGCATCGAGCCGCTGGGCAAGGCGCTGCGTCTCTACGACATCACCACCGGCACCGAAGACTTCATCGCCAACGGCGTGGTGAGCCACAACTGTTATGCGAGGCCGAGCCACGCCTACGTGGGGCTTTCCCCGGGTCTCGATTTCGAGACCCGGCTTTTCTACAAGGCCGATGCCGCGGCGGTGCTCGAGAAGGAGCTGTCCGCGAAGAACTACCGCTGCACGCCTCTGATGCTCGGCGCGAACACCGATCCCTATCAGCCCATCGAGAAGACACAGCAGGTCACCCGCTCGATTCTCGAAGTGCTCGCGCGCTGCCGGCACCCCGTCAACATCACCACCAAGGGCGCCCTCGTCGCGCGCGACGTGGACCTGCTGGCAGATCTCGCGCGCGACGGCCTGGCGCACGTGACGTTCAGCATTCCTACGCTCGACAACGACCTCAAGCGCGTGCTGGAACCGCGGGCCGCCGCCGCCGCCGCGCGTCTCAAGGCCATGCGCGTGCTCGCCGACGCGGGCGTGCCCGCAGGAGTGCTCGTCGCGCCCATCATTCCCGTGCTCACCGAACACGAGATCGAGGCCGTGCTCGAAGCCAGCCGGGACGCCGGGGCCGTGGACGCCGGCTACACGCTCATCCGCCTGCCCTGGGAAGTGAAGGATCTCTTCCGCGAATGGCTGGCCGAGCATTTCCCCGATCGCGCCGCACACGTCATGTCGCTGGTCCGGGACATGCGCGGCGGTCGCGACAACGACCCCCAGTTCGGGACGCGCATGAAGGCGACCGGTCCGGTGGCCCAACTGATCCGCCAGCGTTTCCAGCTCGCCCGGCGCCGCCTGGGGTTTCCCGAAGACCGGGGCGCGCCGCTACCCACGCATCTCTTTCGTCCTCCATTACGTACTCACCCTCAACTCGCGCTCGATCTCTAGGCCCTGGGAACCTGCGTGCGGGCGCGCAGGTCACAAAGCGGTGATGCTGCGACGTGGCATACTTCCTCGCGCCCATAGATTTCCCGCGTCACATGAAGGGAGCACGGCAATGAAGAGCTCGGTTTTCCGGAGAGTGGGAATTCCCGCGACCTGCCTGGCGCTCCTGCCGCTCACCGGTTGCATGCAGGCGCGCATCGAAGAATCCCGCGAGTTGGCCACGCCGCTCGCGAAGGGCGAACGCGTCGTGATCCTCGCCAAGCCGCAGATCGAAGGCGCGGGCGCCGAAGACGAATTCATGGACTGCGTGAGCAATGGACTGGATAGCGGCAAACTTTCTGTACACGACAACAACGAATTCGTGGACAGAATGTTCCCGTGGTTCGAACCCAGCACGGCGCCGGGCAAACCCGAAGCCATGAGCGAGCTGCTGGCGCGGCCCGGCGTCGCCGAGCAGGTCACGGAAAGCGGCGTGCGTTATGTAGTCTGGCTGGATGGCAGCACGCGCAAGACCGATGGCGGAGGCAGCCTGGCTTGTGGCGCCGCGCCCGGTGGCGCGGGCTGCATCGGCTTCGGATGGTGGCAGAAGGAGTCCGCCTACGAGGCCACGATCTGGGATTTGAAAGCGGCGAAGTCCGCGGGTAGCGTCGGCACCAACGTCACGGGAACTTCCGCGATCGTGGGCGCCATAGTTC
>JBKPPO010000013.1:0-3937 GCA_046733635.1 Pseudomonadota bacterium | reverse complement strand
CACCATCGCGCAGACCATGTCCGAGATCGCCGGCATGGGCATCAACGTGATCCGCCTGCCGCTGGTGCCGCAGACGTTGAACCCCAACGATCCGCAGGGCACGGGCAGCGTGCTCAAGAATCATTCCTCGGTGCGCATCGCCAATTCGCGGCTCGCGCTCGAGACCATGATCCGCGCGGCCGATGCGGCCAACATCGAAGTGATGCTCGACGTGCACTCCTGCTCCAACTATGTCGGCTGGAGAAAGGGCCGTCTCGACGCGCGCCCGCCGTGGGTGGACGCGGACCGCGACAACTACGACTTCAAGCGCGAGAACTACTCGTGCGCGGCGTCGGGGAATCCGTCGACGGTCACGACCACGCATCCGTACAACACCGCGATGTGGCTCGACAACCTGCGCACACTGGCCGGCATGAGCGCGTCGCTGGGCGTGGACAACATCATCGGCATCGACATCTTCAACGAGCCCCATGACTACACCTGGGGCGAGTGGAAGTCACTGACCGAGCAGGCGTACGCGGCCATCAATGAGGTAAACCCGAACATCCTGCTGTTCGTGCAGGGCATCGGCACCAATGCGGGCGCGCAGGACGGCACGCCGGCCACCGTGACTCCGCAGCCGCACGGCAATGTAGATAGCAACCCGAATTGGGGCGAGAACCTCTTCGAGGCGGTCTCGAACCCGATCAACGTGCCCAAGTCCCAGCTCGTGTTCTCACCGCACACCTACGGTCCGTCGGTGTTCGTGCAGCGCATGTTCATGGATCCGGCGCAGCCGCAGTGCGCGGGGCTCGAAGGCGACGCGGCGGGTGATGCCAACTGCAACATCGTGATCAACCCCACGCAGTTGCGGCAGGGCTGGGAAGAGCACTTCGGCTTCCTCAAGCAGCAGGGCTTCGCGATCGTCGTCGGCGAGTTCGGCGGCAACATGGACTGGCCGCTGGGTCAGGCCAGCATCCGCGACCGCGACCGCTGGAGCCACATCACGCCGGGCATCGATCAGCAGTGGCAGCAGGCTTTCGTCGACTACATGGTCGAGAAGGACATCGAAGGTTGCTACTGGTCGATCAATCCGGAATCCGGCGACACCGCCGGCTGGTATGGCCACGCCTATGACCCGATCACCAACGAATCGGGCTGGGGCCAGTGGCAGCCGTTCGATCAGCGCAAGACCAATCTGCTGAACACGCATTGGCAAGGAGTGCCATGACCGTGTAACCGGGGGGACCTCCGGTTTGTCGGAACTCGGGGCTGGCAGGGATGCCGGCCCCGTTTTCTTTTGGGGACATTCACCGTTTTCTAGAAAACGGGGACAGGCCTCATCGGGTCAACTGTGGCCAACCTTCGCCGTCCCGGCTGCGGATGCGCAGCGTGGCGCACCATCCACCCACCCGCCATCCACGCACGCATCAACGCGGCTCCACCACCAGCAGCGCCACACCCTGACGCGGCAGCGTCACCGGCAAAGTGATCACCCCGCGCTGCGCCACGACCTGCAGAGATTGCGCATGCATCTCGGACGCCTTCTCGAGCTCCGCGTACTGCGTCGCATTCGGCGACTGCGGCGATCCCATGGCCTTCCACGCTGCAAACGCGTTCGCATGCGCACCATCGACGCGCCACAGACTCGCAGCCTTCACCTGGGCCCGCCCCAGTCCGCGGATCGAAAGCTTCAGCGCCGCGTCGGGGCCCGGCAGATCGTCGTCGTGGTAATGCCAGAGCAACACCGCGAGCCGGCCGTTTTCATCCCGAGTGGCCAGCACGCCCACGTCCGGATCCTGGCGCACGCCGTCGGCGATCACGGTCTCCAGCGCCACCTGCGCATCGCTCGCCGCCTGCACACGCTCGGGCCCGAGCTGCGAGAACATCCGGAACACGTTGAGCACGGGTAGATTGACGCCGTTCGTGGCGAGCTGACGGTAGCCCGCGAACCAGGGCTGGCTCTCGAACTCGAACGACCAGGACAACACGCCTTCGAGATTCACGCCGCGCTTCTCCGCCAGCTCCCAGATGCGCGCAAAGCTCGCCGCCGTGTAACTCGAATACATCGTGCCATTGCGATACGCGTTCTGCGGCCCGGGGCAAGCCGCGCAACCCTCGGGATCGCTCTCGCCGATCACGACCGGCTTGTTGGCGAGTGCCGCGTGCTGCTTCACCTTCTCGAAGCCGCGGTTCACCTCGCGCAGATGCGTCGCGATCCCCATGCGCACGTGACCGTCCACGAACGTGGGCGCGCCCTTGGCGTGGAACGACAGGAAGTCCGTGGGCGTGCCCTTCTCCAGCACGTGTTTCTGGAAGCCGTCCATGAACGCGCCTCCCGCGCCCGCGGTATCCGGCCCGCCTACCCGCGCCGTGGGCAGCGCACGCTTCACGGCCGCGATGGCCACGTCATGCAGCCGGAAGAATTCCTCGTGAGTGCCCTTCCAGTAGAAATCGATGTTGGCCTCGTTCCAGACCTGGAAGTACCAGCGCTCCACTTCCTCGCGGCCGTAACGTTCCACGTTGTGCCGGGTCCACCGATAGACCAGTTCTCCCCACTTCTCGTAACTCCGCGGTGGATAGGACCAGCCGGTGGCGATGAGCTTGTAGTCGAAACCCGGCCGCCAGGCATGTTGATAGGGGATGCCGGCCGGCGCCGCACTCAGCGCCTCGGGCATGAAGCCGATCTGCAGATAGGGGCGAACCCCGCGCGCGAGATAGGTGTCGATGATGCGGTCCACCACCGTGTAGTCGTACACGGGATTGCCGGCCGCATCCTCCGTGTAGATGTTGGTGCTGCCCCATTTGAACGCCGGCGTGCCATCGCCGCTGGTCAGCAGGTTGTGCGCGCGGAAATACACCTCGCCCGATCGCAGCTTGCCGAGCTCGGTCAGCAGCTTGCGGCCGTCGGTCATGGTCGCGTAGTTAGGCTCGTCGGCGCCGAAGAAACGCCAGACGGGCGGCAGCGGCGCCATGACCTTCGACGCGTCCACCGTCACGTTCACAGGGCGAGGTTCCTGCGCCGCCGCTCCCGTCGCCACGCAACACAGCAATCCGGCCAGCCACCGTCTCTTTGCGTTCATGTTCCCTCCGTCACGGAGGTATACCGCAGGGTGTTCCCCCGAGGCAGACCCGAGATCGGGATCAATCGATATCCGTACCGGACAGGTCGACGACCAGGCGCGTTCGCGTGAGCTCCAGCGGATACTCCACGCCCTGCCAGACGAACTTGCCCGGAAGCCGGCCCGGCTTGCGGATTTCGACGTGCAACTTGCCCTTCCGCACGTCGTAGGTCACGGCCACGGGACCGTGCGGCGTCGCCGCGGTCGCGCGCAGCGATCGCAGCGCGCCGAGCGCAGGTTCGATGCGCACCCGTGAATATCCGGGCGCATCGGAACGGATGCCGGCCACGATCGTGAGCAGGTCGGCCGTGGGATGTGCGCTCCACGCGTGAGTATCCGATCGCGTGTCCCCGCGTGATTCCGGCCAGGTGGTGTAGTTGAGCTTCAGCAGTTCGCGCCAGGTCACCAGCAGATCGTGGTAACGATCCGCGAGGCCTGCATGTTCGAACGCGCGCACCAGGTACCACGCGAAGTAGTAGGTGGTCGTGAACAGCTCTTTGGGTGCATCGATGCCGCGGCCCGGCACGACGATACGATCGAGGACATCGAACTTCTGCTCGTCCGCCGCGACGTCATACAACACCGCAAGGAGGTTCATGTGTTGGCTGTACACGTCGCGATCGGGATTGTCGGCAAACAATCCGCGGCGCTCGTCCCAGCATTGCTCGCGAATCGCACGCCTTGCCTCGCTGGCCTGCTGCCGATGCGTGCCCGCGATACCCGCGACACCGTGCACGGCCTCGAGATCCGCCGCCTGCTCGAGCGCGCCCAGCCACAACACCGTCATGAGACAACTGCCACCGTTCTTCCCGTACGACGGGAATACGGTCCGGTCG
>JBKPPO010000012.1:0-16743 GCA_046733635.1 Pseudomonadota bacterium | reverse complement strand
GACGAGGAGCTCCTGAGAAGCCGTGTCGCCGGGCTGCGCGCCGACCAGCGACGACAGGATCGCCTCCGCTTCCTCGAATCGATCCAGCTGGACGAGCGCCCGTGCGCGTGTGCGGTTCAGGGCCGGAGTGGCGGGCGCGTGACGCGTCAGTAGTTCGGCCTGCGCCAGCGCTTCCTCGGACAACTCCTGGTCGGCCAACAAGGCCGCGAGGTTGCGCCGGGCGGCGTCGTAGCGCGGCGAGATCGACAGCGCCTTTTCGTAGGCGGCGCGAGCTTCGCGGCGGCGGCCGCGCGAGAACGCGGAGAACCCGAGCGCGCTCCAGGCCTCGCTGTCGCGCGCGTCCCAGGAGATCAGCTCCTGCGCGAGCCTTGCGGCGAGTTCTGCATGTCCGTGTTCATTGGCCAGCCGCGCCAGCATCAATCGAGGCGCCCGGGCGCGGGGCGCCACGCTGCGCAGCAGCCTTTCGGCGTCGCCGGGGCGGCCGGCGATCAGCAGCTCGCGCAGGTCCTCGAAAGGTTTCTCCATGCGCGAAAGCTTAGTCGAGCGCCCAAAAGAAAACCGCCGTCCACCTTGCGATGGACGGCGGCGGGTTGAGAACACCCTGTCTCTTCAGATCAGAACTTCATCGCCACCGTCAGGAACGCGCGGCGGCCCAGCACGTCGTACGTGCTCGGATCGGTGTTCGATTGCACACCGGTCTGAGAGTTCGTCGTGTAGGTCGGCGGCGCCTTGTCGGCGATGTTGTTGACGCCGAGCGTCAGCTGCCACATCTCGTTGACGGCCCATTGCGCCGTGAGGTCGTGGTAGAAGTAGTTCGGCACCCAGGGCTTCGCGCCCAACGTGGCCGGGCTCAGCACGGCGTCGTTGTTCACGACATCCATGTTGTCGATCCAGCGCAGGTTGTAGCGAACCAGGAAGCTGTCCTTGGCCCAGCTCGTCTGCATGACGGCCTTCCACTCGGGGAACGCGCTCGCGATCGTCTGCGAGATCGTGCCTTCACGTGGGATGAAAGGATCCGCGGCCGTTTCCTGTTGCTCCCAGGAGAGCAGGCGGGTGGCCAGGATCTTGATGCCCAACGAGCCGGCGTTTTCGCTGGCGCCGAAGGAGGACAGCGGCACCTTCCAGTCCACCGACAGGTCCACGCCGTCGAGGCGCATGGCCGCCAGGTTCAGCGTGGTCGTCTGGACGCCCGACACGCCGAGCGTGTTGGAGTCGCGGCCGAACAGCGCGCAGAACTGGTTGGCGGGATCGAACGTCGGGTTGCCGTTCAACTGGTTGAAGCAGCGGCCGATGATCGAGCTCGACGACAGCGACGAGATCACGTCCTTGATGTCGTACTTGAAGTAGTCGACCGACAACTGCAGGTTGCTGGCCCAGTCGCTCTCGAACGGCGAGTCCCACACCACACCGTAGGTGTAGGTATCGGCGGTCTCGGGCTCGAGATCCGGGTTGCCGCCCGAGATCGCGCGAGCCTGCGGATTGGGCTGCGTGAATGTCG
Source organism: Pseudomonadota bacterium (assembly GCA_046733635.1). GTDB lineage: Bacteria > Pseudomonadota > Gammaproteobacteria > Steroidobacterales > Steroidobacteraceae > CADEED01. The sequence continues at coordinate 15,245 of JBKPPO010000012.1, read as the reverse complement.
GCAGGAAGCTCGCCGGGATGCCCTGCGCCTGGCACAGCGCCGCGACCTGCGCGCCGCTGGCGCCGGTTCGGAAGGAGCTGTTGAAGTTGCAGGGGTCGGAATAGGCCGGGAAGCCTTCCGACTGCGGCTGCAGCAGCTCGAGGATGTTGGGAGCGCGGATCGCACGGTTGTACGAACCACGAACCGACAGCGATTCCAGCGGGTTCCACTTCAGCGCCGCCTTGTACGTGTCGATGGTGTCAGCCAGCGAGTCGTAGTCCGAGAAGCGATAGCCGAGTTCGAGGTCCAGCGAATCGACGACCGGGATGTCCTTGAGCAGCGGCACCGACAACTCGCCGAAGTATTCCTTCGAGGCGATGCGGCCCTGAATGGGCGCGGCGGCGTTGAAGCCGACGACGTCACCGCTGGAGAGGTACGAGTCCGGACGGAAGTCCGCGGAGTTTTCGCGGTATTCGGCGCCGACGGCGAACTGCACCGTGCCCGCCGGCAGATCGAACATGCCGCCGGTCAACGAGGCCACGGCGTTGCGCTGCTCGGTCGTCAGCAGGTTGGTGGTGACGATCTCCACCGCGCTGGCGCAGGCAGGCGCCAGGTTGCCTTCGCCGAAAGGATTGAACTGCGCGCAACCCACGGAGGCGTACACCGCCGGGTTGTTCAACGCAGCCTGCATCCGCTGGCGCGAGACGTTGCCGGCCTGGAGCTGCAGGCTCTTGCCCTGACCCCAGCTGCCGTACACGTCCCAGTGCCAGTCGTTCGGCAGCTTGCCGCGGACACCGACCATGCCGAAGGTCACGTCATGGCTGTTCTCCTGATAACGCTCGCCCACGTCCGTGGTGCGCTTGAACAGCGTGAACGGGGAGTCCGGACCGGTGGTGCCGGCAGCCGCCATCGGGTTGACCACGCGCGACGCGAGCAGCGTGCGCAGATCCGCCGGGATGGCCGTGTTCGTGATCGGCACCGTGCAGCCCAGCTGCGTGCCCGAGCAGGTGATCGGCGTGGCGGCCAGCTGCTGGTCGGAGTTGTACGTGGTGAAGCTCACGCGGCTGTACAGCTCCGCGACGTCCTCCACCAGCGAGTAGCGACCGAAGCCCGCGATCTGACGACGAGTGAGCGGCAGCTGCAGGTAGTTGAGCGGGCCGAAGTTGTACGAGTAGGCGTTCGGGTTGTAGCCCGGGTTCTCGGTATCGCCGCGGAAGTTCTGCACCTGGAAACCGCCGGCGCCCATCGAGAACAGCGTGCCGTCCTGATTGAAACCGATCGAACGCGAAGGTGTGACCGCGCCGTTGGCGACGCCGTACTGGCCGAACACGGTGTTCAGCGCGCCCTGCGTGGGGCCGTTGGTGCCGAACGAGACGCTGCCTTCCGGAATCGTGGTGGATCCCGAAGGCCGCAGGTCCAGCGCACCCTTCGCGTAGAGACCGAACTCGCGCTCGCCAGCGAGCAACGCGTCGCGACGGTCGTACGAGAGGGCCAGCACGGCATTGCCGCGCTCGTCGCCGAAGTTGCCGCCGATGAGGGCGTCGAACACGGTGGTCTTGCCGTCGCTCTCGCCCGTCATGCCTTGCTGGCCGCGGATCTCCACGCCGTTGAAGTCACGCTTGAGGCGCACGTTCACCACGCCGGCGATGGCGTCGGAACCGTACGTGGCGGAAGAGCCGCCCGTCAGGATTTCCACGCCTTCGATGAGGGCCGCCGGGATCGTGTTGAGATCGACGACGCCGCTGACGTTGGAGGGAACCGTGCGCGCGCCGTCGACGAGGACCAGCGTGCGGGTGGTGCCGAGACCACGAAGGTCCACGTTCGCCTGGCCGCCGTTCGACGGGTTGTTGGACGTCGTCGTGACCGAGGGCACGAGCTGCGGCAGTGTGTTCAGAACCGTTTCGATCTGCGGTTCACCGGACAGCTTGAACACTTCATCGGTGACCGTGACGACGGGGCTGGTGGCCTCGTAGTCCGGACGCACGATGCGCGAGCCGACGACGGTGATTTCATCCAGCTTTTGGGATTCCTGAGCCGGGGCGTCCTGTGCGAACGAAGGAACAGCAGCAGTAGAGGCGGCCGCCGCCAATGCAATACGGACGGCCCGCCTGATGAGGCAGTTACGAGTCATTGAGATTTCTCCTGCAAGAGAACCGAAGTTTTTCGAATTTATTCTTGAGTGCGGCACCCTGATTCGCCGCACTCATGTCACTAACCCGCGTGACCGACGCGTGCGCAGCCGATCTTTGTCGGCTTACCCAGAAACGCACGAGTCGACACCATCGCGGGTGTCGCTTCATGTCCCCAAGCCTACGTCCGTCAGACAATGCGTACAAGCAGGACGTGGCTTTGCCACCACGCAAGCTCTGCGGGCATCGGTGAGAAATTCTCACTACCCGAGAGGCCTGACAGGTCGCGGCCGCAGGTCGAGCCGCGGACATCGGGAATAACGCGGTCAAACCGCTGTAACGACGGGGGTTTTCCGGTCGGCTGTACCGCATGCGGGCCAGGCGGATCGATGAGCCGCGGGGCGGAACGGCCACTTTTGCGGGCCGCACCGCGCCCGGCTGCGATTGACCTTAATAGCAACAACGCCGTGGCCGGCATTGTCCTGATCAGAACCGGAGGTTGACCTCCAGCTCGGGCAGCAGCGGCGCCGGGTCGAAATAGGTGCCGTTGTCGTGGGAGGTCGCCACGCTGCCGGCGATCACGTAGTGCGGCGTATGGTCGATGTCGATGCGATAGACCTTGCGCGATTCGGCCTTGCCGCGATGGCTGGGCGGGATGTAATCGACGACTTCATCGAGCAGGCACTGCTCCAGCGTGAAATCGTTGAACCACGATGGCAGCGACATCCACACCACGCCGCGGAACAGCAGGTCGATGCGCTTCGGACCGCCATCATCGCGGTCGCCGGAACGCAGGAGCAGCACTCCGTGATACTGGTGATAGAGGGTCAGACCGAACAGGCCGTTGAAACGCGCGGGAAGTTCGAGGGAGTCGCTCATGCCCTCCGAAAAATAACATAGGCGGCGGCGACGTCCCGGCGCGCGGCCATGCCGGTGGCCGTCCGACAGGTTTGACAGTCGCGAAGCCGCACTCGTCTACTGCCCGTCCCTTTCTGCGGAGCTGGCGCGTGCGAAACACCGGACTCATCACCACACTCCTCACGGCGATGGCGTTCGCCTCGTCGGCAATCGCCCAAGGTGATCCACTCGCACCAGGTGCGCAGTGGAGCGTTCCCGATCGCAAGCAGGCGCGCACGCCGCCCATGGGCTGGAACTCCTGGAACGCGTTTCGTACGGAGGTGGATGAACAGAAGGTGCTCGGCGCCGCGCAGACCCTGGTCGACAGCGGTCTCGCGAAGCTGGGGTACGTGTACGTGAACATCGATGACGGCTGGTGGCTCAAGCGCCGCGCGAAAGACGGACGCATGCAGATCCGCACTGCGATATTTCCGTCGGCCGCGATCAAGGGCAAGGACAGCAGCTTCCGGCCGTTCACCGATCGGCTGCACCGCATGGGGCTCAAGGCCGGCATCTATTCGGACGTCGGGCGCAACGCCTGTTCGCAGGCCTATGACCTGCACTCGCCCAATCTACCCGAGGGCAGCACGGCCGAAAGAGAGGTGGGTCTCTACGGACACGTCGAGCGGGACATCGCGCTGTACTTCCGCGACTGGGGCTTCGACTACATCAAGGTGGATGCCTGTGGATTGAACGTGTACGGCCCTGCGGCGCCGATCATCCGGCAGCACGGGTACCGGCCATTCGAACCGCTCATCGACCAGACATCGATAGCGCGCACCGATATCCCGGCGGTCCGCAAGCTGTATGAGGACGTGGCCGCGGCGCTCGCCAAATTCAATCCCGATGGCGATTTCATCCTGGCCATCTGCAACTGGGGCACGGCCAACGTGCGCGCCTGGGGGAAACAGGTGGGCCATCTGTGGCGCACCAGCGGCGACATCACGCCGCGCTGGACGCGCATGCTGCACAACTTCGACAGCGCTTCGACGCGAGCGCTCTACGCGAAACCCGGCGCCTGGAACGATCCGGACATGTTGTTCATCGGCCATGGGGATTTCGATGAGAATCATCTCACCGAGGCGCGTTCGCATTTCTCATTGTGGGCCATCATCAATGCGCCGCTGATCATCGGTTATGACCTGCGCAACGCGCCCCGAAGCCTCATGGACATCTGGAGCAACACGGACGTGGTGCGCATCAACCAGGACGCCGCCGGTCATCAGGCCGTGATCGCCTACGCCTCGGATGACGTGCAGGTACTCGTGAAATCGCTGTCCGATGGCAGCAAGGCGGTGGCGGTGTTCAACCGCGGCCTCGCGAAGCAGGAGGTGAATCTCACCGCCGCGCATCTCAAGCTCGCGACGGACGCGCCCATCCGGTTGCGCGATCTCTGGAGCAAACAGGAATCCACGTTCACGGCGGAGACCACGCTCACGCTCGCGCCGCGCGAAACACTGCTGTTCGAAGCGCGTGGCAAGCGCCGGCTCGAGGGCGGCGTCTATCTATCCGAGATCCCGGCCGAAGTGAACGTGGCCGTCGATGGCGTGATCGCGCCCGAGCTCGATCCGGTGGTGCATCGCATGTCGGGGCAATGGTCCGGCACGCGGGACACGGGAGAGCGCCCGGCCTACGCGGGCTGGGGCGGCGCGCAGGCGGACGCCACGCCGTACGACCAGGCACTGCAGATCGGCGGCCGGCGTTTCGACACGGGGCTCGGCGTCCTTGCGGACTCGCGGCTGGAAGTCCGGAACGCACGCGGGTACAGGACGTTCGCGGCGCTCGTGGGCGTGGATGACTCCACGCGCAACGTGGCCGACAAAGTGGAGTTCCTGGTCTACGGCGACGGGAAATTACTGGCGCGCAGTGGCGCGGTGGGACTGAGTGAAGCCAAGCCGCTCGAGGCCGACATCGAAGGCGCCCGGATACTGGAGCTCGTGGTTCGTCAGGCGACGCACGGCGGCGGCGCGCCCGTGGTGGTCACCTGGGCCGACGCATCGCTGCGGTGATCAGATGCCGACGAGGTGCTGCGTCGTGGGCAGATAGTGATCGACGAGCAGCGCGGCGAACAGCCACATGAGGTAGCTGATCGAGAAGCGGAACACCTTCATGGGCAGATGTGCGCGCTCGCTGATCTTCAGCTGGAACGCATGCCACACGAACATCGCGTTGAGCACGAGTGCGGCCGCCAGGTAGATCAAGCCGCTCATCCCCGTGACGAACGGCATGAGCGTCACGGCCACCAGCAGCAATGTGTACAACAGCACCTGCAACCGCGTGAACGCCACGCCATGCGTGACCGGCAACATGGGGATGCCGACCTTCGCGTATTCGTCCTTGCGGGCGATGGCCAGCGCCCAGAAGTGCGGCGGCGTCCACACGAACACGATGAGGAACAGCAGCAGCGCGTTCGGGTCGACGGTGCCGGTCACCGCGGCCCAGCCCAGCACGGGCGGCGCGGCGCCGGCGGCGCCGCCGATCACGATGTTCTGCGAGGTCGCGCGCTTGAGCCACACGGTGTAGATGACGGCATAGCCGATCAGCGAGGCGAACGTCAGCACCGCGGTGAGCGTGTTCACGAGCAGCACGAGCACCGTCATCGACGACACGCAGAGCAGGCCCGCGAACATCAACGCCGCGCGCGGCGAGAGTTTTCCGGTGGGCAGAGGCCGGCGCTTGGTGCGCGACATCTGCGCGTCGATGCGTTCGTCGAGCACGTGGTTGATCACGGCCGCGCTGGCGGCGGCGAGTCCGACGCCCAGGTTGCCGAAGATCAACGCGTCGAGCGGCGGCAGGCCGGGCACCGCGAGCAACGTGCCCACGATGGACGTGAACACGATGAGCATGACCACGCGCGGCTTGGTCAGCTCGTAGAAGCTGCGCCAGAGCGGGGTCGACACTGGGATGACGTTTTCGGTGGTGGCCATGCGGTACCCCGGAGGGCGCGGCAGTTTAGCCGGGAACCGGGGGCTCCGGTCAGCGGAAATCCGCCACCGGCCGCAGCTTGCGGTTCAGGTACACCGTGGCTCCTACGAGCAACGCAGCGCCCGCGTTATGTGCGGCGGCGAGCTCCAGCGGGAACGCCCGCAGCACCATGAGGAAGGCGACGGTGAGCTGGGCCGCCAGCGCCGCCAGCACCAGCGCGCCGGCCCATCGGGCGCCGGGGCCCAGCCGGAATGCCGCGAAAGCCGCGAGTATCAACAGCGCGGAAGCGACCAGCGCGCCGAGGCGATGCGTGTAATGGATGGCGACACGCGCGGGATGGTCGAGCACGCCACCGGCGTAGTTCTGCCCCAGGCCGCGCCACAACACGAAGGCGTCGTGGTAATCCGCCTCCGGAATCCACTTGTCCTGGCAACGCGGCAGGTCCGGGCAGGCCACTGCGGCGTAGTTCGAGCTCGTCCAGCCGCCCAGGAAGATCTGTGCCGCGAGTGCGATACCCGCCAACGTGGCCCACACTCGCGCGCCACGGCCGGACTCCACGAGTCGATTGCCGTCGAGCACCGAGTACCCGTCGACGCCGCGCGCCGAAGCGCGCATCGAGAGCCACAGCCAGAGCAGCACGGCCAGGGTAGCTAGTCCGCCGAGCAGGTGCGCCGTCACGATCAGCGGCTTGAGCAGCCAGGTGACGGTGAGCATGCCCAGCAGTCCCTGGAACATCACCAGCGCCACGAGCGCGATCGACAGCCAGGTGTTCACGCCGGCCTCGCGGCGCGCGCGGATCGAGAGCGCCGCGATCACCACGCACAGCAGTCCCAAGGTGCTCGCGAAATAACGATGGATCATCTCCACCCAGCCTTTCCGCAGGTCGAGATCCGTCGCGTAGTGCTCGGCGTTGGCCGTGGGCACGATCTTGCCGAAGCAGCCCGGCCAGTCCGGGCACCCGAGACCGGAGTGCGAGAGCCGCGTGTATCCGCCGAGCACCACCACGAACAGGCAGAGCAACACTCCCAACAACGCGAGCCGGCGGATCCAGATGACTTCTTTCACGGCGCGGTCCGGTTTCAGCCGATGTGCGAAAGCTTGAGCAGCTTCTTGAGATCGCCGAGCAGATCTTTGTTGATCACCTGCGTCGCGTCGTGGCGCATCATGAGGTTGCCCAGCGGATCCACGATGTACAGCGAGCGCGCCTGGTCGCCGGGGAACTGTGCGAGCAGCTTCTGCGCTTCAGGCGAGGAAGCGTCGAGCGCCACGAGGCCGGGTTGTTCGGTGACGAGGTACTGCTGGTCGCAGCAATTGCCCGTGGTCAGGAACACGCGATGCACGCGGTCCATGTCCTTGCCCACGGCGATGCGCGTCTGGCGTCCATATGTGAGCGCGGTCCGGCAGGCCTCGTCGCAGGCGCCATCACCTATATAAAGGAGCGTCCACTTGGCCTGGAATACGTCGGCGCCGGCGGGCTTGCCATCGGCGTGACGAAGCCCCGAGATCTCGAGGGGACGCGCGGGGTGGATGAGCTCGCCCTTCGCCGAAGATCCTGCGGGTCGCCAGATGCCTCCGTAATAGAGTCCGAACACCACGATCACGGGCACGAGGAACAGGGCCGCGATCAGCAGGAATATCCGCCGACCGCGGGCGCGAGCATCTTCCATCAGGACACCTTGCGAAAATTGAGGCCGAAGTAGAGCACGAGCAATACGGCGGCAAAACCCCACCACTGGATCGCATAGGAGAAATGCCGCGAGGGATCCATGCCCGGCGGCTTCCAGTCCCGCACGAAGCCGTACTCGGCGCCTGCGTCCAGCAACAGGATCTGGCGCGGCAGCGGCTGGCCCAGTGCGGTCTGTAATTCTTCGCGCGTGGGGAAACTCGTGAGCTTGGGCCACGCGCGGCCGGGCTGCGGTGCGGCGCGGCCGCTGGCGAGTCCCGCGGCCGGCAGTTCGTCGAGCCGGCCCGCGATGACGAGTGGCGGATGCCGCGGGATCGAGACATCCGGCAGTTGGTCGCGATACCCGGTGAAGGGAATCCAGCCGCGATTCACGAGGATGCGCTGGCCGCCGGGCAAGACTGCGGGCGTCAGCACTTCGTAGCCGGGTTTGCCCTGGTAGGAGCGATTCTCCAGCAGGAACTGATGCTCTGCGTCGTAGTGCGCGGGAAAACTGAAGCGGCCGTAACGCGGCAGCGAGTCCACGTCCATGCCTTCCTCGAACGACGCGGTCGGGGCGGCGGCAAACTGATCCCACAACACTTGTTTGGCTTCGCCGCGCGACCATTGCCATCGGCCCAGGCTCAGGAAGATGCCCAGTAGGACGATGGTGGCAAGGGTCATCGGCCAGGACGGCGAGAACACCCTTCCGAAGGCTGAAAACCGGGCCGTCATGGGGGCGGGAAGTATAGAGTGGCCCACATGGACGCAATCAGGATTCTCGTGATCATCGCCCTCGGCGGCATCGTGTTCAGCCTGGGCAGCGCACTGTTCCATCTGTCCCGCGGCAAGGGTGACCCGAAGAAGATGGTGCGGGCGCTGACCATCCGCGTGGGTCTGTCGGTCGCATTGTTCATATTGCTGATGGCCGCCTGGTACTTCGGCCTCATCACGCCGCACGGCCTTGCCCGCTGACAGGTAGTCAGCTAAATTTCGCGCCCCATGCTGCTGATCAACAAGAAAACGATCAAGACCAAGCCCCCAGGGGCCTTGGCGTCTTGCGCGCGCGACTGATCCGGATCGAGCAAGAAGAACACCCAAGGCCCCGCGAGTCACTCCGCGGGGCCTTTTCATTTGGAGCCACTGAAATGTCATCGAACCTGAAGAACAAGACCCCCGTCGTCGCGATCGCGGGCGCCACCGGCGCCGTCGGCGTGGAACTCATGGAGTGCCTGGAGCAGCGGAAATTCCCGCTGTCCGAACTCCGCCTGCTCGCCTCCGCGCGTTCGGCCGGCAAGAAGATGAAGTTCCGCGGTGCCGACGTGGCCGTGCAGGAACTCACCGATGACAGCCTCAAGGGCGTGGACATCGCGCTGTTCTCCGCCGGCGGCGCGCAGTCCAAGCGCTTCGCGCCCGCGGCCGTGAAGGCCGGCGCCGTGGTCGTCGACAACTCTTCGGCATTCCGCATGGACGAGAAGACGCCGCTCGTGGTGCCGGAGATCAACTCGGGTGAACTGAAGAAACACAACGGCATCATCGCGAATCCGAACTGCGTGGCCATCGTCGCCGCCACGCCGCTCTGGCCGCTGCATCAGAAGAAGCGCATCGCGCGCATCACCATGGCTACCTACCAGGCCGCCTCGGGCGCCGGCGCCGCGGCCATGGAAGAACTCAGCGAATCGACCAAGGCTTTCCTCGAAGGCCGCCCGTTCACGCCGAAGGTGCTGCCGCATCCGTATGCGTTCAACGTGTTCTCGCACAACACCAAGGTGGATCCGGAAACCGGCTACAACGAGGAAGAGACGAAGGTCATGCAGGAGACGCGCAAGATCTTCGGCGAGCCGAACCTGCGCGTGACCGCCACCTGCGTACGCGTGCCCGTGCTGCGCGCGCATTGCATCTCGCTCAACGTGGAGTTCGAGCAGGCCATGTCCGTGGCGGAAGCTCGCGAGATCCTGGCCAACGCGCCCGGCGTGCGCGTGGTCGACGAGCTCGAGCGCAACTACTTCCCGATGCCCGTGGACGCGAGCGGCAAGGACGAGATCCTCGTCGGCCGCCTGCGCAAGGACGTGAGCGATCCCAGTGGCAAGACGCTGGCGCTGTTCGTCGCGGGCGATCAGCTGCGCAAGGGCGCGGCGCTGAACGCCGTGCAGATCGCGGAGAAGCTGCTCGGTTGAACGATTGCGATGGGGGACGAGGCCGTTTAGCGAGGCCAGCCGAGTCGTAAACCGGGCGAACTCACAGCGTCCGTAGCTAGGCACCCTGGGGCGGGCGCACTCTGACGAGTGCGCCCGCTTTTTATCTGCTACTTCGCAGCGCTGCTGACGCCGAGGCGCCGCGCGGCGCTGAGCACCGCCAGTACGGACGCCGTCGCGATGTTGGCATGGCGGCCCACGCCGTATCGCACACCGGCGACGCCGTCGCAGGCGGCTTCCACGATCGCCAACGCCGACGCATCCGCGCCCGAGCGCAGCGCGCGCTCTTCGTAGTTGTCGATGCGGATCGGCAACGACAGCGCGCTGACCGTCGCTGCAATGGGGCCGGAGCCGACGCCGCGAAGCTTGCGGCGATTGCCGTCCACCGTGACTTCCAGTTCGATGCCCTGCTTGTCACCCTCTTCGAACAGGTGGTGCGCGTGGTAGGTGACCTCGAAATCCGTGGCCAGGTACGTCTGCTCGAACAGCGACCAGAGCTGTTGCGAGGTCATCTCGGTCTCGGCGGAATCCATCGCGCGCTGGACGATGGCGGAGAACTCCACCTGCATGCGCCGCGGCATGACGACGCCGTAGTCGCGCTCCAGTAAATAGGCAATGCCGCCTTTTCCGGACTGGCTGTTCACGCGCACGATGCTGTCGTAGGTGCGTCCGAGATCGGCCGGGTCCACGGGGATGTAGGGCACTTCCCAGAAGCCGTTCTTGTCCTGGGCGGCGAAGCCCTTCTTGATGGCGTCCTGGTGCGAACCCGAGAACGACGTGAACACGAGGTCGCCCACGTACGGATGACGCGGGTGGATGGGCAGGCGCGTGGCCTGCTCCACTTCGCGCGCGATCGCGTTGATGTTCGAGAAATCGAGGCCGGGATGGATACCCTGCGAGTAGAAGTTGAGCGCCAGGTTCACCAGGTCGACGTTGCCGGAACGCTCGCCGTTGCCGAACAAACAACCTTCGACGCGATCCGCGCCGGCGAGCATGCCGAGCTCGGCGGCCGCGACGCCCGTGCCGCGATCGTTATGCGTGTGCAGCGAGATCAACACGTGTTCGCGGCGTTCGACGCGCGTGGACATCCACTCGATCTGATCCGCGTACACGTTGGGTGTCGCGTTCTCCACGGTGGTCGGCAGGTTGATGATGATGGGACGGCCCGGCCCGGCATCCCAGGCGCGGATCGCCGTGTTGCAGGCTTCGAGCGACACCTCGAGCTCGGTCATGCTGAATGCTTCGGGCGAATACTCGAGGCGCCACTCGGTCCCCGGCAGTGCGTCGGTGAGTTGTTTGACGAGGCTCACCTGCTTCTCCACGAGTTGCATGACTTCGGCCACCGACAGACCGAATACGACCTTGCGCCACACGGGCGCTGTCGCGTTGTATACGTGGATGATCGCGCGTTTGGCCCCCTTCACGGACTCGACGGTGCGGCGGATGAGTTCCTCGCGCGCCTGCGTGAGCACCATGATCGTGACGTCATCGGGGATCAGGTTCTGCTCGATGAGATCGCGCGCCGTCAGGAAGTCCGTCTCCGACGCGGACGGGAAGCCGATCTCGATTTCCTTGAGACCGACGGCGCACAGCGTCTTGAACAACCGCTTCTTGGTCTCGCGGCTCATGGGCTCGAACAGCGCCTGGTTGCCGTCGCGAAGATCCGTGCTGCACCACACGGGCACCTTGTCGAGCCGGCGCGAGGGCCACTGCCGGTTCGGCAGGTCGATGGACGGATACGGGCGATACTTCTTGGAAGGGTCTTTCAACATGGCTGCTTCGCTTTAGTGGATTCCAGACGTGACGAACCCGCGATTCCTTGCGGTTCTGTCTCGGGTTCCCGTCTTGTCAGCGCCGACGGGTGGCGCGTGTGTGGTTGCGGCTAGGCCGCAAGAAGCAGGAGGCCGGGCAGGAGCAGGCCGCGCGATGCGCAGACCGGTCCGATGTACGTGCCCTGGAAAACCATGCGCGGAAACTACCGCACTCATGACAGCTAGACAACATCGCCCCATCCGCGGGATCACGTCGCCTGGACGGACTCCAGCAATGCCACCATGAGCGCGTTGGTTGGCGCGGCGATGCCGTGCTTCTTCCCGAGCCGTACGATCACGCCGTTTCGCGCGTCGATCTCCATGGGGCGTCCCGCACGGCGGTCGGCCACCATCGAGTTCTCGGCGTCCGGAGATGCCCGACGGGCGCCGGCGACGATCTCGTCGGGCACCGAGTCATCCAGCTTCGCGCCTTCCGCACGACCGACGGCGACACATTCGCGCACGATGTTGCGCATGAGTTCGGCAACGCCGTCGTGACGAGAGATGCCCGCGCCTTTCAGCACCACCGCGGAGATCGCGCCGGCGCTGTTGAGGCAGAGCTTGCGCCACACGGCGGTGGTGAAGTCGCCGGTCTCCTTCACATCGAAGTTCGTGGCCGCGAAGAGCTGCACGAAGTCCGCGCCGTTTTTCCCGGCGGGCACCGCGATCTTCGCTGGACCGCGCTGGATGGAACGTCCCGGTGCGACGCGGTCCGCCGGCAGGTCGATCATCACGGGCACGATGCGGGCGCGGTCGATGTGCTTCTCGAATCGGGAAACGTGTTCGACGCCGTTCTGGATCACGGCGACGCGCGTGCGCGGCCCCACGGCCGTGGCGAACCACTTCGCGGCGGCGTCGCTGTCGTAGGTCTTGGTGGCCACGAGCACCCAGTCGACAGGGGTGGCCTGCGAGACCTCGGTGAGCACGCGCGGGCTCGCACGAATCACGCCTTCGGGCGCCTGCACCTCGAGCGCCTCGAAAGGTGTGCGCACGGCGACGGCGACCTGGTGGCGGTCGTCCTGCGCGAGCCAGGCCGCGAGCGTGGCGCCCAGGGCGCCGGGTCCAACCAGAAGGATGTCTGCCATGCGAGTGATGATACGGACGCGCAAAAGAAAACGGGGCGCCGTCGCCCCGTTTTCATCAACCGATGTTCGCCGGATCAGATCCAGTACACGAACACGAACAGGCCTAACCAGACCACGTCGACGAAGTGCCAGTACCAGGCCACGGCCTCGAACGCGAAGTGGCGTTCCGGTGAGAAGTGGCCCTTCATCGTGCGCAGCCAGATGCAGAACAGCATGATGGCGCCCAGCGTCACGTGGAATCCGTGGAAGCCGGTGAGCATGAAGAACGTGGAGCCGTAGATGCCGGTGCCCAGCGTCAGGCCGAGTTCCGCGTAGGCGTGGTGGTACTCGACGCCCTGCAGATAGACGAACAGGAAGCCGAGCAGGAACGTGGCCGCGAGGAACACGTTGAGCACGGTGCGTTTGCCGGCGCGCAGCGCGTGGTGCGCGATCGTGACCGTCACGCCCGAGAGCAGCAGGATGACGGTGTTGATGGCCGGCAGGCCGAAGGCCGGAATCAGTTCGAAGCTGCCGTCGTCACGCACGCCCACCTTGGCGGGGCCGTTGGTGGGCCAGGCATTCTCGAAGCCCGAATGCAGCAGCTCGCTGCCGATGACCTTGGTGCCTTCGCCGCCCAGCCAGGGCACCGAGAGCGCCCGCGCGTAGAACAGCGCGCCGAAGAACGCGGCGAAGAACATCACTTCGGAGAAGATGAACCACATCATGCCCATGCGGAACGATCGGTCCACGTCCATCCCGTAGAGGCCGGTGTTGTTCTCCTTGATCACGTCACCGAACCAGCCGATGAACATGTACACCACGACGGCGAACCCGGGCAGCATGCCCCAGGCCGACCACCAGTGGTTGAGCAGTCCGATCACGCCCAGCAGGAACGCGAAGAACGCGAAGGAGCCGATGACCGGCCACTTGCTCGAGTGAGGTACGTAGTAAGGAGCCGTTCCCGAAGAATGCGGCGCGTGCGACTGAGCCATTGGTTGTCCCTGTGCTAGTTCAATGAGCCCACTCGCGTGGACTCGTCATAGAAAGTGTAGGTCATGGTGATCCGGTCGACGGAGCGCGGCAGCGCGGGGTCGATCACGAATCGCATCGGCATGGGCCGCTGCTCGTTCACCGCGAATTTTTGCGGCGTGAAGCAGAAGCACTCGGTCTTGCGGAAGTAACCGGCGGCGCGGCCCGGCGCGACGTGCGGGATGGCCTGCGCGATCTGTTCGCGGCCCGTGAGATTGTGGGCGACGAACTCGGTCTCATACAGCCGACCGGGATGCACCTTCATCGTGTTCACGGCCGAGCGGAATTCCCAATTGCCCACCGAGGGCAGCTCGGTGATGAAGTCCACCGTGATGAGCCGCGAATCATCGGGCGCGGCCTTCGTGGCCTCGCGCTCCTCGACCAGCATCTTCTGGTTGCCGAAGCCGGTGAGATCGCACAACACGTCGTACAGCGGAATGAGCGCGAACCCGAAGCCGAAGCTGCCCGCCGCGAAGCCGAGCAGCTTCAGCGTCAGGCGCTTGTTGTCCGCGGGCGTGTTGGCGCGCTCTTCCGTCATCAGCCCTTGCTCACCGACATGATGATGAAGGCCGCATAGAACGAGAGCGCGACCAGTCCGAGCAGGATCGCGGTGCGCCGCGCCTTCGCGCGGCGCTCGCTCACTTGCTCGGGGGTCATCTTCGTATCCGCCACGTTTCGCTCAATGCGTGATGTGAACGCCACGCGCCACGACTTCCGCGGAAGGCGGCTGGGTCCAGCTGTGGTACGGCGGCGGCGAGGTGAGCTGCCACTCGAGGCCGGTCGGGTTGTCCCAGACCGGGCCCGTGGCCTTCTGTCCGCCCTTCACGCACTTCCAGACGATGTAGGGGAACAGGATCTGCGAGAGGCCGAAGCCGAACGCGCCGATCGACGAGACCATGTTCCAGTCCGCGAACTGCGTGGAGTAATCCGGGATACGGCGCGGCATGCCGGCGAGGCCCAGGAAGTGCTGCGGGAAGAACAGGATGTTCACGAAGATCGTCGACAGCCAGAAGTGCAGCTTGCCGAGCTTCTCGTCGTACATGTTGCCGGTCCACTTCGGCAGCCAGTAGTACACGCCGGCCATGATGGCGAACACGGCGCCCGGCACGAGCACGTAGTGGAAGTGCGCCACCACGAAGTACGTGTCGTGATACTGGAAGTCGGCCGGCACCACCGCGAGCATCAGGCCCGAGAAGCCGCCGATCGTGAACAGGAACAGGAACGCCAGCGCGAACAGCATCGGCGTCTCGAACGTGAGCGAGCCCTTCCACATCGTCGCGGTCCAGTTGAAGACCTTCACGCCCGTCGGGATGGAAATCATCATCGTCGACAGCGTGAAGAACAGCTGGCCGGCCAGCGGCATGCCCACCGTGAACATGTGGTGGGCCCACACGATGAACGACAGGAAGGCAATCGCCGCCGTGGCGTACACCATCGCGTCGTAGCCGAAGAGCGGCTTGCGCGAGAAGGTGGGCACGATCTCCGAGATGATGCCGAAGGCCGGCAGGATCAGGATGTACACCTCGGGGTGACCGAAGAACCAGAAGATGTGCTGG
>JBKPPO010000011.1:0-3762 GCA_046733635.1 Pseudomonadota bacterium | reverse complement strand
CGTACGCCCAGGGCGCACCTAACAAGCTGGAGTCCATCGACGTGCAGAACATGTCGGGACAGCAGCTGCAGCTGACTCTGCATCACTCCGGGCCGCCCGCGGAGCCGATGGCATTCACCATCGACAACCCGGCGCGCATCTCGCTGGACCTCGCCAACACCGCGCTCGCGCTGCCTTCACGTCGCGTGGACGTGCGGTCCGGCGGAGTGGACTCGGTGCTCGCAGCAGAAGCTGCTGGCCGCACCCGCCTCGTGCTGAATCTCGATCGCCTGCTCCCCTATCAGACTCGGGTGCAGGGTAACGACATCATCGTGCTGCTCGGTAGCGCCGGCTCCTCGCCTGCCACCGCCGCGGCTGCTTCGAGCGGCGCCTCCGGTTCGCCGGTGGCGCGCCAGGCCGCTGCGCCGACTGGCGCCCGCGGCATCCGCAGCGTGGACTTCCGCCGCGGCACCGCCGGCGCTGGCCGCGTGATCGTGCGTCTCGCCGATCCGCATCAGCCTGCCAGCCTGCGTCAGCTGGGCAATCAGATCATCGTCGACTTCGCCGGCGCGGAAATCGCCAGCAATCTCGCGCGCCGCTATGACGCCGCCGATTTCGCCACTCCGGTCTCCGGTTTCGACATCGTGCGTGTGGGTGACGGCGTCCGCCTGGCCATCAGCGCCAACGGCGACTTCGAGCATCTGGCTTATCAGTCCGACGACCAGTACGTCGTCGAAGTGCAGCCGGCCCGCAAGGCCGAACAGAAAGCTCAGGACAAGGCCGTGTACACCGGCGAGCGCCTGACGCTGAACTTCCAGGACATCGAAACCCGTGCCGTGTTGCAGCTCCTCGCGGATGCGAGCGGCCAGAACATCGTGGTCTCGGATTCGGTCGCGGGCAGCGTGACGCTGCGTCTGCAGAACGTTCCCTGGGACCAGGCGCTCGACATCGTCCTGCGCACCAAGGGCCTCGACAAGCGCAAGAATGACAACGTCATCATCGTCGCGCCGACGGAAGAACTCGCCGCGCGTGAGAAGGCCGAACTCGCCGCGCGTGCCGACGTGCAGGACCTCGCGCCGCTGCGCTCGGAGTATTTGCAGGTCAACTACGCGAAAGCCGCCGACCTCGCGGAACTCATCAAGTCGCAGACGAGCGGTGGCGGCTTGCTCTCCAAGCGAGGCTCCGTCACGGTGGACGAGCGCACGAACACGCTGCTGCTGCAGGACTCGTCGGATCGTCTCGAAGACATCCGCCGCCTCGTCGGCACGCTGGATATCCCGATCCGCCAGGTGCAGATCGAAGCCCGCATCGTCATCGTGAACGAAGACTTCTCCCGCGAGCTCGGCGCGCGCGCCGGCTTCACGGGCATCCGCCCGAACGGCAATGACGGTCTGTTCGGAACCTCGGGCACGGCGGCCGCGACGGACACGATCGCGTCCAGCGCTCTCGACAATCTCGCGGATGCCAACAACGGTACCCCGTATCCCGCCGAGATCCCGACCGGCACCGCCGGCGCTCCGCAGCGTTACAACGTGAACATGCCGGTCTCCAGCCCCGCCGGTTCGCTGGCCTTCATGATCCTGGGCTCTGACTACCTCGTGGACCTCGAGATCTCCGCCGCGCAGGCCGAAGGCCGCGGTGAAGTCATCTCGACGCCGCGCGTGATCACGGTGAACCAGCGCGAAGCCAGCATCGAGCAGGGCGTGGAGATTCCCTACCAGGAAGCCGCTTCCTCCGGCGCCGCGACCATCCAGTTCAAGAAGGCGGTGCTGTCGCTGCGCGTGACGCCGCAGGTGACGCCTGACAATCGCATCATCCTGGACCTCAACGTCAAGAAGGACAGCGTGGGCCAGGTCATCGTCGGCGGCGCGGGCCAGCAGGTTCCCTCCATCGACACACGAGAGATCACCACCCAGGTGCTCGTGAACGACGGTCAGACCGTCGTGCTCGGCGGCATCCTGGAAACGGAGCGCCGCGAGACCGAGAAGAAGGTCCCGTACCTCGGCGACGTGCCGGTGCTCGGCCGGTTGTTCAAGACCACGGGCCGGACGAACAACAAGGACGAACTGCTGATCTTCGTGACCCCGAAGATCCTGAGGGAAGGCGTCAGCGTGTACTGAGCGGCAGTAGCTAGCTCGTACCCAACGGATTCAGGAAAGCAAACATGCGCAAAATTCTTCTGTCGATGCTGATGTGTGGTTTCGCTCTCGCCGGTTGCGGCGGGGGTGACGGTGATGACGCGTTCAAGCCGCCAAATACTCCCGGCAATCCGGGTGGCCCGCCGGCTGTGGCGACGCAGCTCACCGCCCAAGCCAGTGTCGGCAGCATCGCTTCGAACGGCTCGCAGACGGCCACCATCACCGCGTTCGCGCGTGACGCCAGCAACAATCTCGTCGCGAACGTCCCCGTGAGCTTCAGTGCCAACTCGGGTGGCCTGAGTGGCATGACGCCGGTTACAGATGAATCGGGCGCCGCCACGGCGACCCTGTCGACGGCGGGTGATCCTGCCCTTCGCACCATCACAGTCACTGCCACCAGCGGCACTCTCACCGCCAATGTGAACGTGCAGGTGGTAGCAGCCAGCGATCCGGGTCAACCGCCCACGGTGACCATGGGTTGCGGAGTTGGAGCCGCATTCCAGGCTGGCGTGCTGTGCATCACCAACGCGAATCTCGCCGCTGGCGGCAGCACGACGCTCACCGCGACGCTGCAGCAATCGGACGGATCGTTGTACGCGCAAAGCGCGAACGTCACTTTCACCTCCACGTGCGCGGCGCAGAACCGGGCATCGTTGACCTCGCCGGTGATCACCGCGACGGGCCTCGCCACGACCACCTACTCGGCCCTGGGCTGCAGCGGTGCTGATGTGGTGACGGCGACGGCCAACATCGGCGGCACTTCCCTGTCCGCCAGTGGCACGGTGACCGTTGCTCCGGCTGCGATCGGCGGCATTCGCTTCGTCGAAGCGCTGCCCACGAACATCGCCCTGCGCGGAACCGGAACGAACACGAATCCGGAAACATCGACCGTCATCTTCGAGGTGACTTCGGCGGGCGGCGGCGTGCGCGCCGGCGCTACGGTCAACTTCTCGCTGAACACGAACGTGGGTGGCATCACCTTCACGCCGGCGACGGCCGTGAGTGGCGCAGACGGTCGCGTGCAGACCGTTGTCACCAGCGGCACGGTCGCCACCGCGGTTCGCGTGACGGCGACGGTGCAGAACGTGACACCCGCCATCTCGGCTCAGTCGAGCAATCTGGCTGTCACGACGGGCATCGCCGATCAGGACAGCTTCTCGATTGCGGCCACATGCAAGAACGTGGAAGGTTGGACGCGTGATGGCGTGACCGTCGGCATTACGGCGCGACTCTCGGATCGCTTCAACAACCCGGTGCCGGAAGGCACCGCCGTGACCTTCCAGGCTGAAGGTGGAACCATCACCTCCACTTGCAGCACTGGCGGCCCGCTCTCGAATTCCACGCTCGGCGAATGCAGCGTGACCTGGACCAGCTCGAACCCGCGTCCGCCAGCCGCCGCGGTGACCGTGCCGGCGGGCGACGTGCGTGCCGGCCGTTCCGCAATCCTCGCCACGGCGATCGGCGAAGAATCCTTCTCGGATGGCAACGGCAACGGCACCTTCGACAACGGAGAGACCTTCGTCGACATGCCGGAACGTTTCCTCGACTTGAACGAGAACAATGGTCGTGACGGCAGCATTGCCGAGCCCATCTACGACTTCAACAGCAACAACACCTACGACGGCGGCGACGGCATCTTCAACGG
>JBKPPO010000010.1:0-9709 GCA_046733635.1 Pseudomonadota bacterium | reverse complement strand
GCTCAACCGGCTGTACGTGGACTTCGGCATCGCCATTGCGCTGGTGCTGCTCACGCTGCTGCCACTGGGCTTGCGCGCCGCCGGCATCGTGATGGTCTCCATCCCGCTGTCGTTGTCGTTCGGCCTGGCCTGCCTGTACTTCCTGGGTTACTCGCTGAACCAGCTATCCATCGCGGGCTTCGTGGTGGCGCTGGGACTGCTCGTGGACGACTCCATCGTCGTGGTGGAGAACATCGCGCGCCACATGCGCATGGGGTACTCGCGCATCGAGGCCGCGCTCGCGGGCACCAAGCAGATCTTCGTGGCGATCCTCGGCTGCACGGCTACGCTGATCTTCGCGTTCCTGCCGCTGATGGCGCTGCCGGGCACGGCGGGCAAGTTCATCCGCGTGCTGCCCATGGCCGTGGTCACGACCATCATCGGCTCGCTGCTGCTGGCGCTGTTCATCATTCCGTTCATGGCGAGCCGCGTTCTGGACGAGAAGGACCAGGCGCACGAAAACCAGTTCCTCAAGCGCGTGATGGGCGTGATCCATCACTATTACCGCCCCGCGCTCCACTGGTGCCTGGCGCGGCCGAAGCTGACCGTCGTGGCTGCGCTCGGCGGTTCGCTGCTGTTGTCGGCGGCGCTGGTGCCGGTGATCGGCTCCAGCCTGTTTCCGAAGGCGGACACCCCGCAGTTCCTCATCCAGGTCAACGCGCCCAGCGGCACTTCGCTCAGCGAGACCGACCGCGCGCTGCACGTGGTCGAAAACGAGCTCGCGAAGATGCCCGAGGTGAAGAGCTGGTTCGCCAACCTCGGTCACGGCAATCCGCAGATCTACTACAACCACATCCCGGCCAACGACGCCTCCAACTACGCGGAAGTGTTCGTGCAGCTCCATGAGTACGACACCGACGAGACGCCGGTGAAGCTGCAGGCGCTGCGCGATCGCCTGGATCGTTATCCCGGCGCCAACATCTACGTGAAGGAATTCCAGAACGGCCCGCCGATCTCCGCGCCGATCTCCATCCGCGTGATCGGCAACGATCTCGAGGTGATCGAGCAGCTCAGTCACAAGGTCGAAGACCTCGTGAAGGCGACCCCGGGCACACGCGACGTCAAGAACCCGCTCAACGTCTCGCGCACCAATCTCAAGTTGCGCATCGACTCGCGCAAGGCGCAGCAGCTCGGCGTGCAGACCGCGGAACTCGATCGCGCGGTGCGCTTGTCCGTCGCCGGCGTGCCGGTCGGCACGTTCAAGGACGACACCGGCGAGCAGTACCCCATCGTCGTGCGCACGCCGATCACGCAGCAGGCGGAGTTCGGCGCGCTCGAACAGGTTCGTGTGCCGACGATGACTGGCAGTACCCTGCCCCTGGCGCAGCTCGCGTCACTCGAATTCGAGAAAGCCCCGACGCTGATCCAGCGCTTCAATCGCGAACGCGCCATGACGATCGACGCGGACGCCCAGCCTGGCTACAACATCAAGGAGCTGACGCAGGCGATCACGAAGCAGCTCGACCAGATGGACTGGCCGCGCGGTTACAAATACTCGCTGGGCGGCGAAAGCGAAGCGTCCGCACAGGCGTTCGGCGGCATCGGAATCGCCATCATCGTTGCGATCTTCGGCATCTTCGCGATCCTCGTGCTCGAGTTCGGCAACTTCAAATCCACGCTCATCGTATTGACCGTGGTGCCGCTCGGCGTGTTCGGCGGGCTCATCATGCTGCTGCTGTCGGGCAACGACATCTCGTTCGTCGCGTCGATCGGCTTCGTCGCACTCGTGGGCATCGAGATCAAGAACTCCATCCTGCTCGTGGACTTCACCAACCAGCTTCGCGAACGAGGCGTGCCGCTCGATGAAGCCATCGAGCAGGCGGGCGAGATACGCTTCCTGCCCATCCTGCTCACTTCCGCGACGGCCATCGGCGGCTTGCTGCCGCTGGCGCTGCAGAACATCGGGCTCTACTCGCCGATGGCGTGGGTGATCATCGGCGGCCTCGTGTCGTCGACGTTGCTCGCCCGGCTCGTCACGCCGGTGATGTACAAGCTCATTCCGCCCAGCATTTCCCCCGAAGCCGTGAGCGGTGGCACACTCGCCGCCCCGGCTGGCGCGAATCCCGCCCCGGCCTCACGCCTGGAGTGACAGCGGGTTGAAAGCCGTATTCCTCGATTTCGGAACGGTGAGCCACGACGATCTCGACACCAGCAGCCTGGAGCGGGTGCTGCCCGGCATCCGTCTGCATTCCGCATCCAACGATGCCGAGGTGGATGAACGCATCGCGGGCTGTGAGTTCATCCTCACGAACAAGCTCAACATCACGGGCGCGCGCATGCGCGCCGTGCCGGGCCTGAAGTTCATCGGGCTCACTGCCACCGGCACCAACAACATCGATCTCGAGACCGCGCGCGAACTCGGCATCGCCGTCTGCAATATCCGCGACTACTGCACCACCTCGGTGGCGCAACACGTGCTCGGTGTGATCCTGCTGCTCACGCACCGGTTGCGTGAATACGGCCAGTCCGCCGTGGATGGCACCTGGTCGCGATCGGAACAATTCACCGTGGCGGCCGGGCCCATCCGCGAGCTCTCGGGCAGGGTGCTGGGCATCGTGGGTCACGGAGTGCTCGGGAAGGCCGTGGCCAAGGCCTGTCGCGATGGACTGGGCATGCGCGTGCTCGTCGCCCAGCGCCCGGGCGCCCCCGCGGGCCGCGAACCAGACTCCAGCAGCTCCATCGGGCCCGTGCGCGTCACGCTCGACGAGCTACTGCGCACTGCCGACGTACTCTCATTGCACTGCCCGCTCACGCCTGCCACGACAGGGCTCATCGGCAAGCGAGAGCTCTCGCTCATGAAGCCGGATGCCATCCTCGTGAACACGGCGCGCGGCGCACTCGTGGATCTCGAGGCGCTGGTCGCGGCGTTGAAAACCGGCGATCTCGGCGGCGCGGCCATCGACGTGTTGCCCCAGGAACCGCCCGCGAGCGGGAGTCCGCTGTTCGAGCCGGGGATACCGAATCTCATCGTTACACCGCACATCGCCTGGGCCGCGCATGAAGCGCGGCAGCGCGCGGTGGATGAACTCGCGGGACATGTCGAAGACTTCCTGAAAGGCGGAAGGCGCGGACGGGTCGTGTGACCTAGCGGTCGTCGGGCGAGTCTTCCAGGATCTGTCGTGCCCATCGCAGGACCCCGGCGATACGAGGAACGACGAGCCGCTGCGCGTCATCGAAACCCACCCAGCGATACTCCTGGTGCTCGGGCCTGCCGAGTGATTCGTTCACCGGTAGTTTGACGGTCTCCTGGCCCGTGGCGGCGAGGTAGTACCTCGCCACCTTGTTCCGGGCATACGGCGCAGTCTCGATGAAGGATTCGCCCCATCGGAACTGGAGGTCGGAAAGATCGGCCTCTTCGCGCGCTTCACGCCGTGCCGTGGCCAGGGGATCCTCTCCCGGCTCCACCAGCCCTTTCGGGCAATCCCAGTAGTTGTAGGCGCGAAGCAGCAAAACGCGCCACTGGTGTTCGTGGCGACGCACGACCACCACTCCCGCGGAGAGAACCGGTGCTTTCTTGTCCATCAAAAAAAAACAGGTGCCTGGAATCCAGGCACCCATTCTCGCTTCGTTCGACCCGGGATCGGGGGGAATCCGGCCCGAACGACTTCGATCGATCAGGCCGCGAGTTCGGCGTTCGCCGCGGGCCCGCTCTGCTCGTACTCCAGCGTCACGGCCACCGCATGGATGGTCGCCGCGATGCGAACCGCGCTCTGGATCGCCTCTCGCGCCACTTGATGCGCGCGCAGCTTCTTCTCGTGCGACGTCACGCAGAGACCGCAGCCGTTGACCGCGGATACGGCCAGCGAGATGAGCTCGAAGTCGAGCTTGTCGATGCCGTGATTGGCGATGACGTTCATGCGCAGACGAGCCGGCATGGTCTGGTATTCGCCGTCTTCCACGAGATGCAGGAAGCGGTAGTAGATGTTGTTCATCGCCATGATGGCGGCCGCCGCCTTGGCGCCTTCGATTTCCACGTCGGCGATGTGCGTTCTCGCCTGCGCTTCGATGTCGCGCGCGAAGCCGGTGTTGCGGGCAGCGATGGCCGACGCCAGCGCGATCGACCAGATCTGCTTCTCGTTGAGGCCCGGCGCACCCTGCGCCGTGAGCACGGAGCCGAGATTCAGTCTGAGATCCTTGGCGTAATCGGGCAGCGCGTCGCGGATCTGTTCGAGATTCATGATTGTCTCCGGTTCAGGAAGTGAGGGCCGCTTGCGCGGCCCTCGATTGCCTCATCGATGAGGCCGCGGGGGCGGCCTTCAACGGCGGCTTCAGGCCGCCTTCAGCGTGTCGTCGCCCTGCTTCCAGTTGCAGGGGCAGAGCTCGTCGGTCTGCAGCGCGTCGAGAACGCGCAACACTTCCTCGGGGCTACGGCCCACCGACAGGTCGGTCACGTACACGAAGCGGATCACACCTTCCGGATCCACGATGTACGTGGCGCGCTGGGCGACGCCGGCCGTCTCGTCGAGGATGCCGAGCTCGGTGGACAGCTCACGCTTGATGTCCGACAGCATCGGGAAGGGCAGGGTCTTCAGCTCTTCCTTGGTGCTGCGCCAGGCGTGGTGCACGTACTCGCTGTCGGTCGACACGCCGAGGAGCTGCGCATCACGCGCCTTGAACTCCTTGTCGAGCTTGCCGAACGCGGCGATTTCGGTCGGGCACACGAAGGTGAAATCCTTCGGCCAGAAGAACACGACGCGCCACTTGCCCTTGTTCGTATCCTGATCGAAAGGCTGGAAAGCCTTGGCCTGGTCGTTCGAGACCACGCCGGTGAGCGAATAATTCGGGAACTTCTTGCCAATACCTAACATGCGAACTCCTGTTGAAACTGGTCGTCGTCGAAAAAGATGGCTGGCCAGGATCCCCTTCCTGGGGAAACGGTCCGGGCTGCTTCGTTGGGGCCGCATTCTCCGGGGCAACCCCCATTCCGGCCAATCGATTGATTGGATAAACTCCATAGAGAGCATCTATGGCTGACCTCAAACTCAAGGACCTGCGTTACCTCGTGGCCGTGGCCGACTCGCGGCACTTCGGCCGCGCGGCCGAGCGCAGCTTCGTCAGCCAGCCCACGCTGTCGGCGCAGCTCAAGAAGCTCGAGGACTACCTCGGCGTGCAGCTCATCGAACGCGCTCCCAAGAGAGTCGCCCTCACGGCCGCGGGCGAGGAAGTGGTGGAACGCGCGCGCCGCATCCTGCAGGACAGCGACGAGATCGTGGAGCTCGCGCGGGGCCACCGCGATCCGCTCGCCGGACGGCTCAAGCTCGCGCTGCTGCCGACCATCGGCCCCTATCTACTGCCGAACGTGGCCGCGCGGCTGCGCAAACAGCTCCCGCGCCTCGAACTCATGCTGTACGAGTATCAGACGGATGTGATGCTCGAGAAACTGCATTCGGGGGAAATCGATGTCGGAATCCTGGCACTCCCGGTGGCCATGGACGGGCTCGAATCCCACGAGCTCTACAAGGAACCGTTCACCGTGGCGTTGCCGGCCAACCACAAACTCGCGAGCAAGCAGTCCATCAAGGTGGAGGACCTGAGCCAGGAGACGCTGCTCCTGCTCGAAGATGGCCATTGCCTGCGCGATCAGGCGCTGGACATCTGCTCGAGCACCTCCGTGCACGAGAAACAGGATTTCCGAGCCACCAGCCTCGAGACCCTGCGGCAGATGGTGGCTGCGGGCGTCGGCATCACACTGCTGCCCGAGCTCGCAGGGCGTGGCGCCTATGGCAACGCGCGAGGCGTGACCATCAAGCCTTTCGTGAAACCCGTGCCCACACGAACCATCGGCGCAATCTGGCGCAAGACCAGCGCGCGCCGTGCGGCCATTCTCGCGCTGGCCAGGCAGATCGAGGCCAACGCGTTGTGACGCCGCGGCCCTTCGACCTGCGGGCGCTCGATGGCCGCGTGCTGGCGGCCCACTGGTTCGAAGCCCTTTCCGGCGAGGCACAGGGTCCCCGCCGCGGCGTGATCGTGCTGAACCCCGCCACGGGATTTCCCCAGGCCTTCTACTTCAAGCTCGCGCAGTACTTCACCGAACGGGGCTACGACGCCCTGCTCTACGACTATCGCGGCATGGGTTTCTCGGCTCCGGACGACATCGCGTCGGAGAAGTCGCGCATGAGCGACTGGGGGCTCTACGACATGCCCGCCGCGCTCGACGCCGCGGCCGAGCGCGCGCAAGGCCGGCCCGTGGTCACCTTCGGACACAGCATCGGCGGGCAACTACTCGGATTGCTCCGCAACCATGCCAAGGCGAGTGTGCACGTGCAGATCGCCACGTCCGTTGGCTACTGGAGATGGGAGGCGCCGCCCTTCAAGTACCTGGCATGGTGGTTCTGGCGCGTGCACGGCCCTCTGCTGCTCGCGCTCAAAGGACATGTACCCACGGGCGGCGGATGGGCGGGACTGCCGCTGCCACGCGGCGTATATGAAGAGTGGCGGCGATGGTGTCTCCGGCCCGATCACTTCGGGCCCGATCTGCTCACCTATCTATCCGGCCATGTCTTCGCGGAGATCCGCGCGCCGGTGCTCACCGTGGGGTTCACCGACGATCCCATCGCGACGCGGCGCACCGTCGAGGCCATCAACCGGTTCTTTCCGAATGTCGACCGGGAGTCGCGCTGGTATTCGCCCGGCGATGCCGGCGTGAAACGGATCGGGCATGAAGGCTTCTTCTCATCGAGGAACCGCGAGAGCTTGTGGCGGCCCGTGGTGGACTGGATAGACGCGCGACTGGGAGCGCTCGCTTGACACAGCCGGGCACACCGGCCGACCACATCACGCCCTACGACCGTATGGCGCTCGACGAGGCCACGCTCGTCGCATTACTGGCTGCGCCGGAGCCGCATCCGGGCCTCGTCGAGTACTTCGGCGCCGCGTTGCATGCGGAGCTCGCGAAGCTCGCCCGCGCCAGTCCGAAGAGGCGACGGTCTCAGGCACGCCGCGTGTACATCCTGCCCGGCATCATGGGATCGCAACTCGGAATCGTGCGTGGCGAGAACCGTCCGAACGACATCCTCTGGCTGGACCCCATCGACATCGCCTTCGGCAGGCTGACGGAGCTTCGCCTCGACGAGGACAAGCGCGTCACTGCGCTCGGCGCGATGAACTACAGCTACCTGAAGCTCGCGCTCACGCTGCGCAAGGCCGGCTTCGACGCGGTCCTGCTGGACTACGACTGGCGCCGCGACATCGCCACGCTCGGCAAACTACTGGCCGCGCGCATCGCTGCCGACGGTCATGAGGACGTGGCCATCATCGGACACAGCATGGGCGGACTCGTCGCGCGCGCGGCGCTCACGCACGCCGCGGGCAATCAGGTGGCCCAACTCATCATGTTGGGCACGCCGAACGCGGGATCGCTGGCGGCGGTGCAGGCGCTGCGCGGCACCTATTCGGTGGTGCGCAAGGTCGCCATGCTCGATCTGCGTCACGATGCGGAGTACCTGGCTCGCAACGTGTTCGCCACGTTTCCAGGATTGCACGAACTGCTGCCCTCGAACGCGACCGTGAGCGATCTCGATCTGTTCGACCCCACGCAGTGGCCGGGCGGACCCGGTCCCGACGCCATGCTGCTTCGGGCCGCCGCCGGGCTCGAGCAGCGATTGGCGCCAGCCGACTCGCGATTCACGGTGGTCGTGGGCTGCAATCGGCTCACGGCCACGGGTGTGGCGATTCGTGAGACGTCGGGCGGGAAGACTGATTTCGAATACGAATACAGCCTGCAAGGCGACGGTACCGTTCCGATGGAGCTGGCGCGCCTTCCGGGCGCGCGGCATTCGTACGTGGAATGCGGGCACAGCGACATGCCGCTCGCGGACCGCGTCATCCAGGGAGCGCTGGATCTGCTGTCCACCGGCGCGACGCAGCGCTTCGCGGCCGCTCCGCCGGTGCGGCGCGGAAGTTTGACTCGCGTGACCGACTCGGAACTGCGCGAGTTGTTCCAGGGCAAGATCGACTGGCCACACATGACGCCCGAGCAGCGGCGCCTGTTCCTCGACACCCTGAACGAGCCGCCGAAGGGACGATCCCATCGCAAGCCGCAGCGCATCGCGAAACCGCTCGGCATCCGGGTGGTGCTCGGCGATGTCGCCAACGCGACTGCCGCCGCAACGGCCGTGGGAGTGCTCCGCGGCGTGCCAGCGAGCGGTGCGGCCGCCGACGTCGATGCCAGGCTGGGCGGCATCGTCCGCGACTGGCTGCAGCATCGCGTCGTGAGCGGCGATGCCGGACACATCACGCCCGTGCCGCGCGCTCTGCAGCGCAAGAGCCGCAAGCCCCGCACCACCTATCTACTCGTCGGCCTGGGCCGGTTCGACCGGCTGAGCCTCGACGTCATCGAACTCTCGGCGGAAAACCTGGCGCGATTCGCGGGGCAGGCGCGGTTCACTTCGATCGCGACGGTGGCCTGGGGCGCGCACAGCGGAATCGAGCCCGCCGACTCGTTCGCGGCGCAGCTCCGCGGGCTGTTGCGCGCGCGCGCCGCCGGACAGACGGGCCTGTCGCGTATCGACCTGCATGTGTTGTCGCGCGCCGAGGCGCAACGCGTGCACGAGCGAATCAGCGATTTCGTGAAGTCGCGACCGTCCGGTGCGCTGCGGCTGGCGCCGCTGGCGGCGCCGCCGGGCAAAGCCGCGACACGCTCGCGTCGGCAGCCCGGCACGGCGCACCTGATCATCGCGTCGGAGCCTGCGCGCAAGTCACGCGAGACTTGGCGGGCGTCGTTGCTCACGGGCGGCAGCTCCGCGGCGATCTTCTCGCAGAGCCAGGAATTCGCGGCTCGCGCACTGGAGAAACTCGATCGCGAGTTCCTCGACGAGTCGCTGACGGTGGCGCGCGTGAAGTCGCTGGGCGCGCAACTCGGCGACATCACGCTGCATCCTGCCATCGCAGAAGCCTTGTATGCCGCGCGAGGGCAGGCGCTGTCGGTGGTCCACGATGCGGCTGGCAGTCGCGTGCCTTGGGAAACGCTGCATCTGCGCGGCTGGGCGCCGGCGCTCGAACATGGATTGTCGCGTCGCTATGCGACGGCGGATCTGGTGCCTGCGCGATTCGACGCCGCACGTCGCGAGAATTCAGAGCTCGCGGTGCTGGTGATCGCCAATCCGACTGGCGACCTGCCTGGCGCCGAGGCGGAGCGCGAGCGCATCGCCGGCATCCTCGGGCGCTCGCGCAAGGTCAAGCTCACGGAAGTCGCGGGAGAGGCCGCGACGCTGGCGCGGATCACCGCGGAGTTCGAATCTGGCCGGCACGACGTCATTCACTACGCCGGCCACGCCTTCTTCGACGCGAAGCGGCCCGGCGAGAGCGGCCTCGTGCTCGCGGATGGCGAACTCACGGGCTCGCAGCTCACCGCGCTCGGGAGGCTGCCGCCGCTCGTGGTGTTCAACGCCTGCGAGTCTGCGCGATTGCGGCGGGGAGGCGGCGTCGCCAGGCCGAAGTCCACGGACCGGGCCAAACTGCGCAGCCGTGGCATGACCACCAACCTGAGCCTGGCCGAAACGCTGCTGCGCGCCGGGCTTGCGCATTACATCGGCACTCACTGGCCCGTCGACGACGCGGCTGCCACCGCGTTCGCGAGCACCTTCTACAAGGAGCTGTTCCGGTCGAGCATCGGCGGCGCGCTGGTCAAGGCGCGGCGCGCGGTGCTCGCGCGCAAGTCACCGGACTGGGC
>JBKPPO010000009.1:0-3451 GCA_046733635.1 Pseudomonadota bacterium | reverse complement strand
CAGACGGCCGCATCTTCCTCAAGAAGGAAGAGGAGTGCCTGGCGGCCTGCACGGGCGCGCCGATGATGATGGTCGATCACGTTTTCCACGAGTACCTGACGCCCGAGAAGGTGGACAAGGTGCTCGACGAGCTGAAGTAGGAATCACACAGACATGGCAGGCGCACTCGAAAAGTGGAAGGACAAGATGAACCTCACGGTGTTCGAGCCGTTGAAGTTCGAGGAGTCCTGGAAGCTCGAGAACTACCTCAAGATCGGCGGCTACGACGCGTGGAAGAAGATTCTCGCCGAGAAGCCGGCGCGGCTCTCGGTGGTGGATCAGGTGAAGGCCTCGGGCCTGCGCGGCCGCGGCGGCGCGGGATTCCCCACCGGCACGAAGTGGAGCTTCATGCCGCGCGACGCCACGATGCAGAAGTACGCCGTGTGCAACTCGGATGAATCCGAGCCCGGCACCTGCCACGACCGCGACATCCTGCGTTACAACCCGCACTCGCTCATCGAGGGCATGGCCATCGGCGGCTACTGCATGAACGCCTCCGTGGGTTACAACTACATCCGTGGCGAGTTCCTCGGCGAGCCCGTGCCGCGCTTCGAAGCGGCGGTCAAGGAGGCCTACGAGGCCGGCTTGTTGGGCAAGAACATCATGGGTTCGGGCATCGATTTCGATCTCTACACCGCGGTGGGCGCCGGCGCCTACATCTGCGGTGAAGAAACCGCGCTGCTCGATTCGCTGGAAGGCAAGCAGGGCAAGCCCCGCTTCAAGCCGCCGTTCCCGGCCGCGTACGGTCTGTACGGCGCGCCGACGACCATCAACAACACGCAGAGTTATGCCTCGGTGCCGACGATCCTGCGCAAGGGCGCGGACTGGTTCGCGAAGCTCGGCGTGGCCAACGCCGGCGGCACGGCCATCTTCTCGGTGTCCGGCCACGTGAACAAACCCGGCAACTTCGAACTGCCCATGGGCATTCCGTTCGCGGAGCTGCTCGAGATCGCGGGCGGCGTGCGCAACGGCAACAAACTGAAGGCCGTGATTCCCGGTGGCTCCTCGGTGTACGTGTTGCCCGCGGACAAGATCATGGCCGCGAACATGGACTACGACTCGCTCAAGGCGGCGGGTAGTTCGGTGGGTTCGGCGGCGGTCATCGTCATGGACGAGACCACCTGCATGGTGAAGGTGCTCGAGCGCCTGAGCCGCTTCTACAAGAGCGAGTCGTGTGGCCAGTGCACGCCGTGCCGCGAAGGCACGGGCTGGATGAACCGCGTGATCCGCCGGATCATGGCGGGGCAGGGCAACAAGAATGACCTGCAGCTGCTGGTCGACGTCGCGGGCCGCATCGAAGGCCACACGATCTGCGCGCTCGGCGATGCCGCCGCGTGGCCGGTGCAGAGCTTCCTGCGCCACTTCCGTCACGAGTTCGAATACATGATCGAGAACGGCGGCAAGAGCATCGTCGACGACCCGACGCGGAGGGCCGCATGAGCACGCCCGCTGACAAAGCCGCGCCGCCGGCGCCGCCGGCCGCTCCGCCTTCCGATGCCGTCAACATCGAAGTCGACGGCAAGCCCTGCCAGGGCAAGAAAGGCCAGATGATCATCCACGTCACGGACGCGCAGAACGCGTACGTGCCGCGCTTCTGCTACCACGACAAACTACCCATCGCGGCCAACTGCCGCATGTGCCTCGTGGAAGTGGAGAAGGCGCCGAAGCCGCTGCCGGCCTGCGCCACGCCCATTGCCGAGGGCATGAAGATCTTCACGAAGAGCCCGAAAGCCATCGGCGCCCAGAAGGCGACCATGGAATTCCTGCTCATCAACCACCCGCTGGATTGCCCGATCTGCGACCAGGGCGGCGAGTGCGAACTGCAGGATCTCGCCATGGGATTCGGCCGCGACGCAGCGCGTTACAACGAGCGCAAGCGGGTGGTGAAGGACAAGGACATCGGTCCTCTGGTCTCCACCGACATGACGCGTTGCATCCACTGCACACGCTGCGTGCGCTTCGGTCAGGACGTGGCCGGCATCCAGGAACTGGGCACCACGGGCCGTGGTGAACACATGGAGATCGGCACGTACGTCGAGAAGGCCGTCGAACACGAGCTTTCCGGCAACATCATCGATCTCTGCCCCGTGGGCGCGCTGAATTCCAAGCCGTTCCGCTATCGCGCGCGTTCCTGGGAGATGACCCAGGCCGCGTTGATCTCGCCGCACGACGGCGTGGGCACCAACCTCTTCGGCCACGTGCTGCGCGGCAAGCTCATGCGCGTGGTTCCGCGCGCGAACGAGGCCATCAATGAAAGCTGGATCGCGGATCGCGATCGCTTCAGCTACGAAGGCATCTATTCCGCCGATCGCCTCGAAGCGCCCATGGTGCGCGAAGGCGGGGAGTGGAAGCGCGTGTCCTGGGAAGCGGCGTTGGAGACGGCTGCCAAGGGCCTCAAGGCCGCGGGCGCGGAACTCGCCACGCTGGCGAGCAGCAGCGCCACCGTCGAGGAGCTCTATCTATTGAGCAAACTCACGCGCGCGCTGGGCTCTAACAACATCGATCATCGCCTGCGTCAGGCCGACTTCCGCGATCAGGCATCGGATCCGGCCGCGCCGGGCCTCGGTGGTCTCGCGATCGCCGCCATCGATCAGCTCGATGCGCTGCTCGTCGTGGGCTCGAACCTGCGCCGTGAAGCGCCGGTGCTCGCGCACCGCGTGCGCAAGGCTACGCGCCGCGGAGCGAAGATTTCCTTCCTGAATCCCGCGCGTTACGACTATCTGTTCCCCGTGGCGGCGTACCTCGAATCTGCGCCGTCGAAGCAGGTGGCCGATCTCGCCGCCGTGTTGTCGGCCGCGCTCGATGGCGCTGCCGCGCCGAAGAACGTCGCCGCGCTGGTGGCGTCGGCGCAGGTGAACACCGCGCATCGCTCGATCGCCGCCTCGCTCAAGGCGGGCAGCAAGCGGGCCATCTGGCTGGGCGCGCTGGCGATTCGCCATCCCGCGTACGCGGACCTGCGCGCCGTTGCGGCCGCGCTCGCCGCCGCCACGGGCGCATCGCTCGGTGAGCTCGCCGAAGGTGGCAACGCCGCGGGCGCCTATCTCGCGGGCGCCGTGCCGCATCGTGATCCCGCGGGCATCAAGAGCGCCGCGGCGGGCAAGAACGCGCGCGAGTTGCTCTCGAACGCCAGCAAGGCCTATCTGCTCTTCGGAACCGAGCCCTGGGCTGACGCCATCAACACCGATGCGCTGAAGACGTTGGCGGCCGCGGAGTTCGTCGTGGCCGCCACGCCGTTCGCGGACGAGCAGCTCAAGTCCGTTGCGCATGTATTGCTCCCCATCGGCACGTTCGTCGAGTCGTCGGGCACCTACGTGAATCTCGAAGGCTTGTGGCAGAGCTTCGCGGGCGCCGCCAAGCCGCTGGGCGAATCGCGCCCGGGCTGGAAGGTGCTGCGCGTACTGGGCAATCTCGC
>JBKPPO010000008.1:0-5049 GCA_046733635.1 Pseudomonadota bacterium | reverse complement strand
CACCGAGAACGCCACCACCGGGATGTCTTCGGCCGAGATCTTCTGGTTGCCGAGCTCCTTGTAGAAAGGAACGTTGGCGTCGCCATTGATCGTCGAGACCACCGCGGTCTTCTTGCCGGCCGAGCCGAACTTCTTGATGTCCGACACGATCGACTGCCAGTCGCTATGACCGAAAGGCGTGTAGCTGATCATGATGTCCGCGTCGGCCACACCCTTCGACTTCAGGTAGGCCTCGAGGATCTTGTTCGTCGTGCGCGGATACACATAGTCCGTGCCCGCGAGCACCCAGCGCTTCACGCCGTATTCCTTGGCGAGATAGTCCACGGCGGGGATGGCCTGCTGGTTCGGCGCCGCGCCCGTGTAGAACACGTTCTTCGACGACTCCTCACCTTCGTATTGCACCGGGTAGAACAGCAGGCCGTTGTTCTTCTCGAACACCGGCAGCACGCTCTTGCGCGACACGCTGGTCCAGCAGCCGAAGACCACGGCCACCTTGTCCTTGACCAGCAATTGCTCGGCCTTCTCGGCGAACAGCGGCCAGTTGGACGCGGGGTCCACGACCACGGCTTCGAGCTTCTTGCCGAGCACGCCGCCCTTCTTGTTCTGCTCGTCGATGAGCATGAGGACGGTGTCCTTGAGCGTCGTCTCGGAGATGGCCATCGTGCCGGACAGCGAATGCAGCACGCCCACCTTGATCGTGTCCGCGGCTTGCGCCGTGGCGCCCACCGTCATCGCAATCGCCGCACCCAGCACGGCCAAACGTCTTGTGAATTTCATTGTTTGTTTCCCTTTCCCTTACATCTGGATTTGCAGGCCGAGACCGATCGTCGTGGAGTCACCCGCCACGTCCGGATCGAAGCTCTTGTCGAGATAGAACAGGCTGATGCGCGCGTTGAACTGCTTGATGAGGTAGTTCAGGTTGAGCTCGAGCGTGTCCTGGTCGAGGTCCGTGCCGAAGAAGTCGTAGGTGGCCTGGCCGTACTTGCCGAGCACCTGCAACTTGCCGGGCCCGGCTTCGCCGGGGAATAGATAGGCGCCCAGCAGATACCAGCCATCGGACTTCTCGTAGCCGCCGCCCACGGGGGTCGGATAACCACCCAGGCCGTCGTACACCGCGAATTCGGATTCGAGGGTGACCACGCCCGAGTTGCCGAGCTTCTTCTCCATCAGGAAGTCGAAGGAGTACGCGTCGCCGGCATCCGCGGTCTGCGCAGCGACGCCGATGGCCAGCAGGTCCTTCTCGCCGTAATACGTGCCGTTCAGGTAGTAGCCGTCTTCCGGATCCCAGAAGTCGACCTGCACGCGCGACGCCAGCAGCGTGTCCGAGTCGCCGGTAGTGAGGCCGGAGACATCGAAGGCGCCGATGGAGAACTTCACCTTGTCGTATTGACCCCAGTACATGAGACCGTCGTCGCGGCCTTCGGTCTCGAACGGATAACCGTCCTGGACGCCGTCGTTGTACACGGCCCAGTTGCTCGCGTAGTAAGGACCGTAGAGATTCGCGCGGTCGCTGGGCGGCAGGAAGCGGCCCACCCACACGTTGTGCTTGCCGCCGGCAAAGGAGAATTGCGCGGCCGCGTCGATGACGCGGATCTCCTCGTCATTGGAGTTGTACTCCGTGTTGAACATGAAGCCGATGTTGTCGGTGGCCTTGCCGCTGATGTACAGACGCGCGCTGTTCACGGCGAAGTCGCTGAACGAGTCGCTGTCCGTGCCACCCTCGCCATCACTGAAGTCGAAGTCGGTGTTGGTGAAGCTGGTACGCAGTCCGCCGCCGACCGAGACGTCGCCGGCCATGACTTGCGCGATGGGCAGCGCCGCGAGTCCTACGCCGGCTGCCGTGATGAGTTTTGATTTGAGTGACATGTTGTTCCCTGTTTGCTTGAGCCCCTGAGAACGACGGTACGTTCGGGGTGCAAGGGGAGGTAGGCGTCATTTGACGTACGCCCGCGCGCGATGCGCGCGCGTTGAACCGTCAGGGTGCGAACGCGCCGAGGGCTGCACTTCTTCGGCGCGTTTGTGCGAATCTTCGCCAACCGTTGCCGGAACCGGCGGCGCGGCGCAGCCGCGAGCTGGCACAGGGCTTGCTCTATCCACCCGGGGGAGCGGCCTTGAAGCCAAGACAACAAAAAATCATCCGCGAGCGGCGGCAATACAACCAATGGGTCAATAGCCAGACGCTCGAGGACTATGCGCTGCGATTCACCGCGAATCGCGCGCGGCGTTCGAGCTCGCGCGTGGGCAACACGGCGCTCGGACCGATCGCCTTCCTCGCGTGCGAAGCGATCGGCGGCACGCTCACGCTGCTCTATGGATTCGAGAACGTCAGCTGGGCCATCGGCGCGTTCGCCGTGCTCATGTTCCTCATCGGTTTGCCCATTGCGTACTACGCCGCGCGTTATGGCGTGGACATCGATCTCCTCACGAGAGGCGCGGGCTTCGGCTACATGGGATCGACGGTCACCTCGCTCATCTACGCCTCGTTCACCTTCCTGCTGTTCGCCATCGAAGCCAGCATCATGTCGGTGGCGCTGAACCTGGTGTTCGACATCCCCCTGTGGGTGGCGCACATCATCAGTTCGCTGGTGGTGATCCCGATCGCGCTGTACGGCATCAGCCTCATCAGCAAGATGCAGATCGTGACGCAGCCCATCTGGCTGATCCTGCAGTTCGTGCCCATCGCCATCATCGCGTGGAATCACCCGGCGGAGATTTCGGCCTGGACGCAGTTCGGCGGCAGCCACGTGGGTGAAGACGGCAGCAACGCCAGCGCCTTCAACTTCGTGATGTTCGGTCTCGCGGCTTCGGTATTGCTGTCGCTGCTGCCGCAGATCGGCGAACAGGTGGACTACCTGCGATTCCTGCCCGCGAAGACCAAGCAGAATCGCGTGGGCTGGTGGACCGCCGTGCTGGGCACGGGGCCGGGCTGGGTGCTGCTGGGCGGCTTCAAACTACTGGTGGGTTCGTTCCTCACGGTGTGGCTGGTGCGCCAGGGCGTGCACCCCTCGCAGGCCGACGAACCGACGATCATGTATCACCATGCGTTCCGCGAAGTGTTCCAGTCGCCGACGTTCGCGCTGGTGCTCACGGGCATCTTCGTCATCGTCTGCCAGCTCAAGATCAACGTGACGAACGCCTACGCCGGCTCCATCGCCTGGTCGAACTTCTTCTCGCGGCTCACGCATTCGCATCCCGGCCGCGTGGTCTGGCTGGTGTTCAACGTGGTGCTCGCGCTGATCCTCATGGAGATCGGCATCTTCCGCGCCATCGAGAGCATCCTCGTGATCTACGCCAACTTCGCCGCGGGGTGGATCGGCGCGCTCACTGCGGACCTCGTGATCAACAAGCCGCTGGGATATTCGCCCAGGTACATCGAGTTCAAGCGCGCGCATCTGTATGACATCAACCCGGTGGGCGTGGGTGCGCTCGGCGTGTCCGTGGTGCTCTCCAGTCTCGCGTTCATGGGCGTGCTCGGCCAGCATGCGGAGATCCTCTCGCCTTTCGTCGCATTGTTCGTGGCGTTCATCGCCGCGCCGCTCATCGCCATTGCCACGCGCGGCAAGTACTACCTGGCGCGCCCGGCTACCGGGCTGCCCGACAAACCCGAGCTGGAATGCAGCATCTGCGAAAACACCTTCGAGCGCGGCGACATCGCCATGTGCCCGGCCTACTCCGGGCCCATCTGCTCGCTGTGCTGCACGCTCGAGGCGCGCTGCCGCGATCAATGCAAGACGGACAGCCGCTTCAACGAGCAGCTCGACAACTTCATCCGCCGCGTGTTGCCGCCGCGCGTCGGCGCCGTGCTGAACACGCGCGCCGGCCACTTCGGCGGCCTGCTGATCCTCTCGAACCTGGCCATCGGCTTCCTGCTGATGCTCATCTACCAGCAATACAGCCATGCCGCGCCCGCGCAGCGCGAGGCCATCGCCACCACCTTGTGGCTGGTGTACTTCGC
Organism: Pseudomonadota bacterium; assembly: GCA_046733635.1. Lineage (GTDB taxonomy): Bacteria > Pseudomonadota > Gammaproteobacteria > Steroidobacterales > Steroidobacteraceae > CADEED01. Next base: position 1,094 of record JBKPPO010000008.1, on the reverse strand, counting down.
GCTGCTGTTCATCTCGGGCGTGATGTCCTGGCTCATCGTGCTCGCACACGAGAGCCGGCGCTCCGCCGAGGCGGAGTCGGCGCGGCAGACTTCCATGCTCATGGACGAGATCGACGCGCACAAGCGTACGGACGCCGCGCTGCAGAAGGCCAAGGAGGTCGCCGAGTCGGCCAATGTGGCCAAGACGCGATACATCGCCGGCATTTCGCACGAGATCCGCACCCCGCTGAACTCCATCTACGGCTACGCGCAGCTGCTGGAGCGCGGCGCCTCGGGCTCGCCGGACAATGCCGTGCGCGTGATCCGCCGCAGCGCCGAACATCTGGCGGATCTCATCGACGGCATCCTCGACATCTCGAAGATCGAGAACGGCATCCTTCGCCTCAATCGCGACAAGGTGCCGCTCGTGGAGTTCCTCGACCAGATCGTCGACATGTTCCGATTGCAGGCCGCGGCCAAGGGGATCGAATTCATCTACCAACGGCCGCCCAACCTCCCCGCATTCGTGCACGTCGACCAGAAGCGCCTGCGACAGATCCTGATCAACCTGCTCTCGAATGCGATCAAGTACACCGAGCGCGGCAGCGCCTCGCTGGTGGTGCGTTATCGCAGCCAGGTGGCCGAGTTCGAGGTGACCGACACCGGCGTGGGTATTCCCGCCTCGGAGCTCGAGCGCGTGTTCGAACCATTCGAACGAGGCCGGGGCGCCAACGTGCGCGCGATTCCCGGCACCGGCCTCGGCCTGACCATCACCAAGCTGCTCACGCAGATCATGGGCGGCGAGATCAACGCCACCAGCACGGAGAACGTAGGCACCACCTTCACGGTGCGGCTGCTGCTCTCGGAGGCCTCGCCCGCCACGTCGGATGCCGCGGGCGTCCGGACCATCACCGGGTACACCGGCACGCGCCAGCGCATCCTGATAGTCGACGATGATCCGGCGCACATCGACATCGTGAGAAAGCTGCTCGAGCCATTGGGGTTCGAGCTGGAAGCCGCGCCGGATGGGCCCGCCGGAATCGCCATGGCCAGCGAACGGCAGCCGGACGTGGTGCTGCTGGACCTGTCGATGCCGGGCATGACGGGCTGGCAAG
>JBKPPO010000007.1:0-18477 GCA_046733635.1 Pseudomonadota bacterium | reverse complement strand
TGTTCACAGCATGCCCGGGTCAGGGCGGCAGAGCTTCTCAGTCTCGGGAGTACAGAGCATAAGCGGGACTGGGCGGCAGAGCATCACAGGCACGGGTGTTCAAAGCATTACCGGGACGGGGCGGCAGAGCATCACAGGCACGAGTGTTCAAAGCATTACCGGGACCGGGCGGCAAAGCATCACAGGCGCGGGAGTTCAAAGCATTACCGGTACGGGCCGCGGCTCTATGACCCACTGAGAGAAAAGCTCGCGCGTGCTGAGCGAGCGCTCTAGTGTTAGGCAGCAGCCCAGCCGCAAGTGCGCTTACCAAGTCAATCTGCGAATCTAGTCGCTTTCGCCGATTTCGCAGCCGGGCAACCCTTCATCGGGCGCCCTTATCCTAGGGACGCCATGAGCGCGCGGCACTGACTTTCGCATTCGCGAATGAATCGAAGGACCAGAAAGACAACGCAGAAAGTGGCGCCCGCACGTGGCTCGGGCCGCAGCGGGACGAGGGAGTTAGAGCACAGACTGCTTGGGATCCTTGGAAGCTTGGCGAAACTTCTTATTTCCAGTGGATACGGAGTTTCTAGCTTGAATGCGATGATTCGCCGAGCATATGTGGACGCGGCGAGTTCGCTTCAAACTGAAGGCGGACGACCTATTACGAATGCACGAATAGCCGCGCTAACTGGCCTCACCCGTACTGAGGTGACGCGGCTACTACGAAATCGAGGTCGGCTCGATCAGTCCGACAAAGTCCAAGTTGATCGTGCAAAGAGGGTTACTGAAGGGTGGATTAAGGATTCTGCCTTCAAAGACTCTTATGGGCGGCCCAAGGTGCTGCCGTTCAAAGAAGGGCGCCCATCGTTCGATCGCCTAGTCAAAGACTACAGCGGTGACATACCGGCTCGCGCAATGTTGGCGGAAATGGAACGCCTGCGTCTTGTACGAGTGATGCGACGGAATGGAAAAGATTTCGTTCAGCTGTCGAAGAAGGATGCTCCCATCGCTCGGCGAACATTGCAGTCTGTGCGAACAATTCAGACGTGGGTGAATTCGCTTGTCAGCCTAAACGGCAGCTTAGCGAGCGATATTGAAACCAGCACCAAGCAGATAGATCTGAACTTCTCATCCTTACCACAAGCGCGCTCAGCGATTCGAGAACTAGAAAAACGGAGGCGAGCATTCGAGCAAACAATCGAAGAATTAGGTGCCGAAAAGTTTGGTACTGAAAAGTTTCAGTTGAGCATCTTTGTCGCTCTGGCCGCTGCGCTGCCCAAACACCTTGGCGCCAATTTGTCACCAACGCGGAGAGGCCGATGACCCCCAATCGTCCAAAGTTGAGATCCGAAGAATACATACAGCAAGCGGTGGTTCAGCTGCTGCTTCTGAAAATGCACGCTGGGGCGAACGTCGAAGAATTGAGAGCCTTTCTTGAGCTATGTCTCGACAAGGTTACAAGTAAGCAGCCTGTCGCCAAATCAAAAATCGAAACGCGAGGCTTGGACATACACCTTCTGGGAAGCGTTCTTAGAGCCTGGCATACGCAAACAGAGTACTTAGCCGAAGACGGCTCGCCTGTTGCACTGCCGATAACAGGAAGAAGTAGCGTCACCTCGCTGATCCGCAAGTACTACCCTGCAAACAAGGCAAACTCCGTGATTGAGATGTTTCGTTCTTCTGGGTTAATCCGGAAAAAGGGCCGGCGCGGTTGGATTCCTACGAGTAGGCACGCTCGTATTCCACAGCTTTCACACGAGACGCTCGAGCACCTCGCACAAGGCGTGGCCAAGTACGTGCAGACGGTCACTTCGAACGTTACCGCCAAATCGGACGCGGCCGTACTATTTGAAAGATCTTGTAAGGTCAGCAAATTGCCGACGGGAGAATTCCAAGCATTTCGGAGCTTTGTCGGGGAACAAGCGATCGCATTCATAACTGCGATTGACGATTGGCTTGAGGCCAGGGCAGCTAGCCATTTGAAAGGGACCAGGAAATTGACAACCGCAGGTGTTTACACCTTTGCCTACTTCGACAAACCCACACGCGCGTCTCAGTAGCTCGGCAAACTACTTCGGCAACTCATCCCTCAATGCCCTTCTCAAAATCTTCCCCACATTCGTTTTCGGCAGATCCGGCTTGAAATACACGTGCTTCGGCACCTTGTACCCGGTGAGCGCCTTCCGGCAATGCTCGATCAGTTCCTGTTCCGTCAGCCCTTGATCCTTCTTCACCACGAACAAGGCGACCACCTCGCCTGACTTCTCATCGGCCTGCGCTACGGCGGCAGCCTCGAGCACGCCGGGGTGCGTCACGGCCACGCTCTCGACTTCGTTCGGATACACGTTGAAGCCCGACACGAGGATCATGTCCTTCTTGCGATCTTCGATGAACACGAGCCCGCGCTCATCGATGCGACCGATATCCCCGGTGCGCAGCAGGTCCTTGCCGATCATCACCTTCGCGGTCTCATCGGGCCGGTTCCAGTAGCCGGCCATCACCTGCGGGCCACGTACGCAAATCTCGCCGACCACGTTGATCCCCAACTCATTGCCATCATCGTCGCGGATGCTGATCTCGGTCGAAGGGATGGGCAGCCCGATGGAGCCGTTGAAATCCTCGTCGGGTAGATTGATGCACGCGGCAGGCGAGGTTTCGGTGAGGCCCCAGGCCTGTGTCAGCACCTTGCCGGTCACTTCCTTCCAGCGCTTGGCCACCGCCTCCTGCACGGCCATGCCACCGCCGAGCGTCACGCGCAGTGCGCTGAAATCGAGTTTGTCGAAGCCAGGGGTGTGCAGCAGCGCGTTGAAGAGGGTATTCACGCCGCTGATGAACACGAACTTGTACTTGCCGAGCTCCTTCACGAACGCGGGGAAGTCGCGCGGATTGGTGATGAGGATGTTCTTCCACCCGAGCACCACGAACAGCAGGCAGTTCGCCGTGAGCGCGAAGATGTGATACAGCGGCAACGCCGTGATGAGCACGGCGGGATCGCGTGGGAAGGAGGGATTGATCCACTCCATCGCCTGCAGGACGTTCGCGACCATGTTTCCGTGAGTGAGCATGGCGCCCTTGGCGACGCCGGTCGTGCCGCCGGTGTACTGCAGGAACGCGATGTCGTCATGCGTGAGCTTGACGGCCTGCATGCGAAAGCCCGCGCCTTCCTTGAGCGCCTGCTTGAAGCTCTTGGCGCCGGGCAGGCTGAACGGCTTCACCTGCTTGCGCTTGTTCCGCACGACCCAGTTGACGATCGCGCCCTTGGGAAAGCCGAGCATCTCGCCGACGCTGGTCACGACCACATGTTTGATGGGCGTATGCGCGATCACTTCCTGCAGCACGTGCGCGAAGTTCTCGAGGATCACGATGGTGGTGGCGCCCGAGTCCGTGAGCTGATGCTCGAGCTCGCGTGCGGTGTACAGCGGGTTGGTGTTCACGACCGTGAGTCCCGCTCGCAACGCGCCGTGCACGGCGACGGGATACTGGAGGACGTTCGGCATCATGAGCGCGACGCGGTCGCCCTTCTTGAGTCCGCAGCAGTGCTGCAGGAACGCGCCGAACTGCGCGGAAAGGATGTCGAGCTCGCCGTACGTGATGGCCTTGCCCATGTTCACGTAGGCATCGCGCGTGGCGTTGAGCGCCAGCGCCTTCTCGATCATCTCCTTGAGCGAGGGATACTGGTCGACATTGATCTCCGGCCGGACCCCTGGCGGATAGGACTTGAGCCAATGCTTTTCCACGGAGACCCCTCTCTTCTTAATTCGTTATTAATCGCCGGAGGCTAGCTTGCGGGTTTGCGCGGGGCAACTAGCAGCGGCTTCAGATGCGGCCAGAGGTTGTCGAGCATCCGGGGCTGGCCCTTGGCGTTGGGATGAATGCCGTCGTCCTGCATGAGATCGGACTTGAGCGCAACTTCGTCCAGGAGGAACGGCACCAGGGCCAATGAGTTCTGTTTCGCGAGCGTCGCGAACATGTCGCGGAACTCCTGTCCGTAGCGCGGGCCGTAGTTAGGAGGAATCAACATGCCAACCAACAACACGCGAGCCTTGGCGGCTTTCGCGAGATCGATGGACTTCTGCAGATTCTGCCGGCTGGTGGCGAGTGGCAGGCCACGCAGGCCGTCATTGCCGCCGAGCTCGAGGATCACGATGTCGGGCTTGCTCAACGCGAGTTGCCGCGGCAGGCGCGCGAGGCCGCCCTGCGTGGTTTCGCCGCTCACGCTGGCATTGACCACCTTGTACCCGTACCCTTCGGAGGCCAGTCGCTGCGCGAGCAGATTGACCCAGCCCTCCTGGACCTTGATCCCATAACCGGCGCTCAGGCTGTCACCGAGCACGACAATGGTTCGGGAAGCGGCATTCTGGGCGCTGGCAGAATCGGCCAGCACCAACATCAACACCAACGAAAAAATCCGGATGAGCGTACTCAAAGCAGAAAGCCTCACAAAAAAGGTTACCAGTCCCGAAGGGATGCTGACCATCGTCAACGACGTTTCGTTGGACATATCGGCGGGTGAATCAGTTGCCATCGTAGGCGCATCAGGCGCCGGAAAATCCACATTGTTGGCTTTGCTGGCGGGCCTGGACATGCCCACTTCGGGGAAGGTCACGCTCGCGGGCGCCGATCTCACGGCGCTCGATGAAGACGGTCGGGCGCGCCTTCGGGCCGAACGCGTCGGATTCGTCTTTCAATCCTTCCACCTGGTGCCTTCGCTGACGGCGCTGGAAAACGTGATGTTGCCGCTCGAACTCGCGGGCCGGCGCGATGCGCGCGACGCGGCCAACGAGACCCTGGGGCGCGTGGGCTTGGGCCAACGCACGGGCCACTATCCCCGGCAGCTCTCGGGCGGCGAGCAGCAGCGCGTGGCGCTGGCGCGCGCCTTCGTGACCAAACCCGCGGTGCTGTTCGCGGACGAGCCCACCGGCAACCTGGATACGAACACCGGTGAGAAGATCGTCTCGCTGCTGTTCGATCTGAATGCGCAGTCGCAAACAACCCTGGTGCTGGTGACCCACGATCGTGCAGTGGCCGCGAAATGCGGACGCAGTCTGATCATGGATTCCGGCCTGTTGAAGAGCGCCTGACATGAGAGCACTGGCATTGGCCATGCGCACGCTGCTGCGCGAATGGAAGTCCGGCGAACTCGGCGTGCTGGTGCTCGCCATCACGGTCGCAGTCGCCGCGCTCACCGGTGTGGGCTTCCTCGTCGACCGCATCGGCATCGCCGTGGACAACCAGGCGGGCGAGGTCCTCGCCGCCGATCTGCGCCTCGAGTCGGGACAGACCATGGACGACAAGGCCATCGACGAAGCCCGCAAGCGTGGCCTGGAAGTGGCGCGCATCACCGGCCTTTTCAGCGTGGTGTTCAACGGCGACTTCAACCAGCTCACCTCGCTGCGCGCCGTCTCCGCGAAGTACCCCCTGCGCGGCAAGGTCATGCTGTCGGATGAGCCTTTCGGCCCGCAGGAGCTCGCGCAGGGCATTCCCGCGCGCGGCGAAGTCTGGCCGGATTCCCGGCTCGCGGCCGCGCTCGGCGCCAGCGTTGGCACGCAGCTCAACATCGGTGCGGGCACGTATAAGGTGTCCCGCATCCTGATCAGCCGGCCCGACCAGGGGGCGACGTTCCTGGAGCTTGCGCCCAGCCTCCTCATGAATGAGGAAGACATCGATTCGACGCAGCTCATCCAACCGGGCAGCCGCTTGCGGCGCGCGCAGTTGTTTGCCGGCGAACGCGCGGAGATCGCCGGGTTCAAGACCTGGCTCGAAGAGAACAAGAAACCGAACGAAGAGATCGAGGACGTCGAAGATTCGGCGCCACAGATCAAGTCCGCGATCGACCGCTCGGCGCGCTTCCTGCGGATCGCGAGCCTGGTGGCGGTGCTGCTGTGTTCGATCGCGGTGGCGATGGCCGCGCGCCGCTACGTCCAGCGTCACCTGGATTCCGTGGCGCTGCTCAAGACACTCGGGGCCACTCGCGGTTTCACGCTCGCCGTGAGCCTCTCGCAGCTCGTGCTCATCGGCATCGTCGCGGCCATCATCGGCTCGCTCATCGGGTTCGGCGCACAAGCCTGGCTCGTGACGCTGCTGCAAGGCTGGCTGCGCGGAGATCTGCCGCCGCCGGGCCTGGCTCCGCTGGGCCTCGGTTTCCTGACGGCGGTCGCCGTGCTGGGTGGCTGCGCACTACCCCCGTTGTTGCAGCTCTCGCGCACGCCGGCGCTGCGCGTCCTGCGTCGCGACGTGGGGCCGCCCGCGCCCATGGTCGTCCTCGCCTTCGGCCCCGCGGTGCTCGCGATCGCGTTCCTGATCTGGTGGGTGATGCGCGACCTGAAGGTCTTCGGCGCGTTCGTCGGCGGACTCGCCGTTTATGTGCTGGTGGTGGCGCTGGCGGGCTGGCTGTTGGTCAAGCTCACCTCGAAGCTGCGCGGCGGCGTGGGCGTCTCCTGGCGCTACGGGATCGCGAACCTGGGCCGCCGTCGCACGGAGAGCATCGTGCAGCTCACGGCCTTTGCGCTGGGCATCATGATGCTCCTGGTGCTGGCGCTGGTGCGCAACGATCTCATGACCGACTGGCGCCGCAGCCTGCCGGCGGACACGCCCAACTTCTTCTTCATCAACATCCCGTCGGATCAGGCGCAACCATTCGAGAAGTTCCTCGAGGACCGCGGCGCGAAGGACGTGCAGGTGCGGCCGATGGTTCGTGCGCGCATGACCCACATCAACGGCAAGGCGGTGGAAGACACCAAATTCGAAACCCAGCGCGCCTCGGGCTTCGCGAACCGCGACCAGAACATCACCTGGACCGATCAGCTCAACCGCGACAACGAGATCATGGCGGGCAAGTGGTTCACACCCGAGGACGCGGGCAAGCCGCTGGTCTCCATCACCACGGAGTACCAGGAAGAGCTGAAGCTGAAGATCGGCGATTCGCTGCAGTTCGACATCGCGGGCGAGACGCAGGTGGCCACGGTGGCGAGCGTGCGGCGCGTGAAGTGGGACAGCTTTCAGCCGAATTTCTTCCTGATCTTCGCGCCGGGCCTGCTGGATGGCGCGCAGGGCACCTACATGACGGCCGTGCACATGGAAGCGCGGAATCCGAAGATGATCGGTGACCTGGTGCGACAGTTCCCCAGCGTCTCGGTGTTCAATGTCGACGACCTCCTGGGCCAGGTCCGTTCCGTCATCGACAAGGCGCTGGCGGCCGTGCAGAGCGTCTTCCTGTTCACACTCATGGCCGGCCTCGTGGTGCTCATCGCTGCCGTGCAGGCGAGCCGCGACGAGCGCCGTTACGAGAGCGCCATGCTTCGAACGCTGGGCGCGAACCGCAGCACGGTGCTCAAGGGCCTGCTCTCGGAATTCGCGGCGCTGGGCGTGTTGTCAGGCGTGCTGGCCGCCACGGGCGCTTCGATCGCGGGCTTCTACATCGCGAAGTTCGTGCTGCAGATTCCCTACCAGATAGATCCGCTCGTCTGGCTGTTCGGCCTCGTCGGTGGCGGGGTGCTGGTCAGCGTGGCCGGGTGGCTCGCGACGCGCTCCGTCGTGAATCAGCCGCCGGTGCTCACGCTACGAGGCGGCTGATGGACGAGTCGGCGGCTCCGCGTCGGCGCTCGATGGTCGGCTGGTACGACCCTCGGGTGCTGGCGCACACCGCCTATCAAGTCGCGATCGCCAACGTCTTCGGCCGGCATTCGGATACACGTCTCATCGAAGCGTTGGCCAGCCAGCCGCAAACGGAATTCGACTACTCCCAAGCGTCGGGAGATTTCTGGCTGGACTATGCGGCTGACATCGGCGATGGCTGGAACGCCACGTATGCCGTCGCCGATGCCATCGCCCGCCCGCAGCTCGAGCTCGGGCAGGGTGGGTCGAAAGAACCCACGCAGGCCGGGCGCATCCTCGTGTTCGGCGGCGACGAGGTCTATCCCTATCCCTCGCGCAACGAATACCAGGTGCGCACGGAAACTCCATACGCGCTGGCGTTCGCCGGCCGCGCGCACCCGGATGTGTTCGCGATCCCCGGTAACCACGACTGGTACGACAGCCTGGTGGCATTCTCGCGCACCTTCTGCCGGCCGGAGCGTGGCTTCGCCGGTTGCGCCACGCGGCAGACCCGCAGCTATTTCGCGCTCAAACTACCGGCGCACTGGTGGCTGGTCGCGCTGGACCTGCAGTTGGGCGCCGATCTCGACGAACCGCAAGTCCAGTACTTCCAGAAGGTGGCGGAGCGCATGGACGAAAATGCCCGGCTCATCTTCTGCGTGCCCGAGCCGCGCTGGATCCTCGAGGACGCCTATCCCCAGCACAGCTCCTACGAGGAGCACTCGGGCACGAGCTTCCTGGAAGAGAAGGTCTTCAAGCGGCGCGCGCGGTTGTTCCTCACGGGCGACCTGCATTTCTACAAACGTCACGAGAATGCGGAGGGCGTGCAGAAGATCACGGCGGGTGGAGGCGGCGCTTTCTTGCATCCCACGCATGCGCCGGAGACGAAGACGCTGCGAAACGGTTTCGTCGAGCGAGCCGCGTATCCCGATGAAAAGACGTCGCGCCGGCTCACCTGGCGCAACTTCCTGTTTCCCGCGATCAATCCCAAGTCGGGCTGGTTGTACGCCTTCCTCTATGCGATGTCGGCATGGCTGGCTTCCGCCAGCCTGGAAGCCGCCGACGTCGTCGACCTGCCCACCGCACTCGGCGCGGCGCTGAATGCCGCGATTCGCGATCCGCTGAACGGCATGTGGCTGGTGCTCATCGTCGGCGGATTCATCTTCTTCACGGACACGCACATACGCTCCTGGCGGATCCTGGGCGGCGCCTTCCATGCGCTGCTGCATCTCGCCGCCGCGTTCTTCGTGGGATGGATGGCGTTGCTGCTCACGGTGCGCGTCTTCGACATGAGCTATGGGAGCATCAGCCAGTTGCTGATCTCGGGCCTCATCACCTTCGTGCTCGGCGGGCCCGTCGGCGCGTTCATCCTGGGAGTCTATCTATTCGTGTCGATCCGCGTATTCGGCCGTCACGGCAACGAAGCATTCTCGTCGTTGCGCATCGCCGACTACAAGCACTGGCTGAGGCTGAGGATCGCGCCGGATGGACGGCTGACGATCTTTGCCATCGCGCTGGATCGCGTGCCGCGTCGCTGGCGACAACACGTGCGGAACGGACAGGCGACGATGGAAGCGGCCGACGAGCGCGCCAGCGCGCCGCGGCTCATCGAAAAAGTGGAAATCGCGCCCTGACGGATCAGCGAACGAGGCGGACGCGGTACCAGCCGACCGGCACGGATTCGCGACGAAGGTTCATGCCTTCGATGGACACCATGTAGTCACCGGGGCCGAACGCACCGCCATTGATGGACACGCGCACGTGGCCGTTCGAATCCTTCTCCACGCCATCGAGCACCGCCACGCGGCCCTGATCCACGCGGTCGATGGACACACGGAACGAGGTGAATCGTGCCCAGGACACGTCCGCCTTCATCTCGGCGAACTCGCCGTGATTGATGGTGAGAGTCGGGGAGCCCGGCGGGCCGTTGCGGGCCACACCGACCAGGATGGTGCGTTTGCGCGTGGACGGCGCGATCGGCCGCTCCGCGATGTCCTTGGCCTGTTTGGCGATGGTCGTGTTGCGTGACGACACCTGCATGGCCAGCACGGCACAGCCGATCAACGCGATCGCGGCGAGGGCAGCAGCGCCCATGCCGAAAGCCGGCTTCTCCCAGAACTTTTTTGGCTTCTCGGCCCAAGGTTCCGATACTCCCGCCGCGTCCAACAGACGCAGGCCGGCATTCACCTTGTCGGCGAGACCGAGTTCATCGATGAGTTGCGGACGCGAGCGAATGAGCCTTTCGAAATCCGTGACGCCTTTCGGCGGGAGACGGCCGGCGAGATACCGCTCGACGATCTGGTTCTTGATGATGAATTCGCGGTCCATGGCAGGCGCGGGTGAAGGCAGGGACAGCCCGGGGTTCGTGGCAGCGCCACTTCCAGGTCCCGCGTTCACACCAGAGGATTCGGTACGACTCGTAGCTTCCATCGAGGTTTCAACTTTTGAGCTTTGCCTGTCACCATCCGGATGCGCCGCAAAAACGCCAGGCGCCACTCAGGCTGGTATCTGCCATTGGTCCTACAGGATCGCACGGGCTTATGCTGCGATTCTTATGTTTCGAAGCCGTTGTGCCGCTTCACATTCCCGGCACCGCCTGCCGGCGCTATTGCGACACGGTTCGCAGTTTCTCCAGCCGGTCCCGGCTAGACCGGCCGCCGCGCTGCACTCGTTAGACCCCTTGTCCCCGCACCGAGGTTTGCCAGTTACATGAAATCATCCCGTCCGTCCCTTGCCGCCGCCGTCTCCAGCGCTTGTCTGGGTCTGGCCATCAGCGCCGCCAGCAACGCGGAAACGGCGATCACTATCTACAGCGCCGCGCAACCCGGCGGCATCCCCGCGGAATACTACCGGCCGTTGCCGGGCCAGGGAACGCCCAATGCCATGGGTGTGCCCGGATACGCGCTGGTTCGCGACGACCGCGACATTCAGATCAAACAAGGCCGATCGCAACTGCAGTTCACGGATGTCGCGGCGCTCATCGATCCCACCACCGTCACGTTCAGCTCACTGTCCGAGCCTGGCGCGCGCGTGCTCGAGCAGAACTTCCAGTTCGACCTCGTGAGCACGCAGAAGCTGCTGCTCAAGTTCATCGACAAGCAGATCACGGTCGACAAGGTCGCGGGCAACAGCGTCACGCCGATCACCGGCACGCTGCTCTCGGCCATCGACGGCATCGTGCTTCGCGACAAGGACGGCTCCATCTACTCGGTGCCTTCGTACTCCTCGGTCAAGTTCCCGGATCTGCCCGGCGGTTTGAACACGCGGCCTACGCTGGTCTGGGACATCCAGTCACCCACGGGCGGCTCGCACAAGACCCGCGTGACGTACCAGACCGGTGGCGTCACCTGGTGGGCGGACTACAACCTGATCTTCAACGAAGGCGCGGATGCCAACTCCGGGCTGCTGGATCTCTCCGCCTGGGTGAGCATCATCAACCAGTCCGGCGCCACGTATAACGACGCGAAGCTGAAGCTCATCGCGGGCGACGTGCATCGCGTGGAGCCCCCCATGGAACAGCGCATGTTCCGCCGGGAGGTCATGGAGGTGGCCGCGGCCGCGCCCGCGGCGGACGCGGGATTCGTGCAGAAGGAGCTGTTCGAGTTCCACCTCTATACGCTCGGCCGCAAGACGACGCTGCCGAACAACTCGACCAAGCAGATCGAACTGTTCGACCAGGCGAAGAAGATCCCGGCGAAGAAGGTGCTGGTCTACTACGGCGCTCCGAACCCGTATTTCTTCCCTGCGCCGCACACGGACCGCAATCTCGGCACCGAGATGAACAAGAAGGTGGACGTATACCTCGAGTTCAAGAACGACAAGGCCTTCGGACTCGGCGTGCCGCTGCCTGCCGGCCGTCTGCGCGTCTCGCAACTCGACAAGGCCGACAGCAGCCTCGAGTTCATCGGCGAGGACAAGATCGATCACACGCCGAAGGACGAAGAGGTGCGTGTGAAGCTCGGCAGCGCCTTCGACGTGGTGGGCGAGCGCCGCCAGGTGGACTTCGCCGTCGACACCAAGGCGAAGTGGATGGAAGAGGAGATCGAAGTGAAGCTGCGCAACCACAAGGCGCAGGCTGTCGAGGTGGTGGTGAAGGAAAACCTTCACCGCTGGAGCAACTGGAAGATCCTCACCAAGACGCACGAGTTCAAGAGGGAAGACGCGCGCACCATCCACATCCCCGTGAAGGTGGCGAAGGATGGCGAGGCGGTAGTTCGGTACCGGGTGCGCTACACCTGGTGAAGAAACGGCGCCGGGCTGCGGAATCCGTGATCCGCGCCGAAGTGAGCATTTCTTCCGTCGAGCGGTGTGCCGGCGCGAATCACGAGTTCCGCAGCCCGGCACCTTAGGCCAGGCCGAATCCGGGGCGCGGCAGGACGTGTAAACCCTGCCGCGCCGCGGGCCTCCAAGCCCTTATCGTGGCGCCACTTTCCGAGTGCGCCAATTCCAGATCAGGGCGGCGGCCAATGAACCTCACCGAGACTTCGCTCCGTAATCCGGCAGGCGTGCTGGTGGCCATCCTCATGGTCGCGCTGCTCGGCATCTTCGCGCTCGTCAAACTACCCATCCAGCTCTTCCCGAACATCGAGGAGCCGGTCATCTCGATCTTCACGCAGTGGCGCGCCGCGGCGCCCACGGAGATCGAATCCGAGATCGTCGAGCCGCAGGAGCGGGCGTTGCAGGGCATCCGCGGCCTGCGTTCGCTCAATGCCTTCGCGAACGCCGGCAGCGCGTTCATCAACCTGCAGTTCGCCGTGGGCACGGACATGCAGGCGACGATGCTGGAGGTCATCAGCCGCATGAACCAGCTCCCGCCGCTGCCCCGCGACGCGCAGGCGCCGCAGATCTCGCTGGGCGAGGATGGTGGCAACGGCCCCAACAACACGCTGTCCTGGTTCTTCGTGCAGCTCCTGCCCGGTACGCCGGGGCCGATCGACAACTACCGCCGCCAGATCGAGGAGATGTTCCGCAACCGTGTCGAGCCCATCCCCGGCGTGTCGAACGTCCGCATCAACTTCGGCGCCGACGAAGAGCTGCAGATCGTCTTCGATCCCGCGCGCGCCGCGGAGCTCGGCATCCAGATCCCGCGCATCGCACAGGTGGCCGGCAACGCGGACGATGTCTCGGGCGGTTTCGTCGACATCGGCCGCCGCCAGTACACGATGCGTTTCGCGGGACGCTACCAGGTCGAGCAGTTCCAGGACCTCGTGCTCGAGTGGCGCGAGGGCCGCCCCGTGCGCCTCGGCGACGTCGCCACGATCCAGGTGAAGCGCGGGGACCGCAACAGCCTCGCCATGCAGAACGGCAATCCCGCGATCGGCATCCAGATCATGCGCGAGCCCGATGCCAACGTGCTCGACACACTCACGGCGGTGAAAACGCAGATCGAGCTCATGCGCGACAACGAGCTCGAGCAGTTGGGCCTGTCGATCGCGCAGTCCTTCGATCCGTCGGTGTTCATCAACCAGGCCATCGACATGGTCACCGGCAATCTGTTCGCCGGCATCCTGCTGGCCGTGGCCGTGCTCTGGTACTTCGTGCGCGACCGCCGCGCGACGTTGCTCGTCGGACTCTCCATTCCGATCTGCCTCACCGTCACCCTGGTGATGCTGTACGTATTCGACCGCACGCTGAACGTGATCTCGCTCGCCGGTCTCGCCTTCGGTGTCGGCCAGTCGCTGGATACCGCCATCGTCATGCTCGAGGCCATCGCGCAGCAGCGCGAGCGCGGTCTCAACCGCATCGAGGCGACACTCGCGGGCGCCAGGCAGGTCTGGCCCGCGCTCCTGGCCTCCACCGTCACGGCCGTCATCGTCTTCCTGCCCATCGTGTTCATGCAGGATGCCGTCTCACAACTCTTCGCCGACCTGGCGCTGACCATCTCGATCGCGGTGATCGCCTCGCTGATCGTGGCGGTGACCGCGTTGCCGCTGGCTGCGTCGCGCTGGCTGGACGCGGAGAACATCCACAAGGGGTCGGATGGCAAATATGCCGCGGTGGCGCGCTGGATCGTCGCGTGGACCGACTCGACCAAGCGCCGGTACGCCACCGTCGCCGTGCTCTTCGTCGCACCCATCGTGCTCACCTGGGCGCTGCTGCCGCCGCTCGACTATCTACCACCCGTGAAGCGGGACGCCATCGACGGCTTCATCCAGCTTCCGCCGGGCACCAACATCGATACCATCGAGAGCGAGTTCGTCGGGCCCGTGGCAGAACGGCTCGCGCCCTACATGGCAGGCGAGAAGGAGCCGAAGCTCAAGAACTACTACGTGCTTGCCGGTCCCTTCGGCACGAACATCGGCGTCCGTCCGCTGGATCCCGAGCACATCGACGAGCTCAACACATTGGTCAACGAGCACGTGCTCACGGGCTTCCCGGACGTGCAGTCCTTCGCCGCCCAGGGAAACCTGTTCGGCGGATTCGGCGACGGACGCAACATCGACTTCCAGTTGCAGGCCACGAACTTCGAGCAATTGCTTGCCGCGGCCCGGGCCGCGGAAAAGCTCATCCAGGAAAAACTCCCGGGTTCGCAGGTGCAGGCCTTCCAGGGGCTCGAGATGGCCGAGCCCGAGCTGCGCCTGAATCCCAACGATCGCCGCCTCAACGAGGTGGGCTGGTCCCGCGGCGACATCGGCACCGTGGTGCGCGCGCTCGGCGACGGCATGTTCGTCGGCGAATACTTCGATGGCGAACGCCGCCTCGACATGATCCTTCGCGCGAGCAAGTGGGATTCGCCCGAGCAGCTCGCCTCCACGCCAGTGGCCACACCCGCTGGCAACGTGATGCCGCTCGGCGAGCTCGTGGAAGTCGAGTCGACCGTGGGCGCGGGCGGCCTGCGCCGCGTCGACGGCCGTCGCACCATCGGCCTCAACGTGAGTCCGCCCAAGGATCTCTCGCTCGGCGATGCCGTCGAACTACTGAAGCGCGAGGTCGAACCCGAACTGCGCTCGGTGCTGCCCGCGGATGGCGCCATCCGCTACGAAGGCAACGCCGGCAGCCTGCGCGAAGCGCTGGGTAACATGGCGCAGAACCTCATCATCGCGCTGACCGCCCTGTTCCTGCTGCTCGCGGCGCTGTTCCGGTCGGTCAAGGACAGCCTGTACGTGATCCTCACGATTCCGCTCGCGAGCTTCGGCGGCGTGCTCGCCCTCGTGATCCTGCGACTGTTCACCGCGCAGACCCTGGACTTGCTCACCATGGTCGGCTTCGTGGTGCTCATGGGGCTCGTGGTGAACAACGCCATCCTGCTCGTCGATCAGGCACGCAGCGAGATGCGCACGGGCGCCACGGTCCGCGCCGCCGTCGAGTCGGCGCTCGCTACCCGCACGCGTCCCATCATGCTGACCACGCTCACCACGCTCTTCGGCATGTTGCCGCTGGTGCTCGTGCCCGGACCGGGCAGCGTGCTCTATCGCGGTCTCGGAACCGTGCTCGTCGGCGGCATGGCGGTGAACTCGCTGTTCACGCTGGTGTTGCTGCCGACGCTGCTGCGTCTCGTGGAATCGCCGGCGCGCGAACGCGCGCCAGACGCCACCCTCAAACCCATGGAAGCCCTATGAAGCGTCACGGATTGTCAGCCTTGCTGCTCGCCTCGCTCGTCACGAATGTCGTGGCGGCGGCCGACGCACCCGCGGTGCCCGTCGTCGTCGCCGAGGCGCGCTCCGAAAACTTCGCGGCCAGCCTCTCCGCTACCGGAACGGTGGTCAGCCGCAACGACGCTCGCATCTCGGGCGAGGTCGGCGGAACGCTCGCGTGGATCGCGGAACCCGGCGCCGTCGTCAAACGCGGCGCAACGATCGCCCGCATCGACGGCGAACGGCATGCACTCGCGCTGCGCGACAACGAAGCGGCGGTGAAGCGGCTGGAGGCGCAGCTGCACTTGCTCACGACGCAGCGCACGCGTCTGCAGACCCTTGGCAACGTCGTCTCGCAGAGCCAGCTCGATGAAGCACTCTCGCGTGAACGCATGGCCGAACAGGATGTGGAACAGGCGCGCGTGGCGCGGGATCGCGCGCGCCTCGATCTGAATCGCGCCACCGTGCGTGCGCCCTTCGACGGCATCGTCGCCGAACGCCTGCAGCAGTCGGGAGAATTCGTCGCCAGCGGCGCGCCGCTGCTGCGCCTGGTCAACGACCGCGATCTCGAAGTCGTCGCCCGCGCGCCCCTCACTACCGCCGATGCCGTGAGCACCGGCGCCATGGCGCAGCTCGTGGATGGAGATCACAAGGGCACGGGCACGGTGCGCGCCGTGATTCCCGTCGGCGACGAGCGGTCCCGGATGGTCGAGCTACGAATCGACCTGAAGGACAGCGCCATCGCGGACAAGGCCTGGCGGGTGGGGGCGCCGGTGCGCGTCGAGATCGCGCCGCGCAAGCTCAAGGCCGTCGTGACCGTGCCGCGCGACGCCGTGATCCTCCGCCAGGGCGCGAGCTACGTGATGCGTGTCAAATCCGACAACACGGCCGAACGGGTGGCCGTGAACATCGGCCCCGGTCGGGCGAACCACGTGCAGATCGATGGACTGCTGCAGGCCGGCGATCGCATCGTGGTGCGCGGCGCCGAGCGGCTCGAGCCGGGTCAGACCGTGAAAGCGCAACTCCTCTGACCATGTTTCCGGTGAAGGCGCTGCGGGGTATCGATTCGGACTCGGCAGGTAGCGAGGCCAGGCTACCCCGCGCGGTAGCGCCGCGAATCGCGGATGTCGCGTGGGTGCACGACGGTCCGGTCTGCGTGACCATCATCGACGGGCCCCGGCCGGGCATGCACGACGCCTACTGTCGCTGTGATGCCTGTCAGGCGCGCGTCATGCCCGAGCGCGCCAGCGATTTCATCTGAGCTCGAGGAGCCGGAAGGGGCCGCGGCATTCAACCGCGGCCCCTTCGAATTCATCAATTGAGCGGGATTTCAGCCGTTGCAAACGGCGTGGTTCTCACGACGTCGTTCGTCGAGCACACGCCGTTCGCCGGCGCCGTGTATCCAGGTCCGGTCGATGAGCCCCAGTAATTCTGGCGCGCGTCGATCTGCACCGTGGTCGACGTGGCGATCGCGCAACCCTGGCCGTTTCCGAAGAGATTGTTCTGGCGAAACGCGAGCGGGAACTCCGCCAGATGGCTGACCCAGAGCGCGCTCCAACCGTTTCCCACCACGGAGTTCCGCACGATCGTGGGCGTACCGGCCGGCGCAGGAGTACAGAACAGGCACTGACCGCCGTACGCCACGCCGTGCCAGTTGTCGGTGACGATGTTCTGGGCGACGCGCGACGGTCCCACGCCCACATCGATGCCGATGTAATTGCCGCTCACGTGATTCGCGATCACACGATGCGCGCCCTTGGCACTCACCTGGATCCCGCTGGAGTTGGCGGTGCCGATCACGGTGTTGTGATGGATGAAGGTGCTTCCGGCCGTGTCGCCGGATGACGCACCGACGATGCCCCACCCCGAGTTGTTCACCGCCGTGTTGTGGCTGACCTCCACTTCCTGTCCTTGCGAGCCGATGTAGAACCCCGCGACCAGAGCATGCGCAGTGTTCCCGGCGATTTTTCCGGTCGACATGTTGTTGTTACTGACGCCGAACGAACTGGCGCCCGTCACCGTGAAGCCCTGGTTGCGTTCGCCGAACTGCGCGCCGTCCGCATCGATGTACACGACGATGGGCAGGGTGCTGATGCCCTTGATGACCGTGGCGCCCGCGCCTCGGGTGGATAGCACCTTGATGGCCTTGTTCAGGTGAACCGTGCCGTTGTAATGCCCCATCTCTTCGCCGATACCGCCGAGTGCGTCATCGCCGTCGAGGTCGCCATAGCGCCCGGGGCGAACGAGTACGGTATCGCCCGCGACGGCGGCGGTGATACCGGCGGAAATCGAGCGGCAGGGCTGCGTCGCTGCGCCACAGCCCGCTGAGTCAGTGCCGTCGTTGGCTACGTGAATGGTGTTCTGCGCGAGGGCCGCAGCCGGCAGCGCCGCCACCAGGGTCGCAATCGTCCTGAGAATGAGTTTCATGGTCCCTTCCCTGTAGTTTGCCCATCGTGGGCGGGGACCAGTATGCCTGTCTAGGATGCGAGCCACATGAGGTGGCGAACTCAGTGCGCTCGCGGGCGCTTCAGGAAGTATTCGACCTTGTCGCGATACGTGCGCGAAAGCTTCAGTTCCTGCCCACCCTCGAGTCGCAGGAAGTATTCGCCGTTCATGTGGGCCCGCAGTGACTTCACGCGCGTGAGGTTCACGATGGTGGAGCGGTGCACTCGCTGAAACAGGCGCGGGTCCAGCAGGTTTTCCATCTCGCGCATCGTGGCGCGCAGGATGTGCGTGTTGCCGTCGGCATGGATACAGAGATAGTCGCCCGCCGCGTCCACCCATTCGATGCTCTGCACGGCGACGCGGACGGTCTCTCGGCCGTTGCGGATGGGAAGCCAATTGGGCGTCTGGTTTTCGGTGGGCGTCATGTTCATGGATTCGATCTCTCCGCTGCCACGCAGGTCCGCGAGCAGGTTCACGAGCTGATTGCGTTCCGCCACGGCTGCGCGTTGTTCGACGATCTCGCGCACATGCGTCAGCGTGGCGGCTAGCCGCGTGTCGTCGACGGGCTTGAGCACGTAGTCGATTGCTCGCGCCTCGAAAGCCTGAACGGCGAAACGGTCGTACGCCGTGACGAAAACGATCATCGGCAGTTCGTGCGGCTGCAACTCCGCCAGCACGTCGAAGCCCGAGAGCCCGGGCATCTGGATGTCGAGGAACACGAGATCCGGACGCTGCTCGCGGATCGCGGTGAGCGCTTCGCGGCCGTTGCTGCAATGGCCGACGATCTCGATGTCGCCGGCGACCTTGAGGCGCAGCTCGAGGCCGCGGCGCGACAAGGCCTCGTCGTCGACGAGCAGCGTACGCAGCTTGCGGGGCGCCGTGG
>JBKPPO010000006.1:0-2710 GCA_046733635.1 Pseudomonadota bacterium | reverse complement strand
GCGCCGGAAGCCCCGCGCGCAGCCGCGCCTCGCCAGGCGCCGCCGCCACGTTCGCCCGCGCCGCCGGCCACCACTTCGGACACCGGCCGCATGCGCGCGCCCGCGCCGCCCGCGTCCACTTCAGATACGGGCCGCATGCGCGCCCTGGCGCCGGCCGCGGTGTCCGATACGGGACGCATGCGTGCGTTGGCGGCATCGCCGGCGCCCGCGCGCGAATCCGTGCCGCCATGGACGCAGGAGTCGCCGGAAGATGATTTCGCGGCCGTCGCCGCGCAGGCCCGGCTGGGCGTGCAGCGCAAAGCTGTCGATGAAGTCGCGCGGCGCAAGAAGCAGCGGCTCATCACCGCCGGCGCCGTCGCCGCGAGTGTGGCGGGTGTGCTCGTGTTCCTCATCGAGAAGTTCTACGACCCCGAAGCGCGCGCCAAGGAACAGGCCATCGCGGCCGACATCCAGCGCATGGACGAGCAGACGAAGTTCAAGGACAGCCTGGCGATGATCGAGGTCGACATCGAGACCGCGATCATGGAGAACAAGCTCGACGTGGCGCGCCAGGAACTCGCGAAGCTGGTCGAGCGCGCTCCCGAGCATCCGCGCCGGGAATTCCTGCAGGCGTCGATCGATCGCGCCGCGGAGCTGACGCGACTCGCGGCCCAGGGCAATCGCGCGGGCGCCGCCGAGTCCGAACGGCCATCGGCCGCGGCCCGCCCCGTGGAACGCAGCGCGAGCGCACGACCCGCGGAGAGGATTCCGGATCGCGCGGGGGTCCGTCCCGAACGCAATGCCTCGGCCTCGGCACGCGACACGGCTCCGGCTTCGTCCGGCGCACGCAGCTTCGGCGCGCCACTCGGCGATGCGCCCCGTCAGCGCACGATCCCGCTGGATGCGCCGATCAATGCCGAGCCCACGCCGGCGCCTGTCCGTACAGCCGGCAGTTCCTTTGGCGGCCGCACCATCGAAGCCAGCGACTCGCCGGCCGGCGGCTCGCTCAACTTCTCCGCCGTTGTTCCCGGTTCGCAGAACGGTGCGGGTTCAGCCGCTCCTCCGGTCGCCAGCATTGCCGCCCCGGAATCGGCCGCGGCCACGGACGTGGTGCCGGCCAAGATCATCAAGCGGGTCGCCCCCGTGGCGCCTCCCGGCATCTCCGCCAAACAATCGGGCTTCGTCGTGGTGAAGTTCAACATCGCCACCAGCGGTCGCGTCGACGACGTGGAAGTCGTGGAGTCTTCGCCCACCGGGGTGTTCGACGACGCCGCACGCGCCGCGGTGCGCAAGTGGATGTACGAGCCCCGCAAGGAAAACGGCGCCGCCGTGGCCTCCACCGCCAGGGCGCGGCTGGTATTCGAGCCGGCTAACTAGCCGGACCGGCGGAATCCGGCAGGGCCGGATTCACGCCTGTTCCTTCTAACGGTTGATGTTGTCGATGGCGCGCTTGTCCGCGGCCAGCGCGGCTTCATGCAGCGCTTCGGACAGCGTCGGGTGTGCGTGGATCGTGCGCTGCAGGTCTTCGCTGCTCGCCGAATATTCCATCGCCAGCACGGCCTCCGCGATCAACTCGCCGGCCATCGGTCCGATGATGTGCACGCCCAGGATCTCGTCGTCGTCCTGCGCGGCGATGAGCTTGCAGAAGCCGGCGGTGGCTTCCATGGCGCGCGCACGGCCGCTGGCCGCGAACGGGAACTGCCCCACCTTGTAGGCGCGGCCGCTCTGCTTCACCTGCTCTTCCGTCTGGCCCACCCAGGCGATCTCGGGCGCGGTGTAGATCACCGACGGAATGATGTTGTAGTTCATGTGGCCGTACTTGCCGGCGATGAGGTCGCCGACCATCACGCCTTCGTCCTTGGCCTTGTGCGCGAGCATCGGGCCCCGCACGCAGTCGCCCACGGCCCAGACGTTTTCTGCCTTCGTCTTGCAGTGATCGTCGACTTCGATGAAGCCGCGCGCATCCACGGTGACGCCCGTACCGTCTGCGAGCAGGTTGCCCGTGAACGGCCGGCGTCCCACGCAGACGATGAGTTTGTCGACGTTGAGGGTCTGACTACCCGACGCATCGGCGTACGACACTTCGACGCCATTCGCGGTGGACTTCGCACCCGACACTTTCGCGCCGAGCTTGATGTCGAGGCCCTGCTTCTTGAAGTGACGCGCGGCTTCCTTGGCGAGGCCCTGATCGGCTACCGCGAGGAAGTTGTCGAGCGCCTCGAGGATCACCACTTCCGAACCCAGGCGGCGCCACACGCTGCCCAGTTCCAGACCAATGACGCCCGCGCCGACCACCGCCAGCTTCTTCGGGATCGCATCGAGCTCGAGCGCGCCCCAGTTGTCGATGATGTTCTTTCCGTCGAACGGCAGGCTCTTGAGCTCCGTCGGAATGGAGCCGCTGGCGAGCACGATGTGCTTGCCGCTGAGCTCCTGCTTGCTGCCGTCGTGCGCGGTGAATTCCACCTTGCGGCCCTTGAGCAGCTTGCCGTGGCCCTGCAGCGCGGTGACGCCCGCGCTCTTGAGCAGCATGGCGATGCCCTGCGTGCTCGCCTTGACGATGCCGGCGCGACGCTTCTGCATCTGTGCGACGTCGAAATCCACGCCGCTCACCTTGATGCCGTGAACCGCGAACTCGTCTTTCGCCCGGTGATACAGCTCCGTGGACTCGAGCAGCGCCTTGGAGGGAATGCAGCCCGCGTTCGTGCAGGTGCCGCCAAACACGGCCGTGCCG
>JBKPPO010000005.1:0-15687 GCA_046733635.1 Pseudomonadota bacterium | reverse complement strand
GATTACAGGCGTGGGAAAGCGGGAGAAAAGGGCTCATCCGCCCTAACAACCGCCCGGCTGGATTGTTAGGGTTCGTCCGGCTCGACGTCCGTCAGTCGAGCTCGACGACCTCGTCGCATTGCCTGGCGAGCCTGGGATCGATTTTCGCGCGGTCGTGTGTGCCGAGAAGCACCACGCCGTCGTAACTTTCGATGCGTTGACGGAGCTGGTTCACGTCGAAATTCGGAAACCGGCCGGAATCCTCGCCGTCGTGAGCGAACAAGTCATCCGTATCGTCGAACAGCAACACGGCATCGGAGGCCTGCGCCGCCTTGAAGAGCTCGTCGAGGTTCTTCTCGGTGTCGGCCACGTATTTGCTGACGATGCGCGACAGATCGATCTCGAAGAGGTCCACGGCCAGCTCATGTGCGAACAGCTGCGCCGCGAGTAGTTTGTTCTTGCCGGAGTTTCCGGTGAACAACACGCGCAGGCCGCGCTTCGCGCCACTCTGGGTGTCCTCCACTTTCGCGCGCCGCGTCGCCAGCAGCCGGTCCAGTACGGGGCGCAATTCTTCGTCGTGCATCAGTCGAATCCCCTTCCCGGAAACTGCGCGCGCAACGCGGGCCGCCAGCATTGCTCGGCGAGCCTGCGAAAGCCGGTGCCGCTCGGATGGATCTCATCGGCCCAGTGTGTGTCGTCGACGGGCAGGCTCGCCCGCATGTCGACGACGTGAAAGCGGGGCCGGGCCGCCGCCAACGCCGAGAGGCGCGCGTGCAGTTCGTCGACGAGATATCGCGCGACTTCGCGGCCCTCGGTATCCGGATCGATGCCCTTTGCCACGAGCACCGGACGCATCCAGGGCCCCGCCTTGAGCAGGCCGAAAGGACCCGCAGCCTTGCGACCCGTGGGCTCGAAGTAGCAATAGCTGTGCGCGAACACCACGCATTTGGGGCGCAGCGAGTCACGCGCGTCGAGCAGGCGGGCATAACCCGCGACGATGTCGTCGAGCACGGTGGTGAGTGTCGCCAGCTTGACGGTGCTCTGCCAGCTCGCGGTGCTCAGCGCCTTCTTGTTGAGCACCTTGCCCAACTCCTCCGCCACGAGATCGTTGCCGCCGGCGCTGAGCAGCAAGGCGTCCACGGCGTAGTTCTTGAGGTAGTACTTGAGTTTCTTGAGCTGCTCGCTGCCCACGCCGAACATCTCGCGCGCCTCGTCGCCATTGTGTTCGAGCCGCAGTATCGAGAAGTCACTCATCATCTCGATGTAATCGGCGATGTTGGAGTTCAGTGGATAGCTGAACCAGGAGTCGCCTTCCGTGATCATCACGAGGCGCTTGGGAAATTGCTTGATGCTCGCGGCAAACACGGCCTGACGCGGCCGCACCTCCGAGACCCGCTTGACCGGCTTCGGCATGACCTTCCTCCCTGACATTTTTCTACAACGAGTTTGCTCCCGCGTCCATCAGAGCTGCCCCGATGGGCTGATCGTTGCTCATGCTCCTCACGCCCTGACAAACCCCGAATATCTCGGGCTCCGACAATCGCGGGACTTCGGGAGGATCGTTCCCAAGGGAACGCCCGGAGAACAGTACCGGACGGACTTCTACGTCGAAAACCGTGACGAAGTTCTGTCGAACCTGACCGGGAAGCCGCAGGCGACCGCGAACCGCGGCCTGCAACTCACTGCAAGAGGTGCACCTTGAGATAGACGACGCCTTCCGTGCCGTCGCCATTGGTGAACACCAGCGGAAGATTGATGTCCCAGTCGTCGACCGGGACTCGCGTCCACGCCTGCGCCACCGTGAACGGCGCGCCGATCATGGGCAAATCGAACATCAGCGGAATATCCGCGACCGGAACTCCGCCCTGCTCGCCGGCGAGCGAGGTGGCCCAGGACGTGAGCGACTGTGGCGGCGTTGCCTGAAGCCGGCAGGCCACGAGATGTTCCTCACCCACGGCTTCCTGCGGCAGGGGGCGGATCCGCTGGATGCAGGGCCCGGACTTCGCGCCCTCGGGCAGCGGCGGCAGATCGTACGTGAACACGCTCTGGATCTGCGTGGCGTCAAGGTCCCGAGTCTCGTTGCGCGGCTCGAAAGGTTGAGGAAGCAGGAAATGCAGGGCCGCCAGGGCCACGGCGGCCACCAGGGCGCCGACGATATAACGATTCAGACGCATCGAGGAGCTCGGACGATCACATCAGCGAAAACGGGGCGCGGAGTCTAACAGCAATCGTTTGCGCCGAGTTCTTCGCGCGTCAGGCACGGTTCCAGAGTTGCGACTCGAGCGCCTCGGTTTCGCGTGCACAAGGGTCGGGCGGGTTCACGTGCCGCGATCGCGACGTCACGGTGTAGTGATACACGTCACCTTGTTTGGGCTCGCGCGAACGGTTGCGGATGGGATCGAAGTTGTCACCGATCTTGCCGTTGACGTCGACGCGCACGCAGCTTGCGCCCACGCAGCCGGGCACCATGGGTAAACCGCTCGCGATCGCCTTGCTCAGCATCCAGCGCAGCGTGATGTCGTTGAGCGCGTGGTTGTCATTGCCGCCGCCCACATCCGAGTGCACGCCGCGAAACCAGACTTCCTGCGCCCCCTTGAGCCTCGTCGGCCGGAAGGCCTGGCGGGCTTCATCGAGCGCGAGCGCGTGATAGCAGTACTTCACACCAGCCGCGAGCCCAAGCCGATATCCCAGGTTCATGCGATTGAAGCCGAAACCCGGCAGGTTGATGGGAATGCCAAAGGCTGCCACGAGGTCGAATACGCCGAGGAAGCGAACTTCGGGAATGACGGTCTCACCGCCCACCTTCACGCCATCGTCGGCGATCACGTTGGCGAAGTGCGCCGCGAGCGCGGCGCCACGGCTGAATCCCACGATGTCGATGACACGGTCGCCCGCGGCCACCTGGCGGGCGACGTCCTGACGCGCAGCCTCGATGCGGTCCTTGCCGCCGACACCAAATGCGCCGCCGAAGAATTTGCCGAGCGCACCATGTCTGGTGCCCACGCCCTTGTAGAAGAATCGCGTGCCCGCGTACTGGTCCTTGAACCGCACGACATTCGTGTTGCGGTCGTACTCCCCGGCGTCCTTCTCCGAGTTCCATGTACCGTCGAATGCGTATAGCGCCATGCCGCCTCCCAGCGAATGGCGCGAAAGATACCCCGGCGCGGACCCGGATGCGCAGCGGGAGCTGCGGCGCGGTGAAGTTGAACTGTGAAACGTTACCGGAAAGGCCGGCGCTATTGAGTGACCAACATGTCGCAGATGGTCGCCGGATCCACCGGCTTCACGAGATGCATGTCGAATCCCGCCTCGCGGGAACGTTTGCGATCGGCATCCTGGCCCCAGCCCGTGAGCGCCACGAGTACGGCCTGGCGGCCCCAACTCTCCGCACGGATGCGGCGCGCCACCTCACAACCGTCGAGCTTCGGCATGCCCACGTCGAGCACCACGATCTCGGGCTTGCGCTGTCCCGCGAGCGCCAGCGCTTCTTCGCCGTCCGATGCGCAGTGCACTTCGTGTCCTTCGAGACGCAGCATGAGCGCCAGGCTCTCGAGCGCATCCTGATTGTCATCGGCGATGAGGATATTCCGGCGCACCGGCATGACGGTGTCGCCCTTGGCTTCGTTCATTGATGTTTCCCTGATTTCGTTCGGCTCGGCCAGCAACGGCAGCCGCATCGTGAAAGCACTGCCACGGTCCACGCCGTCGCTCGCGGCGGTGATCTCGCCGCCATGGAGCTCGACGAGCGCACGCACGAGCGCGAGGCCGATGCCCAACCCGCCGCCCGTATTGACGCGCTCACTCGGGATCTGCGTGAACAATTCGAAGATGTGCGGCATGGATTCGGCGGAGATGCCGATGCCGGTGTCGCGCACGGTGACTTCCGCGCGGCCCTGATAAGACCGGGTGGATAGATGGATGTGCCCACCCTCACCCGTGTACTTGGCGGCGTTGTGCAGCAGGTTGCCGACGATCTGCGCCAGGCGCACGGGATCGCCGCGGACCTTGAGACCGGCATCCACGGCCACCTCGAGCTTCTGCTGCTTCTGGTCGAGCAGCGGTTGAACCGTCTCCACGGCCGCGGCGACGATGTCCGCCATACGCACTTCTTCCGAGACCAGCACGATCTTGCCGCGGGCGATGCGCGAGACATCCAGCAGATCGTCGACGAGCCGGATCATGTGTTTGAGCTGACGCTCGATGACGCCGCGCGACCAGATGATCTTGGGATCCTGCGTCTCGCCCTGCATGAGCATGTGCGTGGCGTTGCGCAGGGGCGACAAGGGATTGCGCAGCTCATGCGAGAGCATGGCCAGGAACTCGTCGCGCTTGACCACCGCCTCCTTGAGCTGATTCTCGGCACGAGTGCGTTCGCGCACCTCGTTCTCGAGCGAAAGATTGCTGCGCGACAGCTCTTCGTTGGTCTTGATGAGCTGGTCATTGAGCTGCTCGAGCTCGCGCGTCTTCTCCGTCTGCAGCGTGATGTTGGCTTCTTCGAGCTGGCGATTGGATTCGGCGAGCTGCTTGTTCACCGACTGCAGCGCGCGCCGCTGACGATCGAGCTCGATGAGCACCGCCACCTTGCTGCGCAGGATCTCGGGCACTACGGGGATGTACACGTAGTCGATGGCGCCGGCCTTGTAACCCTTGAGCCGGTCGAACTCGGTCACGTGCACGCCGGTCACGAAGATGATGGGCGTGGTCTCGAAACGCGGGTGATCGTGGATCAGCGCGGCCGTCTCGAAGCCGTCCATGCCCGGCATCTTGACGTCCAGCAGCACCACCGCGAACTCCTGCTTCATGAGTGCTTCGAGCGCCTCCAGGCCCGAATTCACGGCCACGAGGTTGTGGCCCAGGGGCTCGAGGATGGCCCGGTACGTCAGCAGGCGGGCCGGCTGATCGTCCACCATCAGGATGTTGGCGGCGTCGTGGCCGTGCGGCACCACCTCTTGGGAAGAGCCCGCGGCACTCATGGCTGCAACCACATGCGGACCAGCGACAGGAGCTGCTCGGTGTTCACGGGCTTCGCCACGTAATCGGACGCGCCGGCCTGCAGGCATTTCTCGCGGTCGCCTTTCATGGCTTTCGCCGTGAGCGCGATGATGGGCAACATGCGGAACGACGGTATGTCGCGGATGCGGCGCATGACCTCGTAGCCGTCCATCTCGGGCATCATGACGTCGGTCAGGATCAGCGCCACGTCCGGATGTTCATCGAGCAGCTTGATGGCATCGTGTCCATTCGTCGCGGTGATCACGTTCATGCCATGCCGTTCCAGCAGGCTGTTCAGCGCGAAGATGTTGCGCACGTCGTCATCCACCACGATGACCTTGCGGTCCCGGAGCGGTTCGTCGCTGTCGTGCAGCTTCTCGATGAGCTTCTGCTTGGACTCGGGCAGGTCGGAGATCACGCGATGCAGGAACAGCGCCGTCTCGTCGAGCAGCCGCTCCGGACTCTGCACACCCTTGAGCACGATGCTCTTCGCCCTTTGCCGCAGCTCGCCCTCCTCCTCGGTGGACAGATCGCGGCCGGTGAACACCACGATGGGCACGTCGCGCAGGCGTTCGTCACGCTGCACCTCGGAGAGCAGCTCGAATCCAGAGATGTCGGGTAGTTTGAGGTCGAGCACCACGCAGTCGAACCTCTTCTCGCGCATGAGCTCGAGCGCCTGGCTGCCGCTCGAGGCATTGGAGATGCGGATGTCGGAACCCGCGATCAGCGCCTCGATGCTCATCTGTTCGGCGGCATCGTCCTCGACCACCAGAAGCTCGCGCACGCGTGGCGCGATGAAGTCCCGGATGCGCGTGAACACGTTCTGCAGACCTTCCTGCGTGTTCGGCTTGGTCATGAACGAGAACGCGCCGCGCTCGAGACCATACTGGCGCTCCTCTTCCACGGTGAGCACCTGCACGGGGATGTGCCGCGTGGCCGGGTCGTGCTTGAGCTGATTCAACACCGTCCATCCGAGCATGTCCGGCAGGAACACGTCGAGTGTCACGGCGTTCGGCTGGTACTTGCGCGCGAGCGAAAGCGCCTCGCCACCGCTCTGCGCGGCGAGCGCCTTGAAGCCCTGTTTGCGCGCCACGTCGACGAGCACGCGCGCGTACCGCACGTCGTCCTCGACGATGAGCACGGTACTGTCACCGGGCTCGATCGAATCGCGATCGTCCTCCACGCGCTCCACGGGCGGCGCGGGAAGCTGCGGCGCCGGCATCGGCGAGGGCTTCGCGGGCCCGGCCGACCGCCCGTAGGCCGCGCCCTGGTAGTTGAGCGGCAGGTACAGCGTGAACGTGCTGCCCTGGCCCGGCGCGCTCTTGAGCCTGATCTCGCCGCCGAGCAGATGCGCGAGTTCGCGCGAGATCGCCAACCCCAGGCCCGTGCCGCCGTACTTGCGCGCGGTGCCGGCATCGGCCTGCTGGAAGGCCTCGAAGATGATCTTCTGCTTCTCGGGCGAGATGCCGATGCCGGTATCCGTCACCGAGAACTCCACGACGGTCTTGGCCTGCGACAACACGGGATGATCCGCGGTCCAGCCCAACATCGCCTGGCCCACGTGCAGGCGCACGCTGCCCTGCGAGGTGAACTTCATCGCGTTCGACAGCAGGTTCTTGACGATCTGCATGAGACGCTTCGCGTCCGTGACCATGCCGCGGCCCAGGCGGGGATCGAAGTCCGTGGTGAACGTGAGATGGCGGCTCTCCGCCTCGTGGCGGAAGTTGCGCTCGATGGTTTCGCGCAGTTGCGAGAACGCCAGGTCCTCGCTCTCGACCGTGACCGTTCCCGACTCGATCTTGGAGAGGTCCAGGATGTCCGAGATCAGGTTCAGCAGGTCGGTGCCCGCCGCATGAATCGTCTTGGCGAACTCCACCTGCCGCGCACTCAGGTTGCTCTCCGGATTCTCCGAGAGCTGCTGGCCCAGGATCAGGATGCTGTTGAGCGGCGTGCGCAACTCGTGCGACATGTTCGCGAGGAACTCGGTCTTGTACCGCGACGTGAGCGCGAGCTCCGCGGCCTTCTCTTCGAGCGCCTTGCGGGCCTGCTCGATTTCGTTGTTCTTGCGCTCCACCTCGGCGTTCTGCTCCGCGAGCAGCCGCGCCTTGGTGCCCAGGTCTTCGTTCGCGGTCTGCAACTCGACCTGCTGCACCTGCAGCTCGGCCGCCAGCTCCTGCGACTGCTTGAGCAGGCCCTCGGTACGCATCGTCGCTTCGATGGTGTTGAGCACCACGCCGATGGAACCCGTGAGCTGCTCGAGGAAGGCCAGGTGCGAAGCCGTGAACTCGTACATCGAGGCCAGCTCGATGACCGCCTTGATCTCGCCTTCGTACAGCACGGGCAGCACGATCACGTTGCGCGGCTGCGCCTCCACGAGGCCCGAGCCCATGCGGATGGAATCCTGCGGAATGCGCGCGAGCAGCAGGCGCTGGCGCTGCACCGCGCACTCGCCCACGAAACCCTCACCGAAGCGGAAACGGCGCGGCGACGGCGATTCGCGCACGTCTGCGTAGCTCGCGAGCTGCTTGAGGTAACGCTGACCGTCTTCGTAGTCGACGATGTAGATCACGCCCTGGTGGGCGTTCACGAGCGGCGCGAACTCCGCGAGCAGCGTATTGCCCAGCGTCACGAGATCGCGCTGGCCCTGCATCATGCGCGAGAACTTCGCGAGGTTGGTCTTGAGCCAGTCTTGCTCGGTGTTGCGCTCCGTCGTGTGACGGAGGTTGTGGATCATCGCGTTGATGTTGTCCTTGAGCTCGGACACTTCACCGCGCGCTTCGACCTGGATCGAACGCGTGAGGTCGCCCTTGGTCACGGCCGTGGCCACTTCCGCGATGGCGCGCACCTGGGTCGTCAGGTTGGCCGCCAGCATGTTCACGTTGGCCACGAGATCCTTCCACGTGCCCGACGCGCCGGCCACGTGCGCCTGACCGCCGAGGCGGCCTTCGACGCCGACCTCGCGCGCCACGGAGGTCACCTGGTCGGCGAAGATCGCGAGCGTGGTCGTCATGGAGTTGATGGTGTCGCCGAGCGCGGCGACCTCACCCTTGGATTCCACGGTGAGTCGCTGGCGAAGGTCGCCGTTGGCGACCGCGGTCACTACCTTCACGATGCCGCGCACCTGCTCCGTGAGGTTGTTGGCCATCACGTTCACGTTCTCGGTGAGTTCTTTCCACACACCGGACACGTCGCGCACGTTCGCCTGGCCGCCGAGCTTGCCTTCGGTGCCGACCTCGCGCGCCACGCGCGTCACTTCGGCCGCGAAGGAGTTGAGCTGGTCCACCATCGTGTTGATGGTTTCCTTGAGCTGCAGGATCTCGCCGCGCACTTCCACGGTGATCTTGCGCGAGAGGTCGCCGCGCGCCACGGCCGTGGTCACTTCGGCGATGTTGCGCACCTGGCCCGTGAGGTTCGTGGCCATGGCGTTCACGGAGTCGGTGAGATCCTTCCACGTGCCGGCGACGCCGGTCACGGTAGCCTGGCCACCCAGCTTGCCCTCGGTGCCGACCTCGCGCGCCACGCGCGTCACTTCGGCGGCGAAGCCGTTGAGCTGGTCCACCATGGTGTTGATGGTTTCCTTGAGCAGCAGGATCTCGCCGCGCACGTCCACCGTGATCTTGCGCGAGAGGTCACCGCGCGCCACGGCGGTGGTCACTTCGGCGATGTTGCGCACCTGGTTGGTCAGGTTGGACGCCATGGAATTCACGTTGTCCGTGAGGTCCTTCCACACGCCCGACACACCCTGCACCTCGGCCTGGCCACCGAGCTTGCCTTCCGAGCCGACTTCGCGCGCCACGCGCGTCACTTCGGAGGCGAACGAACGGAGCTGGTCCACCATCGTGTTGATGGCTTCCTTGAGCTGCAGGATTTCGCCGCGCACGTCGACGGTGATCTTTCTCGACAAGTCGCCCGTGGCCACCGCGGTGGTCACTTCGGCGATGTTGCGGACCTGGCCCGTGAGGTTCGCGGCCATGGAGTTCACGTTGTCCGTGAGATCCTTCCACGTGCCCGCGACGCCCGGCACCAGCGCCTGACCACCGAGCTTGCCTTCCGTACCGACTTCGCGCGCCACGCGCGTCACTTCGGAGGCGAACGAACGGAGCTGGTCCACCATCGTATTGATGGTTTCCTTGAGCTGCAGAATCTCCCCGCGCACGTCCACCGTGATCTTGCGTGACAAGTCGCCGCTCGCCACGGCGATGGTCACTTCGGCGATGTTGCGCACCTGGCCCGTGAGGTTCGCGGCCATGGAGTTCACGTTGTCCGTGAGATCTTTCCACGTGCCGGCGACGCCCGGCACGCTCGCCTGACCACCGAGTTTGCCTTCGGTACCGACTTCGCGCGCCACGCGCGTCACTTCGGAGGCGAACGAACGAAGCTGGTCCACCATCGTGTTGATGGTTTCCTTGAGCTGCAGGATCTCGCCGCGCACGTCGACGGTGATCTTTCTCGACAAGTCGCCCGAGGCCACGGCAGTCGTCACTTCGGCGATGTTGCGGACCTGGCCGGTGAGATTGGCGGCCATCG
This sequence comes from Pseudomonadota bacterium, assembly GCA_046733635.1. GTDB lineage: Bacteria > Pseudomonadota > Gammaproteobacteria > Steroidobacterales > Steroidobacteraceae > CADEED01. Next base: position 6,189 of record JBKPPO010000005.1, on the reverse strand, counting down.
AGTTCACGTTGTCCGTGAGGTCCTTCCAGGTGCCGGCCACGCCGGGCACGATGGCCTGGCCGCCAAGCTTGCCTTCGGTACCGACTTCGCGCGCCACGCGCGTCACTTCGGAGGCGAACGAACGGAGCTGGTCCACCATCGTGTTGATGGCTTCCTTGAGCTGCAGGATTTCGCCGCGCACGTCCACCGTGATCTTGCGCGAGAGGTCGCCGTTGGCGACGGCGATCGTCACTTCCGAGATGTTGCGGACCTGGCCCGTGAGGTTCGACGCCATGGAGTTCACGTTGTCGGTGAGATCTCGCCACACACCGCTCGCGCCTTGCACCTGCGCCTGACCACCGAGCTTGCCTTCCGTACCGACCTCGCGCGCCACGCGCGTCACTTCCGAAGTGAAGCCGCTCATCTGCGCGATCATCTCGTTGACCACGTTGGCCGAGCGCAGGAACTCGCCCTTGAGCGGGCGGCCGTCAGCCTCCAGTCGCATGCTTTGCGAGAGGTCGCCCTTGGCGACTGCGGTAATGGTTCGCGTCACCTCGGCCGTGGGCCACAACAAGTCGTCGATGAGCGTGTTGACCGAAGACTCCATCGCGCCCCAGGCGCCGCTGCGGCGCTCACTGGCCACGCGGATCCGGGTGCGGCCTTCCTTGCCGACCATCTGGCCGACGCGCTCGAGCTCCTTGGCCATGCGCTCGTTGGCGCTGACCATCTCGTTGAAGGTGTCGGCTATCTTCCCCGGAAGGCCGGTTTGATCCGGGGCCAGACGCGCGGAGAAATCGCCGTCTCTGACGGCCTGCAAGGCCCGCAGCAATTTTCTGAGATCGGCGTCGGACGCGGACCCATGGCTGTCGCCATTGCCGCCATCAGCTAGTTTGGCGCCATTTTTGGGCTTGACCTGGGGCGTGCGGCGGCGCGTCGACGCGCGAGCACCGCGAGCGGAAATTTCCATGAGCCGTCCGGAGTTCCTGCGAGTGCGTCAGAGTCTAAATGCCGCCCTCCCCAGACTGCTCCGCGCACTTCCGTAGGGCTTGTCTTACAAACTGACTCTGCGGGGACGACGTCGGGAAATCGCGAATCCGCTCAGCTTCGGATGACGAGATCGATCTTTCCTTCGCGCCGCTCGACGCTGACGCTCACCGAGCCACCATGCCGGCGCACGGTGAAGTCGACCGAGGCGTCCGCCACGGCCAGGTTGCGCACGGCGATCTCGTTGAAGCCATCCGGCACCACGGGGTGCGACAGCACGATCTGACGGTCCAGCGCGTCGATGCCGATGCCGAGCACGCTCTGCAGCAGCAGGAATGCCGCGCCCGCCGACCCCGATTGCGGTGAGCAGGCCACGGGAAAGTGCAGCGGCGCCTCGCGGCCGCGCCGCTTGAAGCCGCAGAACAGCTCCGGCAAACGCAGCAGGTCGAAATGGCGGGCCGCCTCGTATTGCGCGTTCAGTATTCGCAATGCGAACGCCTTGTCGTCGTAACGCGCCGCGCCCGCCGCGATCAACGCGTTGTCCTGCGGCCAGACGGATCCGTTGTGATACGACATCGGGTTGTAGCGCAGTTCGCTCTCCGCGACGGTTCGTACGCCCCACCCCGAGAAGAAGTGTTCGTCGCCCAGGCCCGCGATGATCTGGCGCGCGCGTTCCGCATGCGCAATGCCCGTGAACAGGCACTGCCCCGCGTTCGAGCTGCGCACGCGGCAGGGCTTCTTCTCGCCATCCAGTGCAAGTGCATAGGTTTCGATCTCGGAGCACCAGTAGGTCGTGTTGAAGCGGTGCTGAAGCGCCTGCGCGGCTTCGACGAGTGCGATGGCGCGCGGAATCTCGCCCAGAGATCGCGCGATGCGGGCCGCACCCAGACGCGCCCCGTACACGTAACCCTGCAGCTCGCACAGCGCCAGCGGACCGGTGGCCAGGCGGCCATCCTCGTGGAACACCGCGTCGGCCGAACTCTTCCAGCCATGGTGGGACTTGTCGCCGCCGATCGACCCCGCTCGCGGTCGTGTCTCGATGAAGCCGTCGCCGTCCACGTCGCCGTAGACGTCGATCCACCGGAGCGCGGAATTGATGGCCGGCCACAACTCGGCCATGAAGTTGAGATCCGCCGTGCGCGTGAAATACGCGCCGGCCAGCATCACGAACAGCGGCGTCGTGTCGACGCCGTGATAGTCCGGCTGCTGCGAACCGCCACGCGCCTCGTTGAGGATCTTGCCCGCCTCGGCGCCATTGCCGGGCGTGCTGTCCGCTGCCTGCGTGGCTGCGAGATAACGCAAGACATTGCGCGCGATGTCCGGCCACACCCATAACGTCTGCATCGCCGTCACGATGGCGTCGCGGCCGAACGGCGCATCCAGCCAGGGCAAGCCGGCAGCGGGCACGCGGCCTTGCGGCGTCGCCGTGAGCATCATGCCGAGATCGGCGCCGGCGCGGCGGATCCACGAGTTGAAATGCGTATCCGAGGAATGCACCTGCGCCGGCGGCCGGCCTTCCCGGCGCGCCAGTTCTTCGGCCGCCGCGAGCGATCGCGTGAACGTCGATATCTGCACCGGGCGATTGGCGGCCGAGCAGCCGAACGCCAGCGAAATGGTCTTCTCGCCGCGGCTGCCGATCTGCAAACGGTACTTGAGGCTGTCACCTGAAATGGATTCGGGTGCGGTATGGCAGTCCACCACCGTCTCGCGCATCACGTCATCGGCGCCGAGACAGCTCTGCGTCACGGAATCGCGCTCGACGCGTTCGAAGCGTTTGCGCGCGCCATCCATGCGCTGCTGGGCGCGCACGTCGACGATGTTCTCGAAGTCCGAATAGAAACGGATCGCGAGCTCGACGGAAACCGTGCTCAGCGCGAAATTCCGGACGCGGATGAGCTCATGGCAGACGCCGTTCCAGATGTACCGCGAGCGCGTGATGTACAACGTGCCGCGCGGCAGGATGACGCGGCCGGCTTCGCCGCGCACGTCGGCGTTGGTGAGGTTCACGGCCAGCAGCACGTTGTCTTCGCGCGGCGTGGCCGCGAGCAGCAGCGGCCGCTGACCCGCGATCGTCATCGTGAGCCGCGATAGATGCCGGACACCTGCGCGATACAGACCGGACTCGCTGCGCGCATCGGCGTCGATGTCGCCGATCTCGTTGAACAGCCCGAAGCAATCGTCGTGACGCAACACATGCGTCCGCTCTCCGCTCGGCACGTCGGTGGTGATCACCTGGTGCAGCGAGACTTCGGAGATGGCGGGTTCAGAGGCCAAGGCCACGCGTTCGGTTCCAGCTGATGCGGGTGCGAAGCACCGTCTGCCCGGTGATGCGGGAATGCCAATGCACCGTGGTGCAGGGCTCCTTGCGGCCGAAGCGGCGCGAGATCCATCCGCCCTGTTCCGCCGTGCCTGCGCGATGTACGTGCACTTCCATGAGCTCGTCCAGCGGTTCCAGCCACACCTGCGTGTTGCCGGAAGATACCTTGAGTCCGGGACCCGTGCGCTCGACATGACAATCTTCGGCGAAATGCCAGGTCCGGCGGGCGTCATGCGTGCCATCGCACCGCAGGATGTCCGTCACCTCGATGATCTGCCTGCGGGAATCGAACATGATCTCGCGCCGGTGCACCACAGGATCCGCCAGCCGCGCGTAGCCGTGGTGCTCACCCACGAAGCGCTGCACATCGGCGCCGGTCTCGAACTCGATGCAGCGCGCTTTCGCGTGATCGCTCCACATGAAGTTGCCGGCCTGGACGGATTGATCTTCGTTGTCGATGCCCACGGTGTTGTGCGCGCGCGTGCTGCGGAAGTAGCGGCGCCAAGCCGGATCCGTGTGATACGCGTAGGTGCCGGGATCGACGAGGATCTCCTTGTCGCCGATGTTGAGCACGAACGAGAGCGCGTCGGCGTGACCATGCGCCGCGATGCTGAGATATCCCAGCGGACCCGCGTCCGCGAGCAGCCTCACCTCATCGGGCGTGTCGAAGCCTGAACCCAGTAGATAGTACCCCGACTCGGCGAACTGCTGACGCGGCCGGAACCGGCCGCGGCCGCGAACCTTGAGCTGCGCGAGCCGGCGCACGGCCTCGACGCCCAGCAGCGTCGCGGTCTTGCCATCGAGCGCGCCTGCCTTCGCCGCGAGGTCCGAGCGATTGAACAACACCGCACCCGTCGCGATCAGCGACGCATGCGTGGAGAAGCCGGGCTCGTGCGCCAGGTTCACCACGAGGCCGTCATCCGCGTCGCCCACCATGGGCAGGCGGCCCGCCACGTCGGTCATCGAGGCGAGGAAGTCGATCATGAGCTCGATGCGGCGCCAGTACAGCGGCGAGAAATCCTCTCCCCGCGCACGGGCCGCCAATCCGGCAAGCAGGAGGAAGTCGAGCACGAAGGTCTGGTACGCGAACGCCTGCTCGCGATTGCCGCCGTCGGGCGCATTCTGGCGCAGGCATTCTTCTTCGAGCACCTTGCGGCAGCGCTCGCCCCACTCGCCCATCTGCGGCCACAGTGGCCACGTCGAGGCGGCCACGTACACACCGGCGGCTTCGCCGATCAGGTGATTGTTGGCCGACGAGAAGCGCGAGAGATTCGCCTGGATCACGCGGACCTGCTGATACACCGACGCGAGCCAGCGGTCCCGGAAGGCTTCGCCTTCGGGCGTGCTGAACAGGCGCGCGCGGAAGCCGCCAAGCAATTGCCAGGTGAGGCTCCAGTTGATGAGGCGGATGCCGAGTTCGAGCGGGCTCACCCAGTTGGGGCCGCGGCCCACCGGGCATTGCTCGATCCAGGAATCGATCTGCTTCTGGATGGCGGCCGCGTACCGCGCATCACCCGTGAGCGCATGCGCCTGCGCGAGCAGCGGCAGATGCAGATGACGATTCGGTTCCCAGAGGTATTTGATGTTGCCGACGACGCGCTCATCGCGATAGTCGATGGAGCTGGCGCGCGCCGTGCCGGCCTCACGCCGCGTCAGCGGATCGCGGTTCCATTGCGGAGGTTCACCGAGTTCGCAGTCTTCGAGATCGAAGAACGAATAGCGTCCGGCGAGCACGCGCTCGGCCGCGGCCGTCACGGGCTGGGGCGTGGGCGAGATGAACGGCGGCAGGAAACGGAGATCGCGTGCGTCGCGATCGTAATCGGGCGCATCGGCCGCCGAGAAGTTTTCAGAAATCGTGCGGATGCGTCGCGCGAGGCGGTGTGCCACCTCGGCGCCGGACATACCCCGGAGTCTGCGTAGATACCAACCAGGTTGTTGCATGCGTCAGCGGGAGGCTCAGCGGGTGATGGAGGGTTCGATGCCCTGCCGGCGCAATTGCTCCTGCACGGGTTTGCGATGGATGACCAGTGGCGTCTTGCCGCGCGGAGTGCGTTCGAGCCACTGCGCCGTCTCGATGCGCAGCCGCATCGTATTGGGCACCTTGGCGCGCGCATTCTGCAGGAGCTGCGCCGCATCGCTTTCGCTGTAACCCGCGGCGGGGAGCACGAGAATGCGCACGTCGTCGAGCCCTTCCTGGATGACCTGGATGCGAAGGATGTTGGCGACGTCACGCGGGATGTGATCGATGCCCGTGAGGCGCACGCCTTTCGGACACACGAGGATCTCCTGTTCCCGTCCCAGAACACCGCTGAAGGAGCGCAAGCCCAGCGTCACTTCCTCGATCTCGCGGGGACCATATTCTTCGGGCAGGCGCACCAGATCGCCGGTGCGATACCGAACGAGCGGCATGAGTTCGTTCCAGAACGTGGTGCCGATGATCTCGTAGAGATTCCCCTTGCCGGGATCGGTGAGCCCATCCGACGTGAATGGGCGCAGCTCCACGTGACCGTAAAAGGGCAGGAAGCGGTACTGGCGCGGCTCGAAGGCATAGGCGAAAGCCACGCGCTCCGCCTGGCCATAGTAGTCGGCCAGATTGCAGCCCAGGGTCTCGCGGGCCAGCGTCCACGCTTCGCGCTTCAGGACTTCGGACGAGGTGAGCACGTGCGGGATCTGCACGTGCAGCTCCTGCTGTTGCAGCAGCCTGCACAGGCATTCGAGCGAAGTCGGATACGCGCACATCAGTGTGGGCGCGAACTCCTTGAGCGCCTTCGCGAAATCGCCCACCGTCTCGCGCATGAGCACGTTGGAAGAGAAAACCATGCAGCGCCCGCCGTTGGTCATGACCCAGTGCGGGGGTTTGAGATCGTTCGGATCCTTGATGTTGTCGCCGCGCAGGACCGCAATGCGGT
>JBKPPO010000004.1:0-4136 GCA_046733635.1 Pseudomonadota bacterium | reverse complement strand
GAATACGTGTACTCCTTTGAGCTGGCGGCCGTGCTGCTGCTCATCGCGATCGTCGCCGCGATTTCGCTCACGATGCGCAAGCGCGCCAACCTCAAGCAGCAGGATGTCGCCGCGCAGGTGGCCGTGCGTCGTGAAGACCGTGTGCGCATCGTGCAGGTGGCCGCCGAGAAACCCGAGGCCCCCCAAGATCTTTCCGGAGACAAGGCTCCTGCGGGAGACAAGGCTCCATGATTCAGCTCAACTGGTTGCTCACCATCTCCGGTGTCCTGTTCGCCATCTCCGTGGCGGGCATGTTCATCAATCGCAAGAACCTCATTCTGTTGTTGATGTGCGTGGAGCTGCTGCTGCTCGCCGTGAACTTCAACTTCGTGGCGTTCTCGCGTTACCTCGACGACATCCACGGACAGATCTTCGTGTTCTTCGTGTTGACCGTGGCCGCGGCGGAATCCGCCATCGGCCTCGCCATCCTCGTGGTGCTGTTCCGCGAACGGCGCAGCATCAACGTCGAAGACCTGAGCACCTTGAAGGGTTGAGCCAGTGACCACTCTGAATCCCAACCTGCTGCTCGCCATTCCGCTGCTGCCGCTGCTCGCGGCCATCATCGCGGGATTGTTTGGTCGATCCATCGGCCGCGTGGCTTCGCACTCGGTGACCATCGGCGGCGTGGCCATCTCGGCCGGTCTGTCGATGTACGTCGCCAAGCTCATCTTCTCGGGCGAGGCAGCGGTCTACAACGACACCGTCTACCAGTGGCTGATCAGCGACGGCGTGAACATGGAGGTCGGCTTCCTCGTCGACCAGCTCACCGCGCTCATGATGGTCGTGGTCACGTTCGTCTCGCTGTGCGTGCACGTGTACACCATCGGGTACATGAAGGAAGACGACGGCTACCAGCGCTTCTTCAGCTACATCTCGCTGTTCACGTTCTCGATGCTGATGCTGGTCATGTCCAACAACTTCATGCAGCTGTTCTTCGGCTGGGAAGCGGTGGGCGTGGTCTCCTATCTGCTCATCGGCTTCTGGTACAAGCGGCCGACCGCCATCTTCGCGAACATGAAGGCCTTCCTCGTGAACCGCGTGGGCGATTTCGGATTCGTGCTCGGTATCGCAGGCGTGTTGTATTACACGGCGCAGTTCGGCAATGCCTCGCTGGATTACAACGATGCCTTCGCGGCCGCGCCGCAGATCGCCGGGCAGAGCTTTGGGATCGCGGGTTTCGCCGACGTGAACGCGATGACGTTCATCTGCATCTGCCTGTTCATCGGTGCGATGGGCAAGTCCGCGCAGGTGCCGCTGCACGTCTGGCTGCCGGACTCGATGGAAGGCCCGACGCCCATCTCCGCGTTGATCCACGCGGCCACGATGGTGACCGCGGGCATCTTCATGGTGGCGCGCATGTCGCCTCTGTTCGAGCTCTCGCAGACGGCGCTGTACTTCGTCTTGTTCATCGGCGCCACGACGGCGCTGTTCATGGGCTTCCTCGGCATCATCAACAACGACATCAAGCGCGTCGTCGCGTACTCCACGCTCTCGCAGCTGGGTTACATGACGGTGGCGTTGGGCGCGTCGGCATTCGGCTTCGGCATCTTCCATCTGATGACGCACGCGTTCTTCAAGGCGCTGCTGTTCCTCGCCGCGGGCTCGGTGATCATCGGCATGCACCACGAGCAGGACATGCGGAAGATGGGTGGCCTCGCGAAGGTCATGCCCTGGACCGCCGTCACCTGCTGGATTGGTTCGCTCGCGCTGATCGGCTTTCCGTTCCTGTCGGGTTACTACTCGAAGGACTTGATCATCGACGCGGTGAAACATCACCACCACGCGCACCCGGATAACTGGGTGTTCACGTACGCGTACTGGTGCGTGATGATCGGCGTGTTCGTCACGGCGTTCTATTCGTTCCGCCTGCTGTTCATGACCTTCCACGGCAAGCCGCGGTGGGATGCGCATGCTGCGCATGAGGGCCATGCCCAAGAAGTGGTTGATGCACATGCCGAGACGCATCCGGTCGTTCACGCCGACGTGCATGCGCATGACGCGCACGGTGCGCATGATGATCACGGTTCGCACGATGATCACGGCCACCACGGCGGGCCGCCGAAGGAAAGTCCCTGGGTCGTCATCGTTCCGCTGGTCGCGTTGGCGATCCCGTCGATCTTCATCGGCGCGGCGACGTTCCAACCGCTGCTGTTCGGTGGCGGTTTCGGCAATGCCATCCAGTACAGCGCGGAACATGGCGAAGTCATCCAGGAGATCGGCCACAGCGTAGGCGACTGGATTCACTTCGGTGCGCACGCGCTCTGGAACCCGGTGTTCTGGATCATGCTTGCCGGTGTGTTCACAGCCTGGGCCTTCTACATCCAGTGGCCCCACATCCCGGGCGCCATCGACAAGCGCCTCACCGCGCTCCGCGTCGTGCTCGAGAACAAGTACTGGTTCGACTGGTTCAACGAGAAGGTCATCGCCGCCGGTTCACGCGGCCTCGGCAAGTTGTTCTGGAAGGTGGGCGATCAGGCCATCATCGACACGACGCTGGTCAATGGTTCCGCGAATACCGTGGGCTTCCTCGCCGGCGTGATCCGCCGCGTGCAGAGCGGCTTCCTGTATTCCTATGCGTTCTGGATGGTCATCGGTCTCGCAGCGATGCTGGGCTATTTCCTGACCTGGCTCTAACAAAGTAGAAGACGTACACATGCAGGGGTTCCCGATTCTTTCGCTGTTGACGTGGCTGCCCATCGCGGGCGGTCTGCTCGTGCTGGCCTTCGGCGACAAGCGCATCCAGGCCGGTCGCTGGCTGGCGTTGATCACGTCGCTGGCCGTGTTCGTCGCGTCCATTCCGCTGTACACGAACTTCGATGCGTCCACGCATGCGTTCCAGTTCATCGAACGCTTCGCCTGGATCCCGGCGTTCCACGCGGACTACTACTTCGGCGTCGACGGCATCTCGCTGCCGCTGATCCTGCTCACCACGTTCATGACCGTGCCCATCATCGTGGCGGCGTGGACAGTCATCGAGCAGCGCCCCTCACAGTACTACGCGGCGTTCCTGATCCTCGAAGGCCTCATGGTCGGCGTGTTCTCCGCGCTCGACGGCCTGCTGTTCTACTTCTTCTGGGAAGCCATGCTCATCCCGATGTTCCTCATCATCGGCGTGTGGGGTGGTCCGCGGCGTGTGTACGCGACGATCAAGTTCTTCCTGTACACCTTCTTGGGCTCGGTGTTCATGCTGGTCGCGCTGATCTACATGCTGCTCAAGACCGGTGATTTCAGCATCGAGGCGTTCCACAACCTGCCGCTGAGCGCCACCGAGCAGATGTGGATCTTCTTCGCGTTCGTCGCGGCCTTCGCCGTGAAGATCCCGATGGTGCCGGTACACACCTGGTTGCCGGATGCGCACGTCGAAGCGCCCACGGGCGGTTCGGTGGTGCTGGCGGCCATCATGCTGAAGATGGGTGGCTACGGCTTCCTGCGCTTCGCGCTGCCGATCACCCCCGATGCCTCACGCGAATTCGACTGGGTGATCATCGGTCTCTCGCTGATCGCCGTGGTGTACATCGGCTTCGTCGCGCTCGTGCAGACCGACATGAAGAAGCTCATCGCGTATTCCTCGATCGCGCACATGGGCTTCGTCACGCTGGGTTCTTTCCTCGCCTTCGACATCTATGCGGCCACCGGTTCCTATGAAGGGGCGGGCATGGGTCTCGACGGCGCGATGGTGCAGATGATTTCGCACGGCCTGATCTCGGGCGCGATGTTCCTCTGCGTGGGTGTGATGTACGACCGCGTGCACTCGCGCGAGATCAGCGCCTATGGTGGCGTGATCAACACGATGCCGAAGTTCGCCGCGTTCTTCGTGCTGTTCTCGCTGGCCAACTCCGGCCTGCCGGGCACATCCGGCTTCGTCGGCGAGTTCCTCGTGATCCTCGCGTCGTTCAAGGCCAACTTCTGGTACGCGTTCCTCGCGGGCCTCACGCTGATCCTCGGCGCGGCCTACACGTTGTGGCTGGTCAAGCGCGTGATCTTCGGCGCGGTGGCCAATCACCACGTGGCCGAGATGCAGGACCTCAACTACCGCGAGTTCATCATCCTGGGTGTGCTCGCCATTTCCGTGCTGCTGGTGGGCCTGTGGCCCGCGC
>JBKPPO010000003.1:0-9713 GCA_046733635.1 Pseudomonadota bacterium | reverse complement strand
TCGACGATGCCGTCGACGTTCGTGTAACGCGTGAAGCCCTTCTTGATGGCTTCCACGCCCGCATCGGCGATGTGCTTGGGCGTATCGAAATCCGGCTCGCCGGCCCCGAGGCCGATGATGTCCTTGCCCTCGGCCTTCAGTTTCGCGGCGCGCGCGGTGACGGCGAGAGTGGGCGAGGGCTTGACGCGTTGAACGCGGCGCGAGAGCTGGATGGGCACAGGCGAACCTTTTGTGGCGAATGGGGTGGTCAAACGGGCGCGTATCTTACGCGATCCGGCCCGGGCATCCACTGGCGATAACGTTGCCAAGTCCTTGGCAAGCAAGGGATTTGCTCAAACCAGCCCCTTGGCGCGGAATTCGTCCTTGAAGAACGCATAGAAGATCGGTGCGGCGATGAGCCCGGGGATGCCGAAGATCGCCTGCATGACCAGCATGGCGATCAGCAGCTCCCACGCCTTCGCATTCACATGCGAGCCGATGATGCGCGCGTTGAGGAAGTACTCGAGCTTGTGGATGACCACGAGATAGGCCAACGACACCGCCGCGATGCCCGCGCCCTGGCTCAGACAGACCACGACGATGGCGGTGTTCGAGACCAGGTTGCCGATGATGGGCATGAGGCCGACGACGAAGGTCAGCAACACGAGGATCTTGACCAGCGGCAGGTCCACGCCGAACAGGCGCAGCACCACGTCGAGATACAGCCACGTGAAGAAGGTGTTGATCAGCGAGATCCAGAACTGCGCGAACACCACGCGCTGGAACGCGGAGGCGAGGCGGGTGCCGTGTTGCGCGAACTGATCGGTGAGCGGCCGGCGTTCGTGCGGCTGCGTGGCCTTTTGCAGCGATAACAACGCGCCGATCACCATGCCCATGATGACGTGCACGAGGCCGCGGCCCAGGCCCTTGCCATAGAGCTGCAGGAAGTCCGCGTGCTCGCGCAGCCACTCGACGATCTTGAGGCGCAGGGTTTCGGCATCCTCGGGAATGTAGCTCGCGAGCCAGACCGGCAGGTTGGGGCGGGCCTCCTCGACGATCTCGGCCATCCGCTGCAGCAGCGCGGGGAGGCTCTGGCCGCTGTTCTTGAGCACGAACACGACGCCGACGCCGATGCCCACGAGCGCGGCGATGACGACCGCGGCGATCAGCGCCACCGCGAGCAGGCGCGCCACGTCGCGATCCATGGCGCGCACGCGCAGCCAGGGCGTGAGTACGTCGACGAGCTTGTAGACGAGCAGCGCCGCGATCAGCGCCGGCAGCAGGTGGAGCACGATGATCATCGCGAGCGCGATCGCCGACACGATCCAGGCCGCGTAATCCGTGCGGTCGATCCGTGAGAGCGGGGGGACGGTGGTCATGGGGTCCTGACGCGGTGGGTCCGCGAGCGCGCGTATATTACGCGTTACCCGGCGCGGCTTCCCAGACGCCACTCCTTATATACAGTGCTGGCGGCTGGGCGGGACTGGATGGAACCTGGGGGTTTTTGGTGATTCCATCCCCATATACGCGTGCCCGTAGCTCAAGGACCCTCGAGTGGAACACAAGCCTTTCGTATTGAAAGCGGATTACAAGCCTTCGGGTGATCAGCCGAACGCCATCGCCAAGCTGGTGGAGGGCATCAACGATGGCTTCCGTCATCAGACTTTGTTAGGCGTGACGGGAAGTGGCAAGACCTACTCCGTGGCCAACGTGATCGCGCAGATCCAGCGTCCGACGCTCGTGCTCGCGCACAACAAGACTCTGGCGGCGCAGCTCTACGGCGAGTTCAAGGAGTTCTTCCCCGAGAATTCCGTGGAGTACTTCGTCTCGTATTACGATTACTACCAGCCGGAAGCGTACGTTCCCTCGAGCGACACCTACATCGAGAAGGACGCGTCGATCAACGAACACATCGAGCAGATGCGTTTGAGCGCGACCAAGGCGCTGCTCGAACGCAGCGACGCCATCATCGTGGCCACCGTCTCTGCCATCTACGGTCTCGGCGATCCTGCCAGTTACCACGAGATGATCCTGCACCTGAACCGCGGCGAACGCATGGATCAGCGCCGGCTGCTGCGCCGTCTCGCGGACATGCTGTACACGCGCAACGAGCTCGACCTGCAGGCGGGCACCTATCGCGTGCGCGGCGACGTGATCGACGTGTTCCCGGCGGAATCCGCGCGCGAGGCCGTTCGCGTGGAGCTGTTCGACGAGACGATCGAATCGATCGCGCTGTTCGACCCGCTCACCGGTGAAGTCCAGCGCAAGCTGCCGCGTTACACCATCTACCCGGGTTCGCATTACGTGACGCCCAAGGAGCGGCTGATCGGCGCCATCGATCACATCCGCGAAGAGCTGCGCGATCGCTTGAAGGTGCTGCGGGAGCAGAACAAGCTCGTGGAAGCGCAGCGGCTCGAGCAGCGCACCCTGTTCGACATGGAGATGATGAAAGAGGTGGGATACTGCGCGGGCATCGAGAACTATTCGCGCTATCTCTCGGGCCGTGCGGCGGGCGAGCCGCCACCGTGCCTGTTCGACTATCTACCCGGGAATGCACTGCTGGTCATCGACGAATCGCACCAGACGATCCCGCAGCTCGGCGCCATGTACAAGGGCGACCGCTCGCGCAAGGAGACGCTGGTGGAGTACGGCTTCCGGCTCCCGTCGGCGCTCGACAACCGGCCCCTGAAGTTCGAGGAGTGGGAGTCGATCGCGCCGCAGATGATCTACGTATCCGCGACGCCCGGTAAATACGAGTCCGCGCATTCGGCGCAGACCGTGCAGCAGTTGCTGCGGCCCACGCACCTCGTGGACCCCGAAGTCGAAGTGCGTCCGGTGGCCACGCAGGTCGACGACGTGCTCTCGGAGATCAACAAACGCGTCGCCGTGGATGAACGCGTGTTGATCACGACGCTCACCAAGCGCATGTCGGAAGATCTCACCGAATACCTGCACGAACATGGCGTGAAGGTTCGCTACCTGCACTCGGACGTCGAGACGGTGGAGCGCATGGAGATCATCCGCGATCTGCGCCTGGGCAAGTTCGACGTGCTCGTCGGCATCAATCTGTTGCGTGAAGGCCTGGACATGCCCGAGGTGTCGCTCGTGGCCATCCTCGATGCGGACAAGGAAGGCTTCCTGCGCAGTGACAACTCGCTGATCCAGACCATGGGCCGGGCGGCGCGCAATGCCAATGGCCGCGTGATTCTGTATGCGGACACCATCACCGGTTCCATGCAGCGCGCCATGGAAGAGACCGCGCGCCGCCGCGAGATCCAGCTCGCCTTCAACCAGGAACACGGGCACGTACCGAAGACCATCCGCAAGAACGTCCAGGACGTCATGGAAGGCGCGCGCGCCGATACCACGGACTTCGGCTACAAGCCCGGCAAGAAAAAGCGTGGCGCGGAAGAAGCCGCGCCGAACCTGCGCATGCTCTCGCCCGAACAGATCGTGCGCGAGATCAAGCGACTCGAGGCGCAGATGTACAAACATGCGCGCAACCTCGAGTTCGAAGAAGCCGCGAAGATCCGCGATGCCATCGAGAAGATGAAACAGATGGAATTGGGGCTGGGCGGCCCCGGCATGCCCAAGGGGCAGGTCGGCTGAAGCGGGCGGGGGCTGCCCCGCCCGCGTGGATCCTCGCGACAGTCTCAGGGGAAGGTCGGTTGCCAGGGCGGGGTGCCTCGCACGCCATCGTCTCCGAGATCGACGAACGGCAGGTTCGCACCCATTTCACCGACATTGTCTCCGACCGATCCGCCGATGCCGGATCCGAGCACGCCTCCGTTGTTGGTGCCCCAGCACTTGATCCGGCCACCTAACAATCTCGCGCAGGTGGCGTGCATGCCGGCGGCGACCTGGAAGGGGATGTAGATGCCGAGGTCGACGAGCGGAATCGCCGCGCCGGTTTCGCCGGGGTCGTTGCCCAACCAGGACGCGTTCTCGGTGCCGAGTTGCCCGAAGGCGTTGTAGCCCCAACACGTGAGATTGCCTCCGCCCGTAGCGCAGGTGTGGAAAGCTCCGGCTGAAACGGTGTTCGTTGGAGCCGCGGCCGGATTCACCGCGGTGCTCGCGAACAGGTTTCCCATGTCGATGACTTCATCGCCAATGGTCCAGGTATGGCCGCGGCCCAACTGGCCATGCCCGTTGGAGCCCCAGCATTTGAGATCGCCATCGTCCATTCGCGCGCAGTTGTGCGTGGCGCCGGCTTCGACGGAAATCGGCAGGCCGTCGTATTGACCGAACTCGATCTCCTGGAGCCAGCGGCCCATCTCCATGGCATTGTCGCCGCGCTCGAACGTGCTGCCGATGCCGAGCTGACCGGCGTCGTTGTTGCCCCAGCATTTGATGGTGGCGTTGTCGAGCAGGGCGCAAGTGTGCGCGAGGCCCGCGGTGATCTGGTAGGCCTTGCGGCCGTCGCCGAGATCCACGCGGATGTCGTGCAGGCTTTCATCGGCGTCGTCACCGTAGGATTCCTGGTGGCCGAGGCCGAGCTGGCCGTCATCGTTGCGGCCCCAGCAGGTGACGCTGCCGTTACCGAGCAACGCACAGGTGTGGTAAGCGCCAGCGGCGATGCTAGATATCCCGTACGTCACCATGTCGGCTGATACGTCGATGTAGGGGAGGCGCCAACCCATTTCATCTTCATCATTTCCACGAGTCTCATCGTCGAGGAGGCCCAGCTGGCCGTAGGTATTGTCGCCCCAGCATTTCAGCGAAACCGATCCCGAGAGCGCACAGGTGTGTTGTAACCCCAGCGCCAGTTGATCGACCTGGCCCATGGACAAATCCACCTCGGGAAGGTGATTGCCCATCTCGTTGGCATGATCGCCGCGGTTCTCTCTGTCGCCGAGGCCGAGCTGGCCACGGTCGTTGTTGCCCCAACACTTGACCTCGCCGGTAGTGAGGATGGCGCAGACGTGTTCGTACCCCATTTCCAACGAGCGGGCCTTGAGCGGCGCGGCTTGGGGCGCGGAAGCGCACGCAAGCAGGCAGCCGGAGATCAGTAGTTTGTTCATGAACGTTGCTCCTGTTACGGATTGATGCGCACGACGCCGAAGCCGTCGCGGGTCGTCGGAAACGCCACGCCGCCGAGGACGATCCGGCCGTCGCCCTGGATCACGACGCTCTCGGCATAGTCCTGGAGCCCGTTGAAATCCACGTGGATGAAGCCGGTGTTGGCGAAACTCGTATCGAGTGCGCCGGTGGGGGTGTACCTCACCAACCCGAAGTTGGAGTTGATGTTGCCGTAGACGCCCGCGGCGTAGATGCGCCCATCGGGCGCGACGGCGACAGCTCTGGCGTAGTCGCCCCTGCCATCCGTGCGGCCGCTGATCACCGTGGTGACGGCCCCACCATTGCCGAACGAGCTGTCGTAACTCCCGTCGGCATTCAGCCGCACCACCGCGAAGCTGCTCGGCAGGCTCGTGGTTCCGCCCGCGAGCAGTAGTTTGCCGTCGGGTTGCAGCGCGAGGCCGTAACCCACGTTGGCGCCCGGAATGCCCATCCGGCCGTCGCCATCGAACGCGTCGTCGAAATTCCCGCTGGCATCGAGCTTTGCGACGATGGTCTGCGTCGAGGGGTCTCCACCGGCCGGTTCTCCCGACGTGAAGATCGATCCATCGGACTGGATCAGCAGGTTGCGAAGCTGGTCGGTGCTGCCAACGACGTCGAATACTTTGACTCCGGCGCTACCGAAGCTGCTGTCCAGCGTGCCGTCGGCATTGAACCGGGCCAGCATCGCATCGGCCAGATCGTTGACGTTGCCGCTGACCGGAAAGCTGCCCGCCACCACGATGCGGCCATCGGCCTGCAGCGCCACGGCCATCACGTTGCCGCCCACCGCGGGCTCGAGCAGGATGCCGTCGCCGCTGAACGAGCTGTCCAGCGTGCCGTCGGCGTTGTAGCGCACGAGCGCGGCGGCAGCGCTCAGTGTGCCCGGCGGATCGTAGTCTCCCGCGACCACGATCTTGCCGTCGGGCTGCATAGTCACCGCGCGCGCGTACTGGATGCCGGAAGTACCGGTGACGTCCGTAGTCACCTGACCGGTGCCACCGAAACCCGTGTCCGGTGTGCCGTCGTGATTGAAGCGGGCGACGTTGAAAGCTACGAACGAACCGCCGACGAGCACGAACTTGCCGTCCGGCTGCATGGCCATCCTGCCCGGCGGGCCACCGAAGCTACCCGAGTCGGCCTTGCCGTCGTCGCTGAAGGTCAGATCCAGCGAGCCGGACGGATTGGTGTTCACCACGGGGCGCGCTTCGTCGTCGACGATCATCACCTCGAGCGTGGTGTCATCGCCGAGCCGCGCGCACGCAGGTTGCGCCACCAGTTGCAGCGTGAAGCGCTTGTTGCCGTCGTGCGTATTGTTGTCGATCGTCGGGAGAGCGAGCGCGCGCGGCGTGTCGTCGCCATCGCCGAAAATCACGGTGTTCGTGACACTTTGGAAGTGAGTGCCGGGGATCGCCGTATCGGCTTGTGTGGTGATGTTCGCGATCACCTCGCCGGCGGAGCCGCCGGTGCGCGTGAT
The DNA here is from genome assembly GCA_046733635.1 of Pseudomonadota bacterium. Classification (GTDB taxonomy): domain Bacteria; phylum Pseudomonadota; class Gammaproteobacteria; order Steroidobacterales; family Steroidobacteraceae; genus CADEED01. Next base: position 3,202 of record JBKPPO010000003.1, on the reverse strand, counting down.
GTACACCTGAGGCTTGAGTTCGCCGAACTCCATGATGCGCACTCGCTCGCGGTCGAACTGAATCGCACCCGAGTCCGGATTCGTGCCCGATTCACAGGTGGGCTGCGGCTGCGGCGGCTGGGTGGGAGTGCCTAGATAGGGGCGATTGGTAGGCGTGAGACCCGTGGTGATCACCTCCACTTCGCCGCCGAGACCCAGCGGGTCGCGCAGGAAGGCGGCCGCGTAGGTTTCTGCGGAGCGGCGGTTTTGCGCCAGGGCATCCACTTCGGTCTGCAGCGTGAACTCGGGGCAGTTCACGGGCGAGCTCTCGTCGCTGCAGACGGGGATACGCGACAGATCGATCTGCACGCGCAGCGGTTCACGCAAGGTCACCTGTGTCTGGCCGCCGACGGTCAGCCTGTCGAACTGGTTCTCGGCGAAGAGGGCGCGGAACCGGTTGGTCTGGCCGGCGACCGGTGTGCGCTTGGCTTCGTCGGGAATGTACACGTCGAAGTCCACGCCATTGCTGCCCAGGTGCTCGATCATCGTCGCGCCCTTGACGACGCTGTAGACCTCGCGATCGTCGGTGATGTCGACACCCGTACCCGCCACCGTCTGCACGCGCATGAAGAGCTGCGAAGTCAGCAGATCCGCGCAATCTTCGGGAACGTTCTCCGGCGCGCCGCTCCAGGGGCAGCCGGCAAGGCGCGGGCCGCTGCCGTTGAAGTCCGCGATGAGATGAGTGGCGCGCGTGATCACGATCTCCATCGTCGCGTTCGCGGCGTTCTTGCGATAACTCTGGAACTGCCGGAGGCTCGACTTGCCGCCGAGAAAGGTGGCGTTGGGGTCCAGCCCCATCAGGTCCCCCGTCGGCGCTTCGGCACCGACCCAGTACACCTTGCCTTCCTCGTTGCTGTAGACGCCGCCGCTCGCGTTCATGTCGCCACCCGGAGGCGTGAAGGCGAGGCCGCCGAATACGATGGTCTTGTCGAGATCGCCGGGCGGCTCGCCGGGTTCGCGCGCTTCGAGGGCGGGGAAGTTGCCTTCGATGCGCGTGTAGTTGCCGAACACGTTCCAGCCGCCGAATTCGTAGTAGCGCTGCGGTTCGTCCACGGCGACCACGGGTGGCGGCAGCCGCGACATGAAGATCCACGAGAAACCGCCGATGCTGGCGCTGGCGTTGCCGCCGCTGATCGTGACGCCGCTCACTTCTTCCCATGCGGTCTGCGCGGCGTTCGTCTTGAGCATGATCGCGCGTTCACCTGCGGGCAGTTGCGCGGCATCGAAGGGAACGGTGACCGTGACCGGGCTCGCGAAACTGGTGCCATGCGGCTGGAACGCAAACATCTGGCCGATGGGCACATGGCCCGCAGGCAACGCGGGGGCGCCCGTGCTCGATTGCGTAATGCTGATCGTCACGTTCTGATTCAGTGCACCGGCCGGCACCACGACCTGTGCGCCGTTGGCGCCCGTCACCGTGCCGCCTGCCGGGCCCACCGTACCTGGCGGCAGCGGCGACGGCTGGGGACCGGGAGATCCGTCATCACCGCCACCGCCGCCGCAGGCAGTCATGACTAAAGCGATCAGCAAGGGCGGCAACGGCCGAGCGAGGCGTGAAAAGCAGTTCATGTCGGGTCTCCCGGGTCTTGAAGGGCTCCCGGAAGAACGCGCGCGATCCCGCAAAACGGACATGGAGGACGCAGGAAGTGGCGAATCCCGTTCAAATCAGGCGGTTGGCAGCGGGTTTCGAGCGCTCCCCACTTTTCTCACTCGGCCGCCTCCAGTATGCTTCGCGCCCCTCAGTAGTCGCGTAGCTCAGTGGTAGAGCACCTCCTTGACATGGAGGTGGTCGGTGGTTCGATCCCACTCGCGACTACCATTTCACCGACCCGCCGCGCGGGACAATCCTGACGGCCGGAACTTCGGCAAACGCTCATTCTCCGGACTCATACGTCTGGAGATTTCCATGCTCAAGTTCCTAGGCAGCACCGTCGGCATCATCTTCCTGATCGGCTTGGTGGTCGTGATCCTGTTGTTGAAAGCGATCTTCTAGGAAGTGCGTGCGCGATCTCTGATCACCACTGTCTGCTCGCTGCTCATTGCAGCGGGCACGCGCGCGGCTGGCGTGGACGTGGAGGTCGAAGGTCTCGACGACGAGCAGCGCGAAGCGGTTCGCGCCACGCTCGAGCTGCAGGAGTACGGAAAGCGCGATGTGACGCCCGCCGAGCTGCGCGCCGCCTTCGCGGAAGCCGACGAACAGATCAAACAAGCGCTCGAACCTTTCGGCTATTACGACACGCAGGTCGAGAAATCCCTGACCGGCGATGCGCAGTCCGGGTACAAGGCGAAGTTCACCGTTCAGCCCGGTGATCCCGCGATCGTGCGCGAAGCACGCGTGGAGGTGCAGGGCGAAGGCAAGGACCAGCGCCGCGTGGCCGCGGCGGTGCGCGACTTCGAACCCAAGCCCGGTGCGCGGCTGGATCACGCCACCTACGAAGCCAGCAAGTCCGTGCTCGAGACGTCTTTGCGTGGCTCGGGATATCTCGATGCCAAGCCGCTGGCGAAACGCGTCACGGTGATCCCGGAGGAAAAATCCGCCGACGTGGACCTGCGTTACGAAAGCGGACCGCGCTACAAGTTCGGCGACGTACGCTTCGCAGGCGACGCGCCGTTCCCGGAGAGTTTCCTCGACGATTTCATTCCCTGGCGCGAGGGTGCGTATTTCAATTCGGAGCAGGTGTTGAACCTGCAGCAGCGTCTCGTGGACGCGGACTATTTCGCACTGGTGTCCGTGCAGCCTGCACTCGATGAAAAGAAGGATGGCACGGTGCCCATCGACGTGTTGCTGAACCGCGATGAACGTACGGTGTACACGGGCGAGGTGTACTACAGCACGGACTTCGGCGGCGGCGTGCGCGTGGGCGCGGAGCGCCGCTGGCTCAACAGGAAGGGCCACAAGGCCGACGCGTCCGTCGAGTATTCACAGCGTTTGCAGGAAGCGGCCATCCACTACCAGATTCCGCGGCCGAGCCGCGAGGATCGGTCGTACGACTTCGGTGTCGCCTATCGCGACGAGACCACGGACGTGACGCGCTCGCGCAATTTCCAGATCGCGGCTTCCCGGTCGGAGAAACGGTGGCATGGCTTCGTGCGCACGATCGGCCTCAAGTATCTCGTCGGCGATTTCGAGCTCGGCGAGGAGGAAGAAGAGCTCGAATACGGC
>JBKPPO010000002.1:0-14808 GCA_046733635.1 Pseudomonadota bacterium | reverse complement strand
CAGGATCAGCGTGGGGATGTTGCGGATGCCGAATTTCGGCGGCGTCTGCGGGTTCGACTCGATGTCGATCTTGGCGACGCGGAGCTTGTCTTTGTACTCGGTGGCGATCTCGTCGAGGATCGGCGCGATCATCTTGCAGGGCGTACACCACTCGGCCCAGAAGTCGAGGAGAACGGGCTTGTCGGACTTGAGCACGTCCTGGGAGAACGTCGCGTCCGTGGTGTGCACGATGTCCGGATTACTCACGGGGTAGGACCTCCATAGAAATCGAAAGGCATGGTGGAAAGTGGTATTTGAGGTGCGCTTCGCCCGGGAGAAGCCGTGCTCAGGACGCGATCAAAAGGTTAGACTGCGCTGCGCAGCCAATGGCCTGATGGGTTAAAGGAACCTGGTGGTTGAGAAACTTTGGATTTGCGGCTCGGGGCTCGGTGAGAGCAGGTCCGCGACTTGGGGCCAATTTTTAACGGGTCCGCCTGCCATTTGCAAGCTCCAGTTTCCTGCCTGTTCGCCAAAACATAAGTAACCAGCAATTAATGACAGAGACACACCTTTCCGAGCTCACCTTCGCGTCGCTCGATCTCGTCCCGGAAGTCGCCCGCGGTATTTCGGATGCGGGTTTCGTCCGCGCCACCCCGGTCCAGGCCAGTACTTTGCCGATAGCGCTCCTGGGCAAGGATGTCGCCGGCCAGGCGCAGACCGGCACCGGCAAGACGGCCGCGTTCCTGCTCGCGCTCTACCAGCGATTGCTCACGAATCCGTCACCCCCCGGACGCAGCGCCTCGGGCATCCGCGCGCTGATCCTCGCACCGACGCGCGAACTCGCGGTGCAGATATTCAATGACGCCGAGGTGCTCGGAAAACACACGGGGCTCAAGCAGGCCGTGGTGTTCGGCGGCGTCGATTACGAGAAGCAGCGCAAGACGCTTCAGGATGGCATCGACATCCTGATCGGCACTCCGGGCCGCGTCATCGACTATTTCAAGCAGCACGTATTCGACATGCGCCATGCGCAGGCCGTGGTGCTCGACGAAGCCGATCGCATGTTCGATCTCGGCTTCATCGCCGACATCCGCTTCATCCTGCGCCGGCTGCCGAAGCCGGAGCAGCGCCAGTCCATGCTGTTCTCGGCCACGCTGTCGCATCGTGTGCTCGAGCTCGCCTACGAGCACATGAACAACCCCGAGCTCGTGCGAATCGAGCCCGACCGCGTCACCGCGGATCGCGTGCGCCAGCTCATCTACTTCCCCGCGATGGAGGAGAAGGTGCCGCTGCTGATCGGCCTGCTGCGCAGCTTCGACGCTCATCGCACCATGGTGTTCGTGAACACCAAGCGCGTCGCCGAGAAGCTCGAGGGCTATCTACTCGCGAACGGGTTCAAGGCGCAGGCGCTCTCGGGCGACGTACCGCAGAAGAAGCGACTGCGATTCATGCGGGAATTCCACTCGGGCGAGCTGCAGGTGCTGATCGCCACCGACGTGGCCTCGCGCGGCCTGCACATCCCCGACGTCAGCCACGTGTTCAATTACGACCTGCCGCAGGACTCCGCGGATTACGTGCATCGCATCGGCCGCACGGCGCGCGCCGGCACCGATGGCGACGCGATCAGCTTCGGCTGCGAGGAGTACGCGGTGTCGCTGCCCGACATCGAGGATTACATCGGTCACAAGATCCCGGTTGCGCGCGTCGCGCCCGAATTGCTCGCCACCGAACTCAAACCGCCCGTTTACAAGGAATGGGATCCGGAAGACGGCCCGCGCCCCATGCATCGGAAGGGCGGCCGCGGTGGCGGTGGCGGGCGCGGCGGTCCGCGTCGCGGCGGCGTCGGTGGGGGCGGTGGCCGTCGAAGCGGCGGTGGTGGAGGCCGCCGCGGCGGTCGTTGAGGTGCCGGGCAGCTAGACCAGGTCGATCACCGCGTCCACGGCGGGATGGTCCACGTGTTCGCGATGCGAGAGCTTCGTGTCCCAATGCCGGACGCCGTACACCCATCGCACGCCCGACTGGCGCCCGGCTTCCAGCATCTTCGCGTTGTCGTCGGCGAACAGGCTGCGCGCGGGGTCATAGCCGAACCGCGCCCGGGCTGCGCTCCAGAATGCCGCCGTCTCCTTGGGAGCGCCGAATTCCTGCGATGAAGCCGCGCCGTCGAGCAGATCGAGCACACCCGTCTGCTCGTGTTTCACCGCGAGCGCGGCCGGATGCGAGTTGGTGAGCAGCAGCAGCCGTTTGCCCATCGACTTCATGCGAATCAGGAAATCCCGCGCGCCCGGCAGCCAGGCCACCTCCGAACGAACCTCGCGGTGCAGCCCCGCCACGTCCACACCCAGCGTGTGCGTCCAGTGATCGATGTCGTACCACTGCAGCGTTCCCGCGCAGTCGTCGAACAGTCTCGCGATCTCGGCATAGGCGGCGCGGAGCTCGAGTCCGCGCGACTGCGCGAACCGCTGTGGTATGAGCTTGCCCCAGATGTGGTTGTCGTAGGCCTGGTCCAGGAGCGTGCCGTCGAGATCGAGCAGCACGCTGTCGATGGCAGTCCAGTCGATGGGAGATTCGCCGTTCTTCACTGTCCGCCGATGTAGTTAGGGGCCCTGCGCCCGGGTCCGGGGCCACGCGTTTCGCGAGGTTTTTTCGCCGCGGAACCGGCCGGGTCGCGGCCGGAGTATCATACCGGCCGCCCATGACCGACGCCGAATCCCTCGTCGACTTCCACACGCACAGCCACTGCTCGGACGGCGTTCTCTCGCCGGCGGCGCTCGTGGAGCGCGCGCATACGCGCAACGTGGGCACGCTGGCGCTCACGGATCACGACACGGTCGCCGGCCTCGACGAAGCTTCCACAGCCTGCGCGAAGCTCGGCATCCGCTTCGTCCCCGGCGTGGAGCTCTCCGCCGTCTGGCGCGGACAGACCGTCCATGTCGTCGGCCTGCAGATCCAGGCCGATCACGCGGGCCTGAGACAGCACATGGAAGGCGTGCTGGACCGCCGGCGCGCCCGCCTGCACGAGATCGGCGAACGGCTCGAACGGCGCGGCCGGCTGCCGGGCCGCGAACTCGCCGCCGCTGCGGCCGCATCCCACTCGCCCACCCGGCTGCATCTGGCCCGGGAACTGGTCGCACGCGGGCACGCCAGGGACACGCAGGAAGCCTTCGATCGCTGGCTCAATCGCGACAAGGCCGGGCATGTACCCGCCGAATGGCCGGCTTTCGAGACGGTCATGGCGGTGCTTCGCGAGAGCGCGCATGTGCCGGTTCTCGCGCACCCGCATCGTTACAAGCTTTCGAACGGCCAGCTCCGTGAGCTCACCGGCTTGTTCGCGCAATCGGGCGGCCGGGCGCTGGAAGCCAGCATGGCGGGCATGGGCCTGAACGATGCCGACCGGATCGCATCGCTGTGCCGCAAATTCCAGCTCCACGCCTCGATGGGCTCGGATTTCCACGACCCGGCGGTGCCGTGGAATCCCCTTGGCCGCTGGCTTAAGCTTGCCGCCGGTCTCGAGCCGGTCACCCAGCTCCTGAAAACCCATTGAAGCCCCAGCCGTGAGCGAAATCGAAGACCAGGACAACGTCGACCGCGAGCTTTTCAAGAACGTGGAAAAGCTGCGCGAGCTGCGCATCGCACACCGTGACCTCGACGAGGTCATCGCGCGGCTGTCGCTCGACTTCCAGTCGGATCAGCTCCAGATCAAGCGGCTCAAGAAGCGGAAACTCATGCTCAAGGACCAGATCACGCGGCTCGAGAGCGAACTGATCCCGGACCTGAACGCGTGAAGCCCCTCGCGACGTGAAGAACATCTTCGAGCAGATCACCACCATCGAGGTGATGACCCAGTTGCTGGCCCTGCTGGCGGCGGGACTGCTCGCGGCGGGACTCGCCTTCTACATCCGCAAGTGGATGCGCCCCAAGGCGCACCAGTCGAACCAGGGCCGCTGGCCCCGCCGGCTGTGGATCGCCGGCATGGTGCTGGTCCCGTTCCTGCTGAGCGTGCTCACGGTGGTGGGCGTACGCATGCTGTTCGCCGCGTTCTCGATGCGCACCGGCCTCATCGATCGCGCGCTGGACCTGGCCACGGTCCTGGTGTTGGTGCGTTTCGCGATGCACGCGCTCAGCGTCTCGCTGGGTCCGAACAGCTGGATCCGGGCTTGGGAGCTCCGGCTCACGTTCTTCATCTGGATCCTGATCAGCTTCCAGATGCTCGGATGGTTCGACGCCATCGAACGCACCCTCGACGGCATCGACCTCATGCCGGGCACCAAGAGCTTCAGCCTCTGGGCTTTGCTCAAGAGCATCGTCGTCATCGCGGGCTTCCTGATCGTCACGAGCCTCATCGCGCGCACGATCGAGCGCCGCGTCATGAAGGTGGAAGGGCTCGCGATCTCCACGCGTATCGGCATCAGCAAGTTCTCGACCTTCACGCTGGTGGGCCTCGGCATCCTGCTCGGCATCAACGCGTCGGGCGTCGACCTCACCGTGCTCACCGTGCTCGGCGGCGCCATCGGCCTTGGCCTCGGATTCGGCCTCCAGGCCATCACGAGCAACTTCGTCTCGGGTTTCGTGCTGCTGATGGACAAGTCCATCAAGCCCGGCGACGTCATCAGTTTCACTGGCACCACCGGCACCAGCACCGAGAACTTCGGCTGGGTCCAGGAATTGCGCGGCCGATACATCGTGGTGCGCGACCGCGACGGCGTGGAGACGCTGGTGCCCAACCAGAACCTCATCACCAACTCGGTGATCAACTGGTCGTATTCGGATCAGCGTGTCCGGCTGCGCCTCCCGGTCATGATCAGCTACCAGGACGATCCCGAAGTGGCGCTGCAGGTTCTCGTCGAAGCTGCTGCGAACCACCCGCGCATCCTCAAGGATCCGGGCCCGGTGTCGCGCCTCATGAGCTTCGAGAACTACGGCATGCGAGTCGAGTGCCGATTCTGGATCCGCGACCCCATGAACGGCGTGAACAACGTGCGCTCCGACGTGAACCGCGAGATCTTCCGCCTGTTCCGGAAGAACGGCATCACCATCCCGGTGCAGCAGCACGAAGTGCGCATGCTCACGCAGCAGATGGATTGACCATGGCCGTATCCATCGCGCCGGGCATCGAGATACCCGACAGCGACCTCGAAGTCACTGCCATCCGCTCCGCAGGCCCGGGTGGGCAGAACGTCAACAAGGTGGCGTCCGCCGTTCAGCTCCGGTTTGCGCTGGCGCGAAACTCGACGCTGCGCGCGGACGTCAAGCAGCGGCTCCGCACGCTCGCGGGCCATCGGGTGACCGACGACGGCGAACTGCTGATCGTCGCGCGGGAATCCCGTAGTCAGGAACAGAACCGGCGGCTGGCGGAGGAACGCCTCGCGGATCTCATCCGTCGTGCGCTCGTGGTCCCCAAGAAACGCACGGCCACCAAGCCCACGCGCGCCTCGCGCGAGCGGCGTCTGCAGAGCAAGGCCAAATCCCAGCGCACGAAGCGTCTGCGCGGCCGCGTGCGTAACGAAGACTGAGGACACCATGATCGATTGGCGCGAGAAGTTCGTCGCGACCGGCGTGCATTTCGCCATCACCATGCTGCTGGCGGCAATCGCCGCCGCGCTGATCTTCCTGGTCTGGTTCCCCAGCCCCTACCAGACGATCGTCGGCGGAACCGGGTTGTTTCTGCTCGTCGTGGGATGCGACCTGGCGCTGGGGCCGCTGCTGTCGCTCGTGATCTACAACAGCCGGAAATCCCGCCGCGAATTGATCACGGATTACGCGGTGGTGGCCGCCGTGCAGATCGCCGCCCTCGTTTACGGAGTGATGGTGGTGGCTGGCACCCGACCCGTGTATGTGGCTTTCAACAAAGATCGATTCGAGGTGGTGACCGCGCGCGACATCGCGGACGCGGAGCTCGCCGCGGCGAAATCACCCGAATTCCTCTCACTGCCCTGGACAGGACCTGAGTTCATCGCCACGGACGTGCCCGAAGCGGATCGGAACGACGTGCTGTTCCAGGCGCTGGCGGGAAACGAGGAATTCCAGCGCCCCAAGTTCTACGTGCCCTTCGAAGCCAAACTGGATGCCCTGCGCCAGCGCGCCCGCCCGCTCGCCGACCTGGTGGCACGCAAGCCCGAGGCCAAAGCCCTCATCGACGAAATCTCGAACGGCGCAAAGGACACGGCGGACTCGCTCGCATGGCTGCCGCTGCACTACCGCGGCCAGTTCTGGACGGCCGTGATCGACAGGAATACCGGCCTACCGGCCCACTACCTCCCGATCGACCCGTACTGAATTCAGTGGTTAGGCGCCGCCGGCGCCACTTCCTGCAACCAGCTCGCGATGCGCGAGAGCAGCTCGCCGCCGGACCACTCCTGCCCATCGGCGAACAGGATGCGCAGCGTCGACGCGTCGGGAATCAGCCCGAGGTAGCCCTCGAGCTTCAGGCGATCCAGGCCATCCTGTGTTCTCAGGACCAGTGAATCGTTGACGCGAGCCAGCGAAAGGTCTTCGGGGCGCAGGCCGGCGCCCACGCGCACGATCACGCGGCCGGTGGTCCACCAGTCCTGCACGGCGACACTGCCGGAACCGCGATTGAGCGCGTAATCGTTGCTGGGGAGCGCTTCGCTGACCTGGCGCGCCTCGACTATCTCGGCGTCCACGCCCACGTAAAACTGACCGCTGCGCTCCAGCTCGTCGAGATAGGCCTCGGCTTCGGGGGCGTAGGGCAGGTCTAACAACTTCTTCGCGGCATTACCCGTGTCTTTCATCTCGTACTCACGTCCCGGGATGGGCGTGCGCACACTCTTGGGATGAACGGCCGGGAAGTCCATAGCCGGAAGCCTCTTCATGCACACCGACTGCGGCAAATGTCCGGCAGTGCGGATGTTATGTTGCACCGGAGAGGCGCAAACCCCTTTCACATAAGGGTTTCCCGCAGGGCGCGCGGGCTTACCTGCCGGGCTTCTTCTTGAGCGCGATCTGCTGATCCACGTAGGCCCGGCCTATCCACTGGGCCGCATTGAAATTGGCGCCGCCGTACTTCTCCTCGAACTCCTTCGTCGGCCGTGCCGCCACCACCTCGTCCTGGCTCTTGCCGGCGCGCACCATTTTGGCGATGCGGTCTCGCACCACCACGAGCATGTCGCGATAGGCCTGGAGGTCGGCCTTGCTACCCAGGGGGCCGTGTCCCCGGATGATCTTCGTCTGGTCGTCGACGGTGGCGAGCACCGCTGCGTGCGCGGCGATGAGTCCGTTCAATGTGCCGCCGTTGCCGCCATCGATGAACGGGAAGCCCGCGGTGAACATGTCACCCATGTGCACGATGTTGGCCTTGCGGAACCGCACCGCGATATCGGTTTCCGTGTGCGCGTTGGGCAGATGCGTGAACTCGAGGTCGTCGTCGTTGAAATGCAGCGTCGCGGAGTGGGCGAACGTCACGACGGGCAGGGCCTCGCGCGCGCGCGCGGCAACGGGCTGGTTGTTGGAGGGATTCACGGACGGCGTGCCCAGCCGCTTGCGTACGTTCTCTTGCGCGATGATCACGGCGCCCGCCTTGCCGAACGCATCGTTGCCGCCGGTGTGGTCGCCATGCAGATGCGTGTTGATCACGAACTTCACGGGCTGGTCCGACAGCATCGCCACGGCTGCGCGGATCTTCGGCGCCATGTCGGCGAACTGGTCGTCGATGATGGCCGCGCCGTCCTGTCCCACGGTAAGTCCGACGTTGCCACCGCGGCCCACGAGCAGATAGATGCCCGGCGCGAGTTCGGTGGTGGTGATGGGTACGTCCGGCGGCGGCGACGTTTGCGAAAAGGCCTGCGAAGCCCAGGCGGCGGCGAGCATCGTGGTAGCCAGGACGGAGGTGCTTCGGCGGCTCATGATCTTCTCCTTGGGCATTCTCGAATGGATCGCCACTGTCTGACGCGTGCGCAGCTTCGATCCGCTACGCGGCGCCGACGGGGACCGGAGGCTTGTGTTTGACGAACAGTGCCGCCAGCGCCGGAAGCAGCAGGATCGCGCCCAGCATGTTCACGAAGAACATGAACGTGAGCATGATGCCGATGTCCGCCTGGAACTGCAGCGGCGAGAACACCCAGGTCACCACGCCGATCGCGAGCGTGATGCCCGTGAAGATGATGCTCGCGCCCGTGACGCGCATGGTCTTGAGATACGCGTCATGCACGCTGTCCCCCGCGCGCAGGAACTCCTGCATGCGGCTCCAGAGATAGATGCCGTAATCCACGCCGATGCCCGCACCCAGCGCCACCATGGGCAGCGTGTTCACCTTGAGGCCGATGCCCACCATGGCCATCACGGCGTACACGAGGATGGACACCAGCGCGAGCGGGATGAACACCAGCACCGTGCCGAGCACGCTGCGGAACGTGAGCAGGCACATCAGGATGACGGCCGCGAACACCCAGCCGAGGATGGGATATTCCTTGGCCTTCACTTCTTCGTTCGTCGCCGCCATGACGCCGACGTTGCCCGTGGCCAGCTTGAACGAGGCGCCCGTCGGCGTGTTCTTCTCCCGCCAGTCCTTGACTGCGGCCACGACGCGCTCGATGGTCGCGGCCTTGTGATCGGTGAGGAACAGCATCACCGGGATCACGTTGCAATCGGCGTTCAGCAGGCCCGTGCTGGTCTCGATGTATCGCGTGGACTGCGTGAGCTGGTTCGGTTCGCGCGGGATGTTGCGCCACTTCAAACTACCTTCGTTCCAGCCCGCGATCGCGATCTTGGCGAACGCCGGCAGCGAGTGCACTTCCTGCACGCCTTCGACGTTGCGCATGTTCCAGGCGAAGGTGTCGATGGAGGTCATGAGCTCGTGGCTGGTGCAGGCGGGCTCACGGGTCTCGACGATGACGGTGAGGATGTCGACGCCGATCGAGAACTTGTTGGTGATGATGTTGCTGTCGCGGTTGTAGCGCGAATCCGCGCGCAGCTCGGGCACGCCGGCCTGCGTATCGCCGATCGGCGTCTCCCGCCCCTTCCAGACGCCGAACACCGCCAGCAATGCCGCGACACCCACGATGATCAACGCATTGCGGCGCTCCGTGATGCGCGCGAGGCCCTGCCAGAACGCCACCAGCTTCTTCTGCCGCGCCTCCACGCGCGCGCGGTACTGATCGTCCCATTTGACCCAGGACACGAGCACGGGCAGCAGGATGAGATCCGTGAGGATGACGATGGCCACACCGATGCTGGCGGTGATGGCCATTTCCTGCACCACCTGGACCGGGATCAGCAGGATGGTGATGAACCCGACCAGGTCTGCGAGCAACGCGATGATGGCAGGCATCAGCAATTGACGGAACGTGAGGCGTGCGGCCTCCTCGCTGCCGTGGCCGGCCACGGCGGATTCCTTCACCGCGCTGATCTTCTGCACGCCGTGGGACACGCCGATGGCGAAGATCAGGAACGGCACGAGCAGCCCCAGCGGATCGATGCCGTAGCCGAGGATCACGAGCGTGCCCAGCTGCCAGATCACCGCGATGATCGAGCACACGATCGGCACCACCGCGACCTTCAGCGACTGCACGTAGTACCAGACCGCGAGCAGCGTGAGCAGGATCGTCACTATCGCGAACACGATGACGGACATCGCGCCGTCCGCGATGTCGCCCACCACCTTGGCGAAGCCGATCATGTGCACGTCGACGGGCTGGCCTTGCGCTTGCACGAAGACGTCGTTGCCCTGGATGTGGTCGCGCACCTTGGACTCGAGATCGCGCGCCACCTTGATCGGATCGATGGGCCGGCCCTGGGCATCGCGCTCGAGCACGATGGCCGAGATCAGCGCGCCCGAGAAATCATTCGCCACGAGCCGGCCGCGGATGCCGGCCTTGAGGATGTTCTCGCGCACCTTGTCCAGCGACTCGCGCGTGGGCACGAACTCGGAGTCGACGACGTTGCCCGCCTCGATGCCGTCTTCCACCACCTCCATGTAGCGGACGTTGGGCGTGAACAGCGACTGCACCCGGCTGCGATCGATGCCGTCCATGACCAGGACTTCGTCGGTGGCCTTCTTGAGCGCATCGAAGAATCCCGGCGAGAACATGTTGCCGTCGCGCGCGATCAACGCGATCAGCACACGGTTCGCGCTGCCGAACTCCGCCTGGTGCTCGAGGAAGGTCTGCATGTATTCATGCTTGAGCGGGAGCTGCTTGGTGAACGAGGCGTCGATGCGCAGGCCGCGGACACCCACCACGGCGAGCAGCACCGTGATCAGCGCGAACACCACCACGATGAGCTTGCGGTGCCCGAAGATGAGTTTTTCCAGCGTGGCGGACAGCTTGCTGTCGCCCGGGGACGCGGTGCCGGCCATTCCTAACTACCCTCGTTCGGACGGGCCGCGCCCGGTTGCTGGTCGAGCCGGATCGTCCGCACCCCGCCCTCCCCGGCCACGATCACCGCGCCGGCCGGGCCGGGCAGCACCGCGGAGACTCCCTTCCTGTCCTCCTGCTGCGTAAGGCGGAAGGTTTCGCCGGCATCGCCCGAGACCAGCAGGACCCCCGTGAGCCCCCCGATCACCACGCGCAGATCGTTGACGGCCACGCCATCGGTCAGCATCGCAGTCGTTCCCGATTCGATCTTGTGCCAGGTCTCGCCCGCATCCGCCGAACGGAACAGGTTGCCGCGCAAGCCGAAGACGAGCAGTCCTTCGCCCCGGATGGGCACGAGCCCGAAGAAGCTGCCCTCATAGGGCGAGGGCAACGCACGCCAGTTCGCGCCCCGGTCATCGGAGCGATAGAGCTGGCCACCCTCGGCGGCGACATACAGTCGGCTGCCCACGCCGACGATACGGTTGAGGTGGTAGTCAGGCGGCAGCTCTTCTTCGGCTGGGGGCGCGGCCCCCGCATTCGGCGGCGTGCGAGCCGGCGCGAACCTGGCGCCCGACCATGTCCGGCCACCATCGTTGGTCGTGAAGTAGGCGCCATAGGCACCCACGGCGATGCCGCTGACGCGATTCGCGAACCACAGGTCGAGCAACGGCTGCTGCGCCTCGGGCGCGAAATGCGAGCGGGTCCAGGTTTCACCACCGTCCACCGAGTTGAGGATGGTTTCGTCGTGGCCTACGGCCCAGCCATGCTCGCCATCGACGAAGTACACGGCAGTCAGCATGACGCGCGTGGGAACGGACTTCGCCTGGCGCCAGGTGACGCCCTGATCATCGGAAAGCAACACGTGCCCGCGTTCGCCCACCGCGACGAGGCGTTTGCCGGCCACGGCGAGATCCAGCAGCAGCGAAGAGGAAGCCAGCGGCTCGATCTGCGCAGGCAGATTGGCCGCGTCCTGCGGATCGGCCTGCGTCCACGCCATCGAAGGCATGACGCCGATCATCGCCAGCGCCGCGACCCGCGCGAGGCTCATCCTCTGCCTCATGCCCATCCCCCGAAACTTTTCGTTGCCCACAAAGTAAACGGGCCGGGTGTCTGCTGACAACCCGGCCCGCGGCTAATTGCCTGTTCGCGTGCTGTTAGCGCACGCCTCGACGTTGCAATGCCGACGGTTGGTAGTCCGCCGTCGTGCGCTTCTGCGTGAAGTCGCGGCTGCGCGGCTCCTCGTTGTCCAGGCCCAGCGCCAGGTAACGACCATTGCTCAGGTCGTAGACGGTCTCGAGCACGGTCCAGATCGCGGGCACGTCATAGAAGTTGATGACGTGGCCTTCCTGGACGCGATAGAGCTGGCCACGGCTGTCGTAGCAATCGACGGCCAGGATCTGCCAACTGTCCTCATCCACGTACAGAGTGCGTCTGCTGTAGAGATGGCTCTGACCCGGCTTCAACTTGGAATCCACCACCCAGACGCGGTGCAGCTCATAACGCGCGAGCTCCGGGTTGATGTGGTTCTTCTTGAGGATGTCGGCGTACTTCACCGTGTTCGAATGCAGCTTGTAGCTGTTGTACGGGACCAGGATTTCCTTCTTGCCCACCAGCGTCCACTCGTAGCGCTGCGGCGAGCCGTTGTAGAGGTCGAGCTGATCGGACGTACGCAGGTTGTCGGAGTTGGTGCCGGGGTTGTCGAATGCCACGTTCGGCGCGCGACGCACGCGGCGCTGGCCGGGGTTGTAGACCCAGGCGCGGCGATTCTCGACGGACTGGTCCAGCGTCTCCTGCACCAGCAGGACTTCACCGGCGAGACGCGCCGGAGCGACCGTCTCCTGGATGAAGTACGCGATGGTGTTGTTGAGGTTCTCCGACTTCGCGCCGGGGAGGCTGTACGCCACCATCGTCTCGTCGTGGAACTTCACCATGGCGTAGGAGCCACCCGCGGTCACGGGCGCCTGGCCGATCTGGCGCACGATCGTGTCGCCGCGATAACGCAGGATGTGGTTCCAGAACACTTCCACGCCCGACTTCGGGATGGCGAACGGGATGCCTTCGCCCGCGTTCGTCACGCCGTTGCCGTCCTTCGCGAGCTGCGCCGTGGTGGCGATGCGCTTGGTGGCATCGTAGATACGCTGCGGCGAGGCGCCGCTGCGATGCGTGGGATACACGATCATCTTGAAGGTGTTCCGGTAGGTCTGGAGCAGCTTCTTGTGACCTTCGGTCAGCTTGTTGGCGTACTGGCCCATGTTGGCCGCGGTGATCGTGTACAGCGGCTTGTCGTTGGCATACGGATCCGGGTGATGCGTGCCTGGCCGGAAGTTCGGGAAGCCGGCCTGCGCCGCGGACGTGAGGCCGCCATCCCACGCGGGGATGGAACCATCGGCATTCGCCGCCTTCTCCGCGCCCAGCGGCGTGAGTTCAGCGCCGAGCTTTGCGGCTTCCGAAGCGGAGACCGCGGCTTGCGCCGTGGCGCCGAGCGTGAGCCCGGCCAACGCCGCGACACCGGGCAGAACGAATTTCTTGAAGATGTTGTCCATGATTTTCTCGCCTCGGATCAGAACGAGTACTTGAGCGTGGCCGCGACGAAATCGCGATCGTTGATGTCGTTGAACCGCCCGGCGCCGCCGAACTTGGTCCAGGACATGTCGATCGCCCAGGTCGCCTGCAGGTTGGCTTCCACGCCGAGCGTGAGGCCGTACCGGCCCTCGACGAAGTTGCCTCCAGGTCCCGGCGTGGTGCCTTTCACGTCGTGCTGCCAGTTGAACCGCGGCAGGACGTTCCAGGGCCCCATGAGTCCCGGGTAGTCCAGGCGACCCGCGACGCGATATCCATAAGACGTCGCATCGGCGAATCGGTTCTGCGGTTCGACGAGATTCAGTGCGAGGCAGGCCGCGGCGGAGATCGTCGGGCAGTGACGGCCGCGAAGCTCGGCATTACCGCTCACGTTCGTCGCCGGGCCGTTGAAGCGCAGGCCGCGGCCGTTCGGGCCGCCCGTCAGCTTGTCGGGCATGTCCTGGACGTGCGTCATTCCGGCTTCGGTCACGAGCACCATCTGCGCGGCGCCGAGCAGGTTCGCGAAGGTCTTGGTGGCCGTGAACTGCACCTGGTAGGTGTCGTAGACGTCCCAGCCCCTGACCGTGGAGTCGAGGCCGAAGCCACCGAGCTGGCCGCAATGCGTGAGAGTGGCGGTGGCCGCGTTGCCCGGCGTGCAGGCGGCCGGCAGCGGCGTGCCACGCAACGTGGCGAGTCCCTGCTCGAACGGCGTGAGCGCGGCGAACAGCAACTCCACGTCGTCGAACTGCAGCGGCACGTCCTGGCGGTACGCGACCTCGCCCTGGAGCGCGATGCCGCCCCACTGGAGTTGCGTGTTGAACGAGGCGCCGATGAGTTTGATGTCCTCGGGATACTCGGTGTAGTAGCCCGCGGTCAGCGCGTACTCGTGCGTGGCGATGTTGGTGGCCTGCGCCGTGACGTCACCGCCCGCGAGATGCGTGTTCGCGCCGACGGTGGCGTAGGCCTGTGCCTCGGCCAGCGTGAGATCGCCGCCCGCGGCGGCCGAACGCGTGACGCCCAGTTGCGCCGCCGTCGCGATGGCGGCCGGCACGGGCAGACCCGCGGCGATCGCCTGCGCTGCCGCGCCGACGGCGTTCAGCGCGCCGAATGCGCTGCCGATGCCGTTCTGCGTGCCCGTGCGGCCCGAGATCAGCGGCAGACGGCTGTGGTACTTCAGGAAGAACAGGCCGAACTCCGTGCCGTTGTTGAACTCCGGCGCGAAGTACTTGAGGTTGATCCCCCACTGGCCGCTGTCCGAGGGTTTCTCGGTAGGCAGGCGGTTCACGGTCTGGAAGTTCTCGATGTACGGGCCGCCGAGCGGACGGAAGTCCACGCCTTGGTCGGAGAACGAGCCGAAACCCAGCACCACCTTGCTGCCGCCCGTGGGCGCGAAGTCGTTGTTGCTGAAGTAGGAGCCGGCGGGCTCGGGCACCGTCGCGTTCCAGTCGGTGATGTAGATAGCCTGCGCGGAGAAGTTGTCGGAGAACTGCACGCTGAAGTTGACCATCTCCTGCGGCAGGAACGCCTCCTTGAGCTCGGAGCCCGGCACGCGCAGCGCCGAGACGTCGAAGTGGTTGATGACGTTGATGCCGTTCTGGATGAACGTGCTCTCGCCCCAGCTCACCGCCTGCCGGCCGAGCCGCAGCTCCGCTGGCATGCTGCCGAGATCGAACTTGGCGTACACGAACGCATCGAGCAGACGCGCGTAGCTCTTGACCAGGTCTTCGGAACGATCGGAGAGCGGCGTGCGCTGGGTGTTGCCGGCGGCATCGTCGTACAGCGCGGAGGCGCGCACGAAACCGCCGATCCCGCGGTAGTTCAACGACACCTCGGTGAGCGCCTTGAGCGCGCGCGAGTACATGTCGGTGTCGTAGTTGAGATTGCCGTCGTCGATGTTCGGCGAGCGGCCGCAGCCGCCGTCCGCGATGGCGATCAGGCGGCAGTCGCGCGATTCGACGCGCCA
>JBKPPO010000001.1:0-16971 GCA_046733635.1 Pseudomonadota bacterium | reverse complement strand
CCGTCATGAGACAACTGCCACCGTTCTTCCCGTACGACGGGAATACGGTCCGGTCGTCCCAACGCTGCCCCGCCCAGTCGATGAAATTCCAGTGCGGATTTGCACCCAGCAGTCCCGAAGGCGTGCGTAGCTTCGCGAACCAGGCCAGCACCTCGCGTGTGCGCGGCAGATGCCGGCGGATGGGCTCGGGATCCGGCTGCTGCCAGTACCAGTCGTGCAGCATGGCGATCCAGGCCAGAGAAAACGTGGTGATGACGTTGCGGCCGCGGCTGGGATACGCGCCCTCCATGATGCCGCCCTCCACGTTTGACTCGGCGAAGGCATCGATCGCCTGCTCACCCAGCCGCGGGTCGCCCGACATCACATAGGAGATGAGCATCTCGATGCGTGTGTCGCCCGCGTACTGAAGCTGCTCCCAATAGGAGCTGTCCATGAAGGTCTCGTGCGCATCCACCCGAAGGGTGCGCCAGCCGATGTCGAAGATACGGTTGAGCTCGGCGTCGTCGCTCACGAAGCGTCCCAACTGGCGAAAGGGGTAGCCCGTGCCGTACACGAATGGCTTGATGGTGAGCGGCTCTTCCTGCGTGGTGATATCGAGCTCCTGATAACGCCAGGTGCGCCACCACAGCGTCTCGAACCAACGCGGCTGGCCATCCGCGATGAACTCGTCGGAAAGGCCCGCGATCGGCCGATCTCCGACGAGATCGCGATCCACCTTCTTTCGCGGAGAATCGTACAGCGCCTCGGCATAGGTGACGCGAATGCGCGCGTCGCGTCCCCCGCGCACCTGGAACCTCGGATACGCCGAGATCATGGCGTCGCGACGCAGAAGTAGTTTGACGCGCGCGTTGGCCGGGATCTGGAAACTGCCCGCGGGCGTGGCCTTGAGCGGCAGAGTGGTCCGCACCAGCTCGCCGACGGCCGCCGGGTAGTAAGCCTGCGGCGGCAGCGGATCGCGGATCAACACGCGCTCCGCGGACGGCGCCGGGACGGCATCCGTCCACTCGCCCGGCGGCACGCGGGCATCGATGATCTCGGGCGCGCTGGCGACGTAATACTCCGGCTGGTGCTGCTCCATGCCGTTCGCGGCCCGGTGGCCCGGATGGATCCGCACCTTCCACCCTGGGAGTTCCGTGCCGATGCCCTCGCCCGACAGCCGGAACCCCGTGGCCTGTGTCTGCTGCGCAAGCGGCGCCACTTCACCGAAATTCCAGACGCGCGCGGACAGCATGTTGGGCCCGGGCTTGAGGAAAGCGGCAAGGTCGACTTCCGCCTCGCGCCAGCGCGACACCGTGCCGGTGGAGGGGCCGCTCCCCACACGCATGCCGTTCACGAAGAGAACGAATCGGGGATCCCCGGTCACGCGCACGGGCATTGCGCCAGGGACCCGATCCATTCGCCACTCGCGCTGGAACTCGAGCACCACGGACGCGGGCGCCGCGGGATGAGTGATCCAGCCTGCGCCCCAGGCCGGAAATGTCAGAACCAACAGGAATGAGTTCAATACCAGCCGTTTCATTCGACTTCCGTGGGCCACCGATTCGCGTTTGTCAGACGGATACGACACGCAGACGGCCAGCGCGCGCAAGCCTGTCTCCCATTTAATACGACCCGTGGCCGTTCCTCTGAAGCTCAAGTATGCGATTCGCCATGCGGTGAAGCGCAATCCTCTGGTAACGCGCTGGTGTGCCGACCTGGCGAGCCGCGAACGCGCGGAGCCGGCGGAACATCGCGCGCGCCAGGGGCAATTGCTTCGCAAGCTCTTCGCGCAGGCCCGTCACATCCCCGCGTATGCGCACTTCGCGCGTGGCGATCACGAACCTCATCTCCTGCTGCGTGAAGCGTTCCCGATCATCGACAAGTCGGATGTGCTGCGGCGCCAGCCGGACTTCTTCGCGGGTGGCCGCATGCCTTCGCATCGCTTCACCGTTGCCGAGACCAGCGGCACCACGGGCACGCCGCTCGACGTGTATCGCAGCGTGAACTCGATGGTCGCCGAGGAAGCCTTCCATCTCCAGCACTGGAAGTGGGCCGGCTGGCAATCCGGCCACCGTCAAGCCGTACTGCGCGGGGACCGAATCGTGCCGATCGACCGGCGCGAGCCGCCGTTCTGGTTCGAAGATGCCGCGGGCGGACAACTGCTGTTGTCGACGCGGCACCTGGATCGGCGCACTGCCGTGTTGTTTGCGCAGGAGATCGCGCGCTTCGGCGCCTCACAACTGCGCGCATATCCTTCCGCCGCGCATGACCTCGCGCTGTTCGCCGAAGAAGCTGGCATCCGGATCCGCTTCGATGCGGTGATCACCGGCTCGGAAATGTTGTACGGATTCCAGCGTGAACGCATCCAGCGCGTCTTCGGCGCCCGCGTGTTCGACTTCTACGGCATGGCCGAACGCGTGGCCTTCGCCGCCGAATGCGAGCACGGCAGGATGCACGTGAATCCCGAATACGGTGTGCTCGAGATCGTCGACGCGCAAGGCCGGGCCACCGACGGCGAAGGCAACATCGTCGGCACCTCGCTGCACAACCGGGTCATGCCGCTGATCCGGTACCGCATGAACGACACCGCGCGCTGGAGTCCACATGCCTGCCCCTGCGGACGCACGTATCCCGTCATCGAAAGGATCTCCGGCCGGCTCGCGGACCAGCTCTTCGATCTCGACGGCCGGGCGGTGAATTGCACGATGATCGGTTTCGCGTTCGATGGCATGCATCACATCCGCAAGGCCCAGGTCGCGCAGACCGCGCCCGATCGATGGGAGATCCGCATCGTGCCTGGCGACGGCTACACCTCTGCCGACGGCGCCCTCGTTCTCGAGAAGCTGGCGAAGGATGTCTCGCCGCGCGTGAACGCCCGCATCGAATTGCGAACCGAAATCCCTTCGTTGAACGGCGGCAAATACAAATGGGTGGTGCAGGAGTGGAACGCTGCCGCGCCACGCGACGCACTGCCGCTCCTGTCGGGAGTCGCCTGATGAGTACTCCGGCCGTGTTCCTGCCCGTGAGCTCGGAATCCATCTGGGAAGCCGTGAGTTCGCGCACCGAGTGGGATGCGTTGTTTGCGCGTGCGAGCAAACCTGCTTTCACGCAAGCCTGGTGTTATGGCGAGGGCAAGAGGGCCGAAGGCTGGCGGGTCGAGCGTCTCGTCCTGCGCGATGCGCAAGGGCCGTCCGCGCTGTGTCAGCTCCTGATCAAGCGCCCGATGGGTATTCCTGTCGCGCGCATCAATCGCGGGCCGGTGTTCCTGCGCGAGGCCTCGCCCGAGTATCAGGGCGAAGTCCTGCGTTCACTGCGCCGCCGGTGGCGATTCGGCCTTCGCGGCCTGCTGCTCATCGCGCCCTCACTACCGCACGGGAGCGAGTCCGACACGCTCATGCGCGGCGCCGGCTTCATTCACCGCAAGGACTTCGGCTGGACGTCGTCCTATCTCGATCTGCAATTGCCGCGGGAAGACCTCTTCAAGCGGCTCGCTCCCGACTGGCGCACCAAGATCCGCCGTGCCGAGAAGTTGGGCGTCACGTTGCGCCTTCGCCGCGATCCCGCCGCCCTCGACTGGATGCTGGACCGCCACGCCGAGAACATGGCCGCGAAGAACTTCACCGGCCCCTCCGCCGCGTTCGTGCGGGGTGTCGTGGCGTCTTCTCCCGGCGATTTCTGGCTGCTGCAGGCGATGATCCAGGGCGAGCCCGAAGCCGGGTTGTTAGTGGGCCGATTCGGCCAACATGCCGAGAACTTCATCGCGTGGTTCAGCGAAACCGCGCGCAAAGCCACCGCCGGCAACTTCCTGATGTGGAATTCGGCCGTGGAGATGCAGCGTGCGGGATGCCGCACGCTGGATCTCGGCGGGTATTCGGTCGCAGATCGCTACGGACACTTCAAGCGTGGCATGCGCGGCGTCGAATACAAGCTGGCCAGCGAGTGGCTGGCGTTCTGATCTCAGGCCACCAGGCCGATCAGCTCCTTCCGCTGGGCCGCCGTGAGCAAAGGGCCATGGCCGGCCTGGAGGTTATCCGTCTGCCGATCCGGCTTGCCCGTGGCCGGGATCACCGCCGTTACGGTGTCGAAGCTCAATGAGTACTTGAGGAACAACTGCGCCCAGGACGTGACGCCCGCTTCCTTCGCCCAGCCCGGCAACTCCTTGCCCTGCACCTTGCCGAACAAGGCACCGTCGTTGAAGTTGCGGTTGGTGAGCACGGCGATGCCGAGCTCCTTCGCGACCGGCAGTACCGTGTCCTCGATGCCGCGGTTGGTGACCGAGTGGTTGATCTGCAGGAAGTCGGGCTTGTGGGTCTTCACCACTTCCGCGATCTCGGCGTGCGCGGAGTCCACGTAGTGCGTGACGCCCACGTATTTCACCTTGCCCTGCTTCTGCAGTTCGCGCGCCACTTCGAGCTGCGTCTTCGTGTCCTTGAGGTTGTGGACCTGCAGCAGCTCCACCTTGTCGACCTTGAGGCGCTTGAGCGTGTTGTTGAACTGCTCCATGCCCGCATCGCGGCCCGTCACGCCCGATAGTTTGGTGGCGATGAAACACTTCTTGCGCCAGCCGCCTTCCGCCAGCAGCGGTCCGAGATTGTCTTCGGCGTTGCCATAGGTGGGCGCGGTGTCGATGAGCGAAGCGCCGCCTTCGAAGAATCGCTTGAGCACTTCCTTGAGCGCCTGATACTCGGCGCTGTCGGCAGGGATCTGGAAACTGCCCGAAGTGCCCATGCCGATCGCGGGCACGAGCTCTCCCGTCCTGGGGATGGGGCGTTTGAGGATGCCCTTTCCGGCCGCGGCGGCTTGCGCCAGTGAGCTGAGGCTGGAACCCAGCAATACGGAACCGGCAAACAACCCGGTGGACTGGCCGAGGAACTGGCGACGCGTGCTCATGAGAACTCCTGGGGTTTCGTGTCGTTCAACTGATTGACGCACGAGCCGCGAGTTCCCGTCTGTCAGCGCGGACTCACATCAGCGCAAAGGCGCGGCATCCCGGCGCACCCACCACAACACGCCGCCGCCCAGCGCCAGCACGGCCACTCCCGCGAGCGCGCCCAGCTTCACGTACACGAGGCTCGACCAGAGCACGAACGCGCAGGACGCGCAGAACACCAGTGGCAACCAGGGATACAGCGGCACCTTGTAAGGCCGCGGCAGGTCGGGCCGGCGCCGGCGCAGCAGGATCACGGCGAAGCCGCTGAGCATGAGGAACGCCCAGAACACCGGCGAGGAGTAGTCGACCATGGTGACGAAGCCATCACGCGTATACGTGCCGAATCCCACGAGCGCGATGCCCATGACGCCTTGCGAGACGATGCCGGCCACGGGGATGCCCTTCTGCGTGTTCCAACCACCGAGGCTCGCAAGGCGCGGCCAGTCCGCCGCCGCCGCGTAGGTGGTCCGTGCGCCCACGATGATCGTGGCGTTGATCGAGGTGAGCGTGGCCAGCGCGATCGCCAGCGCCGTGAGTATGCCCGCCCAGCCGCCGAACGCGCGCGCGATCACGTCGGATGCCGGCGTGCGGCTCGCCGCCAGGCCTTCGAGACCGAGTCCGCGCCATAACGCCCAATTGGCCAATAGATAGAGAACGGTGATCGCGGCGACCGAGGCGATCAGCGCCTTCAGCATGCCGCGGCGTTCGTCGCGCACCTCGGCGGAAAGTGTGGACACTTCGCTCCAGCCGCTGAACGCGAACAACACGAACAGCAGCGCCAGGCCGAAGGTGCCCGGCATGCCGGGCGCCGCCACCGTTTCGGGCGCGAGCGGCGGCGCGCCCGCGATCACGAGCGCCACACCGGCCGCGAAGACGATGAGCAAGCCCACGACTTCGAGCCCGGTCATGGCGTAGTCCGCGCTTTGCCCGGTGTACAGGCCTTTGAGATTGAACAACGTCATCGCCACGATGGTGATGAGCGCGTACCAGGACGAGCCGTGCGGACCGAGCGACCAGATCGCGTTGGCGTAGTCGCCCAGCACGAATCCGAGCAACGCCAGCGATCCTGTGTTGATCACCGCGAATCGCGCCCACGCGAACAGGAAGGCGGTGTTGCGCCCGTAGGTGGTCTTGAGGAAGTGATAATCGCCGCCGGCGCTCGGCAGCATCGTGGCGAGCTCGGCGAAGCACAACGCGCCTGCCAGCGTGATCAAACCACCGGCGATCCAGGCCGAGAAGAACCAGAATGCCGATCCCGCGTTTTCGGCAATCGTGGCGGGCGACCGGAATATCCCGGCGCCCACCACCATCGCCACCGCGACCATCACCACATACAGGATGCTGACGTGGCGTTGCGGAACCGCGTCCGCGTCGTTGTCAGAAGGAAGCGCGCAGTCCGCCGTAGACGAAGCGACCGTTGAAGCCGATGGGCGAGAGGACGTCATAGGGGAAGTTGCCGAAATAGGAGATGTCCAGGATCGACTCGTCGGGGTACTCGTCCAGCAGGTTGCTGGCGCCTGCGTAAATCTGCACGGGCCCCAGACGGTAGCCGATTTCGGCGTCCACCTGCACCTTCGAACCATACGTTTGTTCGGGCTCGAAGCCGCCGCCGAAATTGAATACGCGCGTGGTCTCACCGTAATGGTTCAGCCGCGCCAGCAGCGAGAGCTTTTCGCCCTGCCACAGCGCATTCAGCGTGGCCTTCTCATCCGGCGCCGCGCCGACGATCGTGTTCGTCTCTTCGACACCGACGAGGATCACGCCGGCCACGGCCGGATCGTTCACGCTGCGGATCTCGGTGTCCGCCGTCGAATAGCCCAAGGTGAGGTCGAACTTTCCGCCCGCGAGATCGGTGTTGTAGTTGGCAACGAGCTCCACGCCCTCGGTGCGCGTGTTCACCGCATTGGTGAAGAAGTTCGCGGCGTTGATGTTGCGCGTCGTGCAGAGCGCGAGCGCGGCCGCGGGCACGTTGCCGGGCACGCAGTCCACGCGCTCGCTCAACGTGATGCGGTCGTCCACGTCGGTGCGGAACGCGTCCAGCGTGACGCTGAAACTCTCGTTGATGCGCGCCGCGAGGCCGAGGCTCAGATTCAGCGAGGTTTCCTCGTCCAGCGGCTGCGCGCCGAGCGCCTGCGCGAGCGGATCATCCACGGGCAGCGTGTTCACGGTGGCGAGCTGTCCGCCGGCGCCGAACGAGGTGGAAGACGTGCCGAATCCGAGCTGCACCAGCGACGGCGCGCGCAGGCTGTTCGACACCGCGGCACGCAGCGCGTAACCCGGGGTGAACTCCCAGCGCGCCGCCAGCTTGCCGGCGGCGGTGTTGCCGAAGTCATCGTAGTCTTCGAGGCGGGTAGCGAGATCCACCTTGAAGGTGTCGGTGAGGTCCACCGAGAACTCGCCGTACACCGAGATCACGTCGCGATCGAGATCGCGGGTTTCCTCGGGCCGCAGCCCGCCACCGGCTTGCGCGCCGATCGCCAGGAAATCCGGCGCATCTGCGAAAGGGCCCGCCGCATAGGATTCCGGATCGCCGGCATGACTCTGCCAGGCTTCGCGACGCCACTCGAGACCCGTGGCGAAACTCGCGCCCGCGGCGAGATCGACTTCCCGCCTGAGATCGAAGTTGAGGCTCAGCAGTTCGTTCTCCGTCTTGCCGGAGTGGAAAGAGCGCGGACTGCTGGCGCCCAGCGAAGGATTGATCGACCGGCGCACGCCCTGCTCGAAGGTGTTGCGGCCATAGGAAAGGCTGCCATCCCAGTTCCACACGCCGGCCTCGCCGCGAAATCCCTTGGTCAGCGAGAAATCGCGATTCTCACCGGTCGTGATCGGGCGATAACCGTCGGGGTACACCGAGGGGATGTTCGCCGACGACACGGGATACCGGAAGAACCCGGTGCCCTCGACATCGCGCGAGCTGAACGTGGCGAAGCCGTAACTGCGCAAACTACCCAGCGTCGCTTCGGCGTTGATCCAGAGGTTGAGGTCTTCGGTGGCCGAGTCGCCGGGCTTGTAGTTCCGTTGTCCGCCGACCAGCGGAATGTTGGCGCCATCCTCGAAGAACGGTACCTGGTCGAAGCCCGAGCGGTTCGTGCCGGCGCGATCGCGATACTCCACGCCTGCGCGCAGGAAGCCATCCGCGCCGATGCCCGTGCCGAAGGACAACTGCGCGGTGGTGGTACCGCCGTCCTCGATGCTGTCGTCGATGGGATCGAAGTCGGTGAAGTGCTGACCATAGCTCAGCGCGGCGTCGAAGCCTTCGGCGCGGTCATCGAGGATCACGTTGATCACACCCGCGATCGCATCCGAGCCGTACTGCGCGCCCGCGCCATCCCGCAGTACTTCGATGCGCTTGATGGCATTGGTCGGAATCGAATTGAAATCCACGGGCGCGGTGCCGCGGCCGATCTTCGCCTCGATGGTCGTGATCGACGTGGTGTGGCGGCGCTTGCCATTCACGAGCACCAGCACCTGGTCGGGACTGAGTCCGCGCAACTGCGCCGGACGAACGAGATCGGCCGATCCGGAGTTCGACTGGCGCGAAAGATTGAACGACGGCACGAGCACCTGCAGCGTCTGCGCGAGTTCGCCACCGAGGGCGCCCGCGGCAGCGATGCTCTGCGCGTCGACCACGTCGACGGGAACCGTGGTCTCGAGCGGCGACTCGGCCCGCGCGCGCGAAGCCGTGACGACGATCTCGAGGTTCTCGTCTTCGCCCGGTGATTCCTGGGCTGGGGAGGGAGCGGCCAGAGCGAGGGCAATGGCGGCGGACAGGGCGCTGCGGACGGCGATGGCCGGGGCGCGGTGCGAGGAGCGCATGTGGGATTCCTTCATGAACGATGAGGACAACAACGGTTGCCCTCATAACAGGGTTTGACTGGAGGGCGCAAAAGCTAACGTCGCTGCCGCAACGCGGCAACGCTCGGCTGGCTATGGCCTCATAACCGAAAACGCAGGAAATGTTTTCCGCTACTTCATGCGGCAAACTGATCGCAGGGCACTCAGCCTTTCGACGTTGGCGCCGACGCCGAGCAGGCGCCGCCCGTGAACTGCCACTTCTGCTTTGCCAGCTCGGGATAAAGGTCGAGCAGCGCCAGCACCACACCATTGGTCCAGCCGAATCCGTCCTGCACGGGATATTCGCCGCCCGCGCCCTTGCCGGCTTCGCGCACGTTGTATTTCTCGACCAGCTTGCCCGTCTGGCAGTAGACGCGCGCGTTCTCCCGCAGCCATCGCTCGGCGATCTCGCCAGCGAGCTTCCCCTCGCCGTTCCGACGCAGGCCTTCGATCGCGATCCACTGCAAGGGCGCCCAGCCATTCGGCGCGTCCCATTGCTGGCCGGTGTCGACGAGCGTGGTCGCAAGTCCATGCGGCTGTAGCAGACGCTCGCGAATCGTGCGCGCCACACGCTGCGCGCGGGTCTTGTCGGCGAGATCGGTGAACAGCGGGAACGCCGTGGCGGCGGTGAGATGCGTGGACCGTCGCTGCTTCTTCCAGTCGTAGTCCACGTACGCGCCCGATTCCTCGCTCCAGAACAACCGCGCGATCGCCTCACTGCGCGCCTTCGACCGGGCCTGCAGATCCTTCACGCAATCGGGGCGCTGCGCCGCGCGGCAAGCCTTCACGATCGTGAGTTCGAGCTGATAGAGCAGGCTATTGAGATCCACGGGCAGAAAATCCGTGGTGCGGATGGTGGCAAGCGTGCGCCCGTCCTCGAGCCATCGCGAGCTGAAGTCCCAGCCGCTTTCGGCGGCCGCGCGCAGATCCCGATACACCTCGGCTACCGGCCGACCGCTGGCGCGTGCGGTCTCGAGGTCCTCGGCATAGGCTTCGTCGCGCGGAATCGCCAGGTCATCCCAATAGCGGTTCAGCACGCTTCCGTCCGGTAGTTTGACGACGCGGCGGAACGCGCTGCCCGCCGCGGCCTGGTCGGCGCCGTTCATCCAGAACGCGTATTCGCTCTCGAGTTGCGGCAAGCGCTTCACGAGCGCAGCGAGGCCCTCCTCACCGGCCTGCAGCTCGACCATCGCCGCGAAGAACGGCGGTTGCGCGCGGCTCAGGTAGTAGGTACGGCTGCCATTCGGGATATGACCGTAGTCATCGATTAGCCCCGCGAAGGTCTGCACCATGTCGGCCACGAGATCGTGCCTGCCGCCCGCCTGAAGGCCCAGCATCGTGAAATAGGAATCCCAGTAGTAGAGCTCGCGGAATCGGCCACCGGGGACGACGTACCGGGTAGTGAGACGCAGCAATGAATCCGCAGCAGATGTGCGGCGCGGCTCGCGCGTGAGCGCCGGCCAGAGCCGGTCGATGTGCACGCGCAGTTCTTCGCCACGCGTGGTGCGGAAGTCGCTGGCCACGGCGGCGGGAATCGTGAAGTGATCATCGACGAATTTGCGCAGCGAGAAATCGGCGCGCTGCTTCTGCGCTTCGTAGCGCGTCATGACTTCCGCGGGCGCCATCGTGGGCGTGGCGTCCACGAAAGTCTTGCTGTCAGGGAACAGTCGCTCGGTCTGCACGCGATGGAACAGTTCGCCGTAGATCTGCGATGGCGGCGGGGCCGCGAGCTCGCGCGAGAACACGGCGACGGCGAACAGGCTGGCGCACGCGAAGACCGCGCCGCGGCGGAGTGGCGTATTCATGGCGCGATTCTGCGCGCATGCATCGCAGCAAGCATGCGGCTGTTGCGCCTATGGGTGATGGCTTACGTCACGGCGCGCGCGGTTGCCACAGCCATTTCCCGGCCTCCGGAGGAAGCTGAGGACTTTCCGCCACAGCATCGATGCAGGGGGAAGCATGTTTTCGATCAAAGTTCTGCCGCGCGTGAGCACTCGCGCGAGCGTCATCACACTCGCCCTGGCCACCGCCTTGATTCCCGAGGCCATTCGCGCGCAGGACGCGGTCTCACCACCCGAACGCGAGGAAGGCACCGGGCTCGAAACCATCGTCGTCACGGGTGTCGCGTCATCCGAAGGCGTGAGGAAACTCGAGGCGAGCTACAACATCGTCACGGCGACGGAAGAAGAGATCCGCCGCGTCAATCCGAAGAGCACCGCAGACTTGCTGAAGATCTCGCCCGGTATGTGGCCCGAATCGACGGGTGGTCAGACCGGCGCCAACATCGAGATCGCCGGATTCCCCGGCGGCGGCGACGCGCCCTACTTCACCACGCAGCTCATGGGCTCGCCCCTGTACGGCATGCCCACGCTGTCGTTCTTCGAAACCACGAGCATCTTTCGGCTGGATGAAACCGTGCGATCCGTGGAGATCCTTCAAGGTGGCCCCTCGGTGGTGTTCGCCGGCGGGCAGATGGGCGCGACGTCCAACTTCCTGCTGAAGACCGGAACCGACACACCGTCGGGTAGTTTGGGGCTCACCTACGGCGACGAGAGTCTCTACAGGCTCGACGGCTTCTACGGATTTCCGCTGGGCGGCGACTGGTACGGCAGCATCGGCGGCTTCTGGCGCACGTCGGATGGCGTACGCGATCCGCAGTTCCCCGCCGACGAGGGCGGCCAGCTCACGGCCACACTGAAGCGCGAGACCGACCGTGGGCAGCTCACGTTGTACGCGCGCCTGCTCGACGACAAGAACCAGTTCATCACGCCGATCCCGCTGATCCAGCGGGGCACCGATCGGTTCAGCGAATATCCCGGCTTCGATCCGCTCACGTCCACCTACTACAGCGAAGCGATCCGCCGTGTGCGGCTCGACGGTTATCCTGGCGGCGGCACGAACGCGGACCTGGCCAACGGCCGCGGCGCCGAGATGTATTTCATCGGCGCCAACTACGACCTCGATTTCGAGAACGGCTGGTCCATCAGCAACAAGTTCCTGCACAACGCGGGCGACGTGGACACCAACGCGTTGTTCTCGGGCACCAACCCGTCTTCTTTGACGGACAAGCTCTACAACATCGAGACCGGACTCGGCGGCCTGGGTCTTCCGGCGGGTTCCGCCACCGCAACCTTCGTCGGCGGCGGCGCCGTCGCGGGCGATCAGAGCGTGATCAACCAGGGCTGGTGGTGCATCCACAAGGAACTCATGAACCTCAACAACGACTTCCGTCTGAGCAAGGAGTTGTTCGAGGGAAACACGCTCACCATCGGCCTGTATCTCGCGTATTACGAGATGGATGACGAGTGGGCGCTGGGCAATCAGATGCTCATGACCAACGAGCCGAATGCCCGGCCGATCACCGTGTCCTATCTATCGGGTGGGCAGACCTTCCTGCGCACGGATGAGCAGGGCTTCCTCGACAATGGCGGTTTCAACATCACGCAGCGTGGCCATGCGTTCAATCGCGCTCTGTATCTCTCCGATTCCTGGCGCATAGGTCAGTGGCTTCTGGATGGCTCGGTGCGCTTCGAGAACCAGGACGCCACGAACCGCGTCTGCAACCTGGCCAATGTGGACCTCGACGCCAATCCGCTGACCGTCTACAACAATGCGGTGCCGGTCTGCGATGGCACCTTCGCGGTCACGGACTACGACGAGGACTTCACTTCCTGGACCGTCGGCGCCAACTACAGCTTCACGGAGTCCATGTCCGCTTACGCGCGTGTGAACCGCGGCGGCCACTTCTCGGATTTCGACAATGGCATCCGCGGCCGGCTCACAGGCGAGACCGCGCCCATGCAGGTGATCCGCAACTACGAGGTCGGCTTCAAATTCCAGAACGATCTGCTGTACGCGGACATCAGCACGTATTTCCGCGACTTCACCGGCCTGCTCTACCGGCCTACCAATGGCGCGGGAGTACCCGTGGGTGACGAGCTGACGTACGGCTCCGAATCGAACGGCATCAACTTCATCGGCGCGCTGACGCCGGGCGACAACTTCCGCCTGCAGTTCGTGGCCAATTGGCTGGACGGTGAATACACCGACTACGACGGCTGCTTCCCGTACAACAACGTCGTCACCGGCCCGGGCTGCGCGCCCGTCGAAGGCCAGCAGCTGCAGCGCCAGCCCAAGCTGCGCTACATGCTGACGCCCAGCTACCGATTCGCCTGGGGCGAGACGGACCTCGAAGCGTTCGTGACATACACGCACGTCGGCGACCACACGCAGGATCCGTCGGGATTGCAGCAGCTCGGCTCTTACTACACCTGGGATTTCGGCATCACGGCGAACGCAGGGGAACACTGGCAGTTCGCGCTGCGCGGCACGAACATCACCGACGAACTGGGCCTCACCGAAAGCAATTCGCGCATCTTCGGCTCGGCCACGGACGCCGGCGGTGTGTTGCTCGCGCGCCCGCTCGAAGGCAGCGAGATCAACTTCCAGGCGCGGTATCTGTGGTGAGCCCCTGTCCCATCACCGCGTGATCCAGTGGATCAGCAGGTTCATGTTGCGCAGGTATTCGGCAGTGGAAATGGACGGCGTCTTCGCCGTGTCATTGAACGGCGAGGTATCGGTCTCGTCGCCCACATGCGTGCCGCCGAAGTCGCCTGACACGGGATTCTTGCTCGCCGGTCCTTTGTAGGGATGGCTGGTCTGCGGGAGCGCCGCAGGCCAGTATCCCGTGGCATTGAGCCCGGCGATCGAACCACGCACCTGCTCTTCCAGATTCTTTCCCACGGGCGGCGCATACCGCTCCGCGAAGTACCTGGGTAGTTCGACGAGCCCGGCGCCCGCGACCAGCGGTGAGTTCTTCGTCAGTGTCTTCACGTCGGCCGCGAGCGCAGCCTGATAACGCTTGCGCAGCCCCGCGGTGTCGATCTTGCGCGCCTGACCATAGTGGCCGATGGGGTTCTTCGCATCGTAGTCGAAGTAGTACTCGCCGTTCGCCACGTTGGAGCCGCGCCGATGCACGTACAGCGGCTTGTTGGTGCCGAGCTCGACGAACGTGGGATGCGTGCGGCCGCTGGCGTCGGGCCTGGCGAGCTTCACCTTGTCGAGCCAGTCGAGCGCCTCGGGCACGCGCGCGAGATAGCGCGAATCGCCCGTGAGCCCATAGAACGTGATCAGGTGCCCGATGTTGCTCGCGGTGGTGTGTGTGGTCAGTGCCAGCGGTTCGTAGGTGCGCGCTGCCGCGGGCTTGAGATCCAGCGTGTACTGCAGCGACCAGCCCGGATTCGGGGCGCCCTGCTGCGACACCAGGAAGAAGTTCATCGCGCGGTGGATGGGATCCAGCAGGCGCTTTTCGCCCAGCACCTGGTAACACGACAGCAGGAACGAGATGTTCTCCCAGGAGACATCGTCGTTGAAGGTCAAATAAGAAGAGTAGTCAGCCAGGCCCTTCTTCGAGAATTCCTGGCTCAGCGGATATCGCTGCGGCCAGCCGCCTATGGGGTACTGGCTGTCGAGCACGAACTGGATCGCCTTTTCCACCGGCGCGCGATAGCGCGAATCCAGCTTCTCCATGTAGAGCCGCAGCAGGAACAGGGCTGCGTCCGTGGTGGACTGATCGTCGAACGTGGCATTGCCGTAGTAATGCTGGAACTCCTCGAGCCGCCAGGCGTTCTTGCCGACCGTCTCGTACCAGTCGCGCAAACTGCGGTCGCCTGCGAAATCCACGACGTAGTTCCAGCCGCCGCTCGGGTGCTGGCCCCAGATGAGCGCGTTACCGACCTGCTCGGCTGCGCGGTAGTAGTACTCGTCGCCCGTGGCGTGGTACGCGTCGAGGAACACGTGGCCCATGCTCGACGTGCCGGGCGGCTGCAGCCAGATCATGGTCTCGCGCGCTTCCATTTCGCCCCAGCGGCGGGACATGTCAGGCAGGTAATTCCAGAGATAGCCGCCGCGATACGAGACTTTCTCGACCATGAACTGCGTGGCGCGCTTCATCGCCGCCTGCGCCTCGGCGGCCGGAACCTGCGACTGCGCGGCGGCGGTTCCAGCCATCGCGACCAAACAAGCTCCGGCCAGCGCCAGCGTGCGCACAATCGAATACATCGTCCGTTCCCCCGGTGTCATAGGCGCAAAATCGATGGTGGATTAAACAACCGGCCCGCGTCCCTGTAAACGAATCCGGCGCGGACTGGTGCCTGCTGCTCGATCGGGATTAAATTCCCGGCATGAAAAGACGCACCCTGTTGACTGCCGGCGCCGGGACGATGCTGCTTTCTTCGCAGCCGGGATCCACGGCGATCAAGCGCATGTTCAAGAACGAGGATTCCCAGCGCGGCGACTTGTATTCGCTCATGGGCAAGCTTCCTCCACGCAACCGGCCGGTGAGCGCCAAGCTCGTCTCCACCGAGGACCGCGGCAGCTATGTGCTCGAGAAGCTGATCCTCGACCTCAACGGTGAGGAAGCAGCGCCCGCCTATTTCGCGAAGCCGAGGAACGCCAGCGGCAAGTTGCCGACCGTGCTGTTCAATCACTCTCATGGCGGCGGCTACACCATCGGCAAGCAGGAGTTCGTCGATGGACGCTCCTATCTGGGAACGCCCTCCTATGCCGAATTCCTGACCTCGCTCGGGTACAACGCGTTGTGCTTCGACGCATGGATATTCGGCGAGCGCTCCGGCCGCGCCGAGCTCGACCTGTTCAAGGAGATGATCTGGAAGGGCCGCGTGCTCTGGGGAATGATGGTCTACGACGCGCTCAAGGCCGTCGACTATCTAGTCACGCGTCCGGACGTGGACGCCAAACGCCTGGGCACCGTGGGCATGTCCATGGGCAGTTCCACGGCGCAGTGGGCGGGCGCGCTGGACCCGCGGCTCAAGGTGGTCGTGGACATCTGCTGCCTCACGGACTGGCATACGCTCGTCGAGGTGGGCGGCCTCAAGGGTCATGGCATCTATTACTACGTGCCGGATCTGCTGGATCATTTCACGGCGTCGCAGATGAACGCGATGATCGCGCCGCGTCCGCACCTGTCACTGGCCGGAACGCAGGATCACCTCACGCCGGCCAAGGGGCTCGACGTCATCGATACGGAGCTCAGGAAGACTTACGCCGCGGCCGGCAAGCCCGAGCACTGGAAGCTGCTGCGCTACGACGTGGGCCACCAGGAAACACCGGAGATGCGCGAAGAGATCCGCAAGTGGTTCGTCACCTACCTCTAGGACCGCACGGACTAGTGAAGCACGGCGCGTAGCCGCGCGAAATCCTCGTGGCGCGAAGAAATGTCCTCGCGCTTCGCCGCCACGCGCAGATCCCTCAATACTTCCAGCGAACGCAGCAACACCGGCAGCGGCGGACCGCTCGCCGTGACATGGCCCAGATGGGCTTCGTTCATTCCCGAAGCCGGATGTTCGATGAAACGCCTCACGAGCTGGTCATGGTGCTGTACGGCGATGCGGCCGAACAGCTCGCAAAGTTCCAGGTAGGCACGCGCATTGCGCTGGAACCAGGGCGTCGCCGCGTGTTCTGCCGAGAGCGCCAGCAGCTCGTCGAGAAAGCTCGCGTGCCGCATGCAATCGCGCAGCCGCGCCTGGTCCGCAGGCGGCATGAACAACATCTTGTCGACGAGCAGTTGCGCGTAGTACGGATCGTTGGCGCGGCATACGCCCAACAGCAGGTCGAGCTCGTTGATGCCGGAGAAGTCACCGGCATTCGCGCCGCGATACTCCTGCCGCCCCACGCGATGCGGCTTGTAGTAGGGCCGCACCGAATAGAAGAATCGCTCCACGTCGAGCTGTGCGAACAGCCGATCGTTGGATTCGACGACGCCTTCGAGCGCATGACGCGCAGCCGAGAACGGCACGTCGACGAGAGGACTCGAGATGCCGAGCGGCACCACCTTGGTCAACGCATCCGCCGCGAGCTGCAGCAGCATGATGCCGCGCGTGTTCTCGTCGATGAACAGGATCTCGTCGGGCAACGTGGTGAAACTCTTGCGCACGCCCGCTTGCGCGAAGTTCAGGTGCGCGATGTGCGCAGTGGAGAAGCGCGGCGCCATGCCGAGCGCTGCGCCCACGTGCATCGCAAGCGACGACGCCTCGGGAAACGGCGATTTCTCCTCGCGCGCCGGATTCGTGAGCTCATGCCGTCGCAACGCGGCGAGATAGAACCCCACGTTGCCCAGCACGCCGAAGGCGGTGGCGAAGCCATCACCCGTATCCCTGTCTCTTATACACATCTCCGAGCCCACGAGACTTCAAGTATGATCTCGTATG